>NZ_LVWG01000028.1 GCF_001622165.1 Pelodictyon luteolum
CTATGTTAACACATAGGGGGCGGCCTTGTTGTAGATGATGCGCTGGCTCGGGACGAGCAGCGTGGTGAGGGCGTCGACCAGGGTCGATTTGCCTGAGCCGATGTCTCCGGTGAGGAGCCCGTTCAGTCCATCGAGCCGGAGCGTCCAGACGCGGCTGTCGAAGGTACCCCAGTTGAACACCTCGATCCGCTGCAGGCGGAAACCTGCGAGTCGGTCGTCGGAGATGAATCCCAGTTCAAGTGCTTCAGCCATCCGTTTCCTCCGTAGATTTTCGGCTGAGTTGGCGGTACTCGTCGAGTCGGTGGTCGAAATCGGCCAGCCACTGGGCATCGACAAAGGCTTTGATGATGCGCCGTACCTCAATCGTCTGTTTGTCGTTTCGCAGGCGCCGGATGAATCCAAGCTCGGCGATCTTGTTCAGGGATGCATCAACCTGGTCGATAAGCTTCACCTCATTGCTCCCTGCCGGGAGGAAGATACGGATCAGCTCGACCACCTCCTCGCGTGAGAGGATCAGGCGGGTGTCTCCCCCGCCAGCATCGGATTCGGCGAGTTTCTTGCGCAGGAGCGCGAGCAGGAGGCTGACCGGGTAGGAGAGCTGTCGCCGGGCCACCAGGCGCGGCATGGAGTCCTGACTCTCCTCTTCACCCGCCGCGCGGGACCTCAGGAAGGCATAGCCCTCTGCTTCGTCGAGTATCAGTTCGAGGCCGAGCACCGAAATGTAATCGCGTACGCCTGCCTGCATGTTCAGCAGCACGTTCCAGAGTGCAGTGTTCTCCTCCTCGTAGAGGACTCCTTTGAGCAGGGTGACCACCAGGGGTGAAAGCTCCCCGGGCGCTGTTGCCGGCCGCGGGGTTTGGGCGTCTATGGGAGTTGTCATTACTCGTTGCGTACAAAGATGATTCTTGGTAGTGTTGCCCGTCGCGTCAAGCCGTTTTCACCTTCCCATTCAATCCGCTCTTCAACCTCATCGTCTACTGCCGTAAGGGGGCACTCTCCGGCGATCTGGAGGTAGGTGACCAGCTCGGCCAGACCGTGTTGAAGGGGATGGAGGGCGATCACCTCGCCGAGGGCAATCTGTTTCCGTTCCTGAAGCGCCTTGCGGATGTTGCCCGTCAGTTCTGCGCGGTCGATGATTACCTGTGCGTAGAGGGCGGCAGTGTCGATTTCAGCGTCTCCCGCGTCAAGCGCAATGCCTTCGATTACCGGTTTGAAGGGCGGGCGGTACAGCGGTCGTTCAAGCGGCAGTTCGATCGAGGCGGAGGCATCGGCAATGGGCATGAAACTTCCTTCGGGCATCTGTCCATTGAGGCCGAGAGCCCTGCTTTCGATGTCGTGCAGGATATCCATGATACGGCGGTTTTCGAGCCACGCCTTGTCATCGAGAAACTTGCGCAACTGTCCGGAGAGGCGGGCTACAGTGCGCTGGGTGTGCTCGCCCGCTTCGAGCCAGTCGTAGTGCACCCGCTTCAGGCGGGCTTCGGGGCGCATCTCCACTACTGGCGGAAGGTTCAGCACCTCGTCGAGCAGGACGCTCAGTTCTTCCTGACGTGACTGCGACATCAAGAAGCCCCAGAAGGCCCGGAAGCTTTTGCCCTGGTCAGAGTCGGCAATGGCATCGCGCTGGCCCATGATCTCTTCAAGCAGCGCTCCCTTGCTTCCTTCCCAGAGAGCAATGCGCTCCCGCACCCGCCGGTCGAGCGTACGGAAATTCTGCTCCACCTCGCGGAAGTCGGTCAGCAGCTCGCGTGCCAGCTGCAGGAACTGCTGGAAGCGATCCTTGAGCGCCGTGTCATCAAGCAGGGAGATGTCCCCGGCATGAATGCGGGCAATCTCCGCATCAATCTCCTCGCGGCGCCGGTGCAGCTCGGCAATGCGCAGTTCCGGATCGGTCTGGCTGCCGGTGCTCATCTGGCGCAACAGCTCGAAGAGGGTCAGGAGGCGGGATTCGGTGCCGACGAAGGCGCGTTCGGAAAGGCTTTCCAGCCAGGCCAGAGCCTTTTCGGTGGCAGGGGTCACATCGTAATGAGGTTCGTCCTCTCCGACTGGATAGAACTTTCTCAACCACCCCTTGTCATTCTCCGCCCAATCGTTCAGATAGCTCTGTGCAGAGCCGGGATACGCTGTGTCTCCAAGCTGACGGCGAAGCGCGAAGAGCTCGTCTTCCAGCTGTTCTATAAGGTCGGCCTCTGAGATGGTGCGCACATTGGGCGCAATGAATGCCCGGTGCAGGAACGATGATACCAAAGGCGCATGCTGCGCCCGCAACAGGCGCCAGGCCGGATGGTTCTGGCGGAGCAGATCGAGGGTGGTATAGTCGAGAGCCATCAGCGCATCTCAAAGCTTTCCGTCAACAAAAAGCGTGAGTGTCGCCCTCCTTTTCCGGTGAAACTATGGATGAAGCGATATGGTGACGAATACATGAGGAAAAAGGGGACCCGGTTGCATATGCGCAATGGCGACCGCAACTGCAGCCGTTCATTCAAGAACAGCCTGACATATGCAGTCTACACTGTAGTATATAACTATTTTCCGGTTTGATTTTGAATCTTAAAGAGTCTTGCGTCAACAGCTTGAATCGTTGTTCAAAAGGACCGGTCGAAGTCTGCCGCAAGGAGGATTCGGGGAATATCTGCGGGAACTTGTATCCTTTGAACCAAGGGTTTCTGCCAGGTTAGAGCGGGGTAATCATTCCGGACTTGGGCGGTACCCTGATTCGGCCGTTATTCGATGTATTCTCCCCGGCGGGCCATTGCGTTGCTGCGGGCGCGGTGCAGGAGGGTTGTCTGTGCGGCCTCCCTCTGGGCATCCTCCCCGTTCCACTGTGCCATGGCTGTCTGCTGGATGGCGCGGGCGAAGGAGAAGGAGAGCGCCCAGGGCGCGGTCTGGCGATAGCGTTCGTTGATTGCGCTGAGGCGGGCTGAGGCCAGCTGGCCCGGCTGGCCTCCGGAGAGGAAGGCGATGACGGGAACGGCTGCGGGTACGGTGCGCAGCATGCAGCGCAGGGTGGCGTCAGCCTCCTCCATGATGGTATTCTGTATGGGGCAGCCGAGGGCGGGAAGCACCATGCTGGTTTTCAGTACCGTTCCCTCAAGCAGCACCCTCTGGCGGACAAGACTGCTGAATACCTCCCGGAGCACCACTTCAGTCACCTCTTCGCATTGATCCATCGTATGCGTCCCCTCCATCAGGACTTCCGGCTCTACTACGGGGACCAGCCCCGCCTCCTGCGCCAGCGCAGCATATCGTGCCAGAGCGTGCGCGTTGGCTTCGATGCACCCACGGGTGGGGATGCCCTCTCCGATGGTGATGACCGCCCGCCATTTGGCGAACCGTGCGCCCGCTTCGCGGTACTCTTCAAGCCGTTCGCGCAGTCCGTCAAGGCCTTCGGTGACCATTTCTCCCGGATGCAGTGCCATGGCTTTTGTTCGTTCGTCCACCTTGATGCCTGGAATGATGCCTGCCTCCCGGAGCACTTCGACGATGGGCTGTCCTGCTGAAGTCTTTTGCCGGATGGTTTCCTCAAAAAGGATTGCGCCCGAAATGAAGTCGCCTATGCCGGGGGTCGTGGCGATCAGTTCCCGCCACTGCCGCCGTTTTTCCTCAGTCTCCTCAATGCCCAGTATGGCGAAACGCCTGTTGCAGGTCGGCACGCTTTCATCCATCGCCAGAATGCCTTTGTCACCTGCAGCAAGCGCACGGGCGGTTTCCTTGAGTGTTTCGCTGTCCATGTTCGTTCTCCGTTGAAGGATTTCGGTTGCCTCTGGAGGGGGATGGGTCGAGTACAAACGCAATCGGCAGGACCTCCAAAAAGTTGCAGGCCTCCCGAGAGGGGCGCTTGCAGGAGAGGGGACGGTGCGCTATACTGACTTATATGCCCTCCAGAACCTTTCTGCCAGTATTGAGGGCTTTTCAGAAAAACAATGGTTGAGGAGTGATGAAGAAAGGACGAGAACGCAGCGGAATGTTCCTGGCATGGTCATTGGTTCTGCTGCTTGCATTGAGCGGTACCGTACCGGCGGCCTGGAGCGCACTCCATGCAGAGGGTCCCGCAGATCCCTCAAGCGCGTTCCGGCTTCGGGGAGAACTGCTTCGGGATGGCTCAGTCAGTCTCCGGTGGGAGATTGCTGAAGGCTACAAGCTCTACGGCGACCAGGTGCGCCTGGAGGTTGACAGTGGATCAGCCTCAATTATCCCTCCGGTTCTGCCTCCGGGAGAGCAGGCTCTGGATCCCCTTACCGGTGAGTCGTCGACCCTCTACCACGACTCCCTCCGCTTCACGGTGCAGGTGGCTGGTGCGGGAAGCCCGTTCGTTCTCAGGGTATGGCATCAGGGGTGTGCCGACGAGGGGGTCTGTTACCCTCCGGAGGCTACCCTGTTCCGCATTGATTCCGACTACCCGGGCCTGCTTCGGAATGAGGCCGGAAGTGCCGGGTTCGGGGTACTTCCCGCGTCCCCGTCTGCATCTTTTGAGCCGCCTTCCGACACTGCATCCTCACCCGTTCTGGCAACCCTCATGGAAGGGTCGCTGTGGAAGATCGGCGGGGTGTTTTTCGTGTTCGGCCTCCTGCTCTCCTTCACGCCCTGCATCCTGCCGATGCTGCCGATCCTCTCCTCCATCATCGCCGGTGAGGCTGCTCCTTCGCGCTCACGGGGTCTTCTGCTCGCTCTCGTCTACAGTGCCGGGATGGCTGTTGTCTATACGGGTATGGGCATTGCTGCCGGCCTTGCCGGTGAAGGGCTTGCCGGGTTCCTGCAGCAGCCGCCGGTGCTGCTGGGTTTTGCGATCCTGCTCATCCTGCTTTCGCTTTCCATGTTTGATGTCTACCAGCTGCAGATACCATCAGCCCTCCAGGAACGGCTCAACAGGGCGTCGGGTACTTTGAAAGGGGGGCGGTTCCCCGGTGTGTTCCTGATGGGGGCAATCTCGGCGCTCGTGATTGGTCCATGCGTCGCTGCACCGCTTGCCGGAACCCTCATCTTCATCAGTCAGACGGGGGATCTGCTGCTCGGCGGCCTGGCGCTCTTTTCGATGGCTGCGGGCATGAGTGTCCCGCTTCTTCTTCTCGGCCTGTCGGCAGGGTTCCTCCTGCCGCGTGCCGGTGGGTGGATGGTCGGTGTCAAATACCTGTTCGGCATCCTGCTCATCGCCGTTGCCATCAACCTGGTCTCTCCCGTTCTTCCTCCGCCGGCAGTCATGACAGCCTGGGCCATGCTTCTGGTACTTGCAGCCTATTTTCTTGGCGTTTTCCAGCGCTCCGGGGGGAATGCTTCTCCACTGAACCGTGCTGGAAGGGCAACCGGATTCTTATGCCTGCTTCTTGCCGCAGTCATGGTGTTCGGGGCGGCAAGGGGGGCCAGCAGCCCGCTTGATCTGTTGAGGGTGATGGCGGGTGGCTCGCTTGAGGTCCGCCAGCCGGTGCTGCAGTTCAAGATGATCAGCTCCGAGGCTGAGCTCGACCTTGAACTTCGTGATGCCGGCCGGCCCGTGATGCTTGATTTCTCGGCTGCATGGTGTGCCTCATGCAGGGAACTGGAGCATATCACGTTCCGCGATCCGGAGGTGGCAGCTGCGCTTGAAAGGATGCAGCTCCTCCGGGTCGACGTGACCGGCCATACGCCCGAAGACCGGCAGCTCATGAAGCGGTTTGGTGTGTTCGGTCCTCCCTCGCTGGTGTTTTTTGATTCGAAGGGCAAGGAGCTGCCGGATCTGCGTGTGGATGGGTTCATTGCTCCGGAGGATCTTCTGGAGCGGATCTCGAGGCCCTGAAAAGCAAAAAAGCCCCGGAGATGGTCCATGGGCCCTTCTGCCGGCCGGGAAGAGCCCAGCCTATATGAAAATGTTACGGGAAATTTCCCGATTACGCAAGCACTTTATTCATAATCGTTAACTTTTTTGGCTCCATTGCCCATCGGCGTGGCGGCTCTTCAGGAACGGATGTGCCTCAGCATTCATTTGCTTATTTTTGCAGAAGTCTGGTGTAATCTTATTAACTTGAACAACATTGAAAAACATATAACGATTTACGAAGTGGCAAGACAGCGCAACAGCAGGAACAGGAAAGCCAAGCCCTCAGCACAGCCCGCAGCAGAGAACAGGAAAAGAAGCAGACCGTCTCGCCAGCAGAGCGGGGAGCGGGTGAAACCCAACGACCATATTCTCATAAACGAGTTTCTTTTCATGCGGGGCGAAAGTTCGCTTGGCGCTGAAATAGTCAACTTTCTTTCCGAGCATGAAGGCCAGCGTTACCGCTCCGTGGAACTTGCCAAAGCCATGGGCTACGGCGAGTCCCGCCAGCTTCCAGGATTCTGGTATGTGTTGCACAAGATGCAGGATGAGGGGACGCTCGATAAGGATTCCAACCGCTGCTACGGCATGCCGGGCCCCGATGCCTCCTATGAAGATCATCTTCAGCACCAGAAGCCCTTCCCCATACCCGACAAAGAGCAGTACAAGGTCGACAGCACCTATACCGGCTTCATCACCACCCATCCCAACGGATACGGATTCGTGAAGGTCGAGGGGTTCGACGACGATGTCTTCATCAAGGCCGATGTCATGAACTCCGCCATCCACGGTGACGAGGTCGAGCTTACCGTCACCAAGGTCCCCAAGACATACAGCTCGCGTTCTACGCCCCACCAGCGCTGTGAGGGCATGGTCACGAAAATCATCCACCGCAAGGTCTCGACCATCGTCGGCACGCTTGTGCGCGGCAACCGCCGCTTTACCCTTAAGGCGGACGAACGGAAAATCCTGCCTGAAATCATCGTTTCAATCAAAAACGCCGCCAAAGCCAAGGATGGCCAGAAGGTCATGGTCGGCGAGCTCGATTTCAGCAAGGAGGGATCCATACAGGGAAAGGTGCTGGAGATTCTCGGCACAGCCGGTGACTCCGCTGTTGAAGTGAGCGCCATCGCACGCAGCAAGGGTATTGACGAAACCTTCGACAAGGAGATCGTAAAGGCGGCTTCAGCGATGAAGATGGGTGTCACTGACAAAGACCTGCAGGAGCGCCTTGACGTCCGCGATAAGGTTCTCTTCACCATCGATCCCGTTGATGCCAAGGACTTCGATGACGCCCTTTCGGTCGAACCTCTAGAAAACGGGCTCTGGAAAATCGGTGTACACATCGCCGACGTATCGCACTATGTGACCGAGGACTCTCCGCTCGATAAAGAGGCTCTGAAACGCGCCACTTCCGTCTATCTCGTCGACCGCGTCATTCCGATGCTGCCTTCCCGTCTTTCCGAAGATATCTGCAGCCTCAACCCCGGCGTCGACCGCATGGCCTTCTCCGTTTTCTTCACCATGACTGAAGATGGAAGGGTCCAGAAGCATGAGTTCCACAAGACCGTCATCCACAGCAAACGACGCTTTACCTACGAAGACGTCCAGGAGATTCTCAACAACAAGAAGGGCGACTACCTGATGGAGCTGCAGCTGCTTGAGAAAATCAGCGTGCTGCTGCGTGAAGAGCGATTCCGCCACGGAGGACTCGACTTTGAAACCGAGGAGGTCCGCTTCAAGCTCGGCAAGAAGGGTGAGCCGCTCGAGGTCATGAAGAAGGAGCGCCTCGGCAGCCACCGCCTGATTGAAGAGTTCATGCTGCTGGCCAACCGCAAGGTGGCAGAGTTTCTGACCAAGACGTTCAAGGAAGGCAAGAAGGTGCCGCAGCCGGTGATCTACCGTGTGCACGATTCGCCCCAGCAGGAGCGGGTCATCATCCTTTCGAACTTCGTCAAGAAGATCGGCTACGATCTCAAGATCAACAAGGGCAAGGACGGCCCGATCGTCTCTGCCAAGTCTCTGCGTGAGCTCCTTCAGAAGGTTCATGGCACCAATGTCGAGTTCCTCGTCAACGAGCTCGTACTGCGCTGTATGTCCAAAGCAGTCTATACCGGGGAGAACGACGGCCATTACGGCCTCGGTTTCGAGCACTATACCCACTTCACTTCGCCGATCAGGCGCTACCCTGACCTCATCGTGCACCGCCTGCTCTTTGAGTATGAGGCATTCCGGAAAAAGCGCCGCAAGATGCCCGAGGCGCGCATTGCCGAGCTGAAGCAGAAAATCGATACGGTCTGCCGCATTTCCAACGAGCGTGAAAAGGTTGCCGTCGAGGCTGAACGTGAATCCATCAAGCTGAAGCAGGTGGAGTATATGCAGAGCCACACAGGAAAGGTCTATCCGGGTGTCATCTCCGGAGCCACCGAGTACGGCATCTATGTCCGCATGGTCGATTTCGCCATTGAGGGCCTGGTGCACATGCGCAACCTTACCGACGATTACTATGAATTTGACGAGAAGTCATATTCGCTGGTGGGCAAGCGCCGCAAAAAGCGCCTCCAGATAGGCCAGAAGGTAATGGTGAAGGTGCACGAGGTCGACATGCAGCGCCGCACCATTGACCTGACGCTCAGCTAAGGTTCCTTCTGTTTTCGGATATAGCGCTCCACATCGAACTTCCGCCGGCATCCGGCAGCGTTCATATACCTGATCTTCCCGTATACCGGCCGTTCGAACCACGGCCGGTCATGCAGGCCTCCGATTGACCAGGCCACTCCTGCATACCCGTTCGGATCCCTTCCGTCAAGAGAGTAACGGTCGTTCAGCCATACTGCCGTTTCAAACGCCTCCCTCGGAGAGGGACTCCACTCCAGAATTTTTTTTGCCCAGTACATCCTCATGTATCCGTGGATTGATCCGGTATGAAGCAGTTCATGCTGTGCTGCGTTCCAAAGCGGGTCATGCGTCCTGCCCTCCTCGAATTCTCCCGGTGTATAGATGGCCTCTCTCGGGTCCGTGGCATGGCGGTCGAGACTTGCCTGTGCCCATAAGGGCAGCCCGTCGAACGAATCGTACCGGCTGTTGTATGCGCAGTAGTTGTCGGAAAGCTCACGGCGCACGATCAGCTCTTCAAGGAACGCAGCTGTTGACTCAACAGGACTTCGGCCGTTCAACACGCCGGTTGGGTGGATCCCTTCCGGACTTTGGCTGTTCAACATGCCGGTTGGGAGGCTCCCTTCTGGACTTCGGCTGTTCAACATGCCGGTTGGGAGGCTCCCTTCTGGACTTCGGCTGTTCAACATGCCGGTTGGGAGGCTCCCTTCTGGACTTCGGCTGTTCAACACGTTCATAACGCCCCTTGCTTCGAGCGCTACCGTACCGGCCCAGATATGCCCGAAATGCAGGTAGGGCGAAAGGCCTGAGGTCGCACCGGCATTCGGGTCGTTGCGTTGTTCCCCGTAGACATCGAGCCGTTCCCCGATAAAAGTTTCGAGATGCCGGAGGGCTGCTGATTCGCCGGGCTCCGGAGCCCGAACCGTGCCGGTAGGGCTTTCGACCTGCAGACGCGCCCTCATTCCCTCCCAGTCGGTCGGAGCCCACGCTTCGGATGATGGCATCCGCTCAACGGGTTCTAGCGGCATGAGGAATTCCCCGAGCAGGCGGCTGATTTTCGGCCGGAAGGTGCGGGCCGCATATTCCTGTTTTCCGGAGGCAGTAAGGCAGGGAACGATGTTGTGTGCATCGACTTCAATGAGGGGTACCGGGAGTACTGCCGCCACTTCCGCTTTCCACTGTCGGCTGATTCTGAGAGGGGAGTAGTCGGTGATGACGCATCCGCCGCCAATGGACTCACTGAAGCGAACAATCTCTCCTGCCGGTTTTCCCTCCAGCAACACGAAACCGATCCCCAGATTGCGAAGGCGGTGCTCAACTTCCATAAGCCCTTTCAGCATGAAGTCATACTGGCGGAGGGTGGCTCCGATGAAAGACCCGGAGAGGGTGAAGACAACGATGAGGGGTGCTCCTGTCGCCATTGCACAATCCTGAGCATAGAGCAGCGCACGGTTCTGCTCCACCCGCTGATCTCGAGACATCCAGTATATGACGGGTCCCGATATTCCGGGTGCCGAGTTCAGCACCGAGATGCAGCGTGGATCGATCATGCCGTTCCCTCTTCTGTGAATCCTGCGATGTCGAGAAAGTTGCCAAGGAGGCGGAGTCCTATAGTTCGGTACTCATTCTGCATGGCATCAAACTCACCGAGCAGACGTTCCCGGCCAATTGCATTGAGGTCGGGGTCGATCTCCGTCCATCTGTCGAGCGTGCCGCGGGTCATCTCGAAATGGCATTGCAGTCCATAGGCGTGCTTTCCCGCTTTTACCGCCTGATGGCGGCATTGGTGGCTGGTTCCGAGCAGGACGGTACCCGTTGCCGGCTCCACCGTCTCGCCGTGTAGCTGGAACACCCTGAACCGTTCCCCGAGCCCCTTGAACAGGGGATCGCCGCGTCCCTCTTCGCTCACCTCCATCTGGTAGGGATTTCCGGCGGGATCGAAAAAACCTGTCTCTTTTTCATGGCAGGGAAGTACCGTGCCGCCAGCAGCATGAACGAGTGCCTGCATGCCGAGGCAGATGCCGAGATAGGGGATATCTCTCTCGAGAGCCCTTTTGATCTGCTTGATTTCATTCCGCATTGCGGGCGTTGGGTCGTTGACGCTCTGCGGTCCTCCGAGTACCACGAGAGCCCGGTAGCTGAGTGGATCGGGGAACGGGTCGCCGCGGGAAAGGTCGGCAAGATCGGCATCAATCCGGCGGTCGATGAGCAGGCCTTCAAGCAGGCCCGGACCTTCGTGCGTGATGTTTTTTACGATGAGGAGTCGCTCTTGCATACGGGGTGGTTTATCGGTTCCATCACAGGGAAGCCCCGTTTCTGCGGGGCTTCTCAGTTGTTTGGTATGCTCTGAACAGTGTCCGCCCGAGAGTCCGGTTTTCGTCGGGTGCTCACGGGTGGCGCCAGGGAAAACTTTTAGGGCTTCGCGGGGTTGAAGGGGTTTGCACCAGGAGCGCTCTTTGGTGCAGCAGCAGGAGCCGCAGGCTTTGCGGTGGCAGGTTTACCCAACGAACCGATGGCGTCAGCGGCGCCCTTGAAGACGTCCATGCCGGTATTGATGGTTGCGGTCAGTGCTGTTGCGCAGAGGTTCACGCCGGATTCAGCGACCGAAAGGACCGATGCGGCACCGTTGGCGACACCATCTGCAACATTCTGGATGGGTGCGCCTACTGCATTGAAGAGATCCGAAAAAACACCGTTGCTGTTAGCCATGTCTGTATGGGTTTGTTGGATTGATGAAAGCCGTTGCGTAACATCACTGATTGCGACCCCTTTTTGGGAGTGCGGTTGCCTGTTGCGCCGGTATAAGGGAGAATATAACACTAAAAACCTCCGAACTCCATGCATGATGAACTCCTGCAGCTCGAACCCCGGGCGCTTTGGCGCAATTTTCATTCACTGAGCCGGACGCCGCGGCCATCCGGGCACGAAGAGGCTGTGCGTCAGCTTGTGGCCGGGTTCGGGCGCACACTCGGTCTTGAGACCCTGGAAGACAACGCCGGCAACCTCATCATCCGCAAGTCCGCTACACCCGGCATGGAGGCTCGTCCGGGGGTAGTGCTCCAAGCCCATCTCGACATGGTGCCTCAGAAGGACGCCTGCTGTAACCACGACTTTATAAACGATCCGATCGAGGCATATGTCGATGGAGACCGGGTACGTGCACGCGGTACCACCCTCGGGGCTGATAACGGAATCGGCGTGGCTGCGGCAATGGCTGTGCTCGAATCCTCCACAATCGTGCACGGGCCCCTTGAAGCCCTTTTCACCGCAAACGAGGAGGCTGGCATGACGGGTGCTCTCGGTCTGAAGCCGGGAGTGCTGACGGGCGACATCCTTCTCAACCTTGACTCTGAAAACGAGGGAGAGCTTTTCATCGGTTGCGCTGGCGGGCTTGATGCCACAATCGATTTCGACTTCCCTCAGGAACCGCTTCCTTCCGGCAGCTGTGCATTCGAGGTGCGGGTCAAGGGACTCAGCGGAGGACACAGCGGGATGGACATCAATCTCGGCCGTGCAAATGCAAACCGGGTTCTCGCCGCACTTCTCCTTGATGGAGGCGAGGCGCACGGCATGCGGCTCGCTTCGTTTGAAGGTGGCAGTCTCCGCAATGCCATTCCGAGGGAGGCTTCTGCAGTCGTGACGGTTCCGGGTGCAGGTGCCGGGAGGTTTCGTGCTATGCTCTCGGGTCTCGTCGGGGACATACATGCACAGCTTGCGGCTGCAGATCCCGGGTGTACAATCGATATCATCCCAAAGGACGTGCCGTCTTCAGTGATAGAGATGGATGCCGCCGGCCGCTTCCTGAGGGGGCTCTCTAACTGCCCGAACGGCGTCATCCGGATGAGCACCGACATGGAAGAACTTGTTGAAAGCTCCAGCAACCTCGCCATTGTCCGCACCAGCCCCGGCCATGCCACCATAGAATGCCTGCTGCGCAGTTCGACGGACGGCGGCATGGCGGAGCTCAAGGATGCATTTACCAGCATATTCCGACCAGCCGTAGCAACAGTCGTCTTCAGCGGCGGTTATCCCGGGTGGAAACCAGATCCGGCATCCCCGGCCCTTAGGCGCATGCAGAATGCATACCGTAGCCTGTACGGCAGAGAGCCCGGGGTCAGTGCCGTACACGCAGGACTTGAATGCGGTATCATCGGCGCCCTCTGCCCCGGACTCGATATGGTCTCATTCGGTCCGACCATTCGCCACCCCCACTCTCCGGGCGAGTATGTCGTCGTCTCTTCAGTAGGAAGATTCTGGGACTTTCTCGTCCGGGTGCTCGCCGAAATCTGAAGCCTGAAATTCAGACCTGCCGCTTCGGGACAAGGGCGGTTGTAACGCCGTCCATCACCCTGCTGAATGTCTTCAGCATGCTGAGCGACAATTCAACGGACGCCCTGCTGAGCGGCACAAGCAGGGCCAGAACCGCTTTGAGCCCGCCAGCCATCATTTCAACCTGCAACTGTCCGAGACGGGCCGTTGCATCCACGAGGCTGCTGGTTGCGCCCCGTGCCTGTACTGTCGTTTCGTCTGCCATGTTCATCATCGTTTTATCGTTGTTGTAGTCATGCACACAAACCTCCCTGATTATGACAAGGAGATGAAAACGACAATGCTTTTTCTTGCGAATTAGTTTTCAGCTCAGTCATCCTTGGCGAACTCAACCATTTTCTCAACCCTGATTTTTCCAACTGGATTGGTGTTACGGGCTACCGGGTCAAAACCGCTTTGTCACATCGGTGAACATCTTCTTTTTGTGTGCATGCTCGAAACCCGTACCTTACCCCTTGCAGTTCCAGATGCCCCTGAACTATTCAACAGATGTAACAATGAGTGAACAACTGACCTTCAGAGAAGCAATGGGCCCAGTAAGCGGGGACGGCAACATCGACTGTTCCGCGAGAGGGTTGACCTCGCTTGAAGGAGCCCCGCAGGAGGTCCGCTGGGACTTCAATTGTTCCGGAAACAGGCTTGAATCGCTTGAAGGCGGTCCCGTTGGTGCCTACATCAACATCGACTGTTCAGATAACCTGCTCGGCACCCTCATCGGCGCTCCGCCGATAGTCGGTGCGTTCAACTGCTCCGGCAACCAGCTTACAACCCTTCAGGGCGGACCCATGGAAGTGGCTGCCGATTTCGATTGTTCCGACAACATGCTCGACTCTCTTGATGGTGGTCCGGCGTTTGTCGGCGGGAATTACTCCTGTGCGGGTAACGAGCTTACCTCTCTGGTCGGAGCCCCTGCCGAGGTCGGCGATTTCGACTGTTCCGCCAACCGCCTCATGTCTCTGGCAGGATGCCCCGATGTGGTCAATGGCGATTTCATCTGCGGCGATAACGATGAACTCTTTACTGAAGAGGATGTCCGTGAGGCCTGCGAAGTAAGGGGAAATGTCATAAACGGGATATAGGGGGACGCGGGCTGTCGTTGCCCTATATCCCCGGGCGTATCCCTCACATGCTTGTCATGGTTTCAGGTGCGCAGTCCGGTGAACGGCGCTATCGAAACATGCTCCAGCAGGAGTTCCATGAGTTCACGTGTGGCTTTGATGTCCGCGAGCGCATCATGTGCTTTCTCAAGCCGTACCCCGAGATGGTCGCAGACCGCCTGCAGCTTATGGTTAGGGAGCGACAACCGGCCCATGTACTCCATGATGTTCAGGATTGGCTGGGGGTCAAGGGATCTCCAGTTGATGAAGGAGCCGAGGCCATACTGGTCGTAGCGGCGGAACATCCGGCTCAGAAAATCAAGGTCGAACCGGACATTGTAACCTGCAGGGTAGAACTTGTCATTTCTTTCGAAACGGGAGACATGTCGCGAAAGAAATCCATCGATGGCCTTATAAGCTTCCGCATGCGGGGTGAAGGATGCTATCTGTTCCCGGCTGAAACCGCTTACCGCAAGCGCTTCATCTTCAATCATCGCCCCATCGTGCGGCTGCATCTTGATTTCAAAGGACTCCGCCACCACCCCGTCTATTTCCGCCAGACCGGCAAACTGAATGATTCCGTGGCGGTCCGGATCTATTCCTGTTGTTTCAAGGTCGAACCATAACACCTTTTTCATGAATAAGCTCCGTTTGGGTGGCGGGAAGTGCCTGGGGTAAATTACAATTATTATTCATTACCGGCGGTGGCCGGAAGGGGATTGATGCTGATTTCCCTGCAGTTCGTCCCCCTCACCTCTTCATGCAGACAGCTTTTTCAATCAGCACATATGCCGATGCGGTGAGTTCCTGAAGGTCGGGCATCCTGAGGGGCAGGTACCGCCTGGTGGCTGACTCATTGTCGACGACTCTTTGCAGCACATTGCCCCTCACCATGTTTTCGAGTGTGGTTTCGATTGCAATTTCCATTTCCGTGCGGCTGCCCTTCGGGATGCCGGAGATGGATTTCCCATAGGCTGCAAGGTGCATCCGGTCAGCCTGCAGAACGATTTCTGTGAGGCACCGGCTGTCCAGAAGGGGATCGCCGGCAGCAGCGAGAAGGATGACATGCAGGATCGTTTCGAGCCCGCATGGTGCATCGCCGTATCCCTGTGCGCTGTCGGATACCCTGAAAAATGCATTCTCGTCACTCTCCCGAACCGGTCGGCGTTCTTCGACCAGCGTTCCGAGGGAGATGCCGAGTGCTTCGGCGAATTTCGCCAGTTCCCTGAAGCGTATCTCCTGACTGCCCGATTCGATTTTAGTGACGGCGGTCCTCGGAATTGCTATCCGTCTGGCGAGTTCCTCCTGAGAAAGTCCCCTTTGGCAGCGGAGTTCTTTGATCCTCTGTCCGATGTTTTCCTCTGTCATTTGCATTAGTATACAAATAGTTCTACTATAGAACAAGTGCAGTTCGTCTTGAGCACTACGCTTATCTGCCGCATTTCATGCGGCTTGATAATGCAGGGTGCGGGCTTATACCGGCAATATACAAGAAACCGGGCGGAGGACGCTCATGGTTGCGCTGCTTGCAGAAAGAGAGAGAGCCATCTTCAACACAGGAGAAATCATATGAAAAAGGGCTATACGCATATCACGGTCATTCTTGACCGTTCGGGTTCAATGGGAAGCATCCGTGATGACACCATCGGTGGACTGAACGCGTTTGTCGAGCGTCAGAAGCTGGGGCCGGGGGAGGCCACCCTTACGCTTGTGCAGTTCGATTCGGGGGATTCCTACGAAGTGGTCCGGCAGTTCATGCCGATCGGCGAGGTGGCGGCGCTGAATCCTGAAACCTATGTCCCGAGGGGCATGACCCCGCTGCTTGATGCGCTTGGCCGGGGGATCAATGACATAGAGGCCAGCATTGCGAGACTTGAAGAAAACCATCGGCCCGAAGCGGTCGTTGTTGCCCTCATCACTGATGGCCAGGAAAACTCCAGCACAATGTTCACGAAGCAGCAGGTGGAGAAGATGGTCAGCATGAAGTCGGCTGAAGGGTGGTCGTTCATTTTCCTCAGCGCTGATCTTTCGGCCATCGAGGACGCTCAGCAACTGGGGTTCGGTCAAGATGCCACCGCATCATTCCTCAAAAGCCCGGAAGGTGTGGCCTGCTGCATGGAGATGCTGTCGGGCAGGGTAAGCGAGATGCGCACAACTCCGGGTGATGCTTGAAACTGTCCTTCTGATTGCATCGGATGCAAATGTTTTCAGGAGAGCCTGAGTATCCTCGGAAGTGCTATATTTGCTCTGATGTGCAGCTGTGATTGGCGGTGCATGCATTTTTATGCAATACAGACAGGAGAGAGAGACTTATGGAGTTGACAGGGAAACTGGTTTCGGTTTTGCCGGAACAGACCGGGAATGGAAAAAACGGGGTATGGCGAAAACAGGACGTGGTGATTGAGACCGAGGGCAAGTTCCCGAAAAAGATATGCGTCTCCATATGGGGAGACAAGGCTGACCGCTCGATTTTGCAGCCGGGAAATCAGCTCAAGGTTTCTTTCGACCTTGAAAGCCGCGAGTTCAATGGCCGGTGGTATACCGATGTGAAGGCTTGGAAAGTAGAGGCTGCCGGTGGCGGCAAGAGCGGCGGTGAACGCTTTGCACCCGCAGAGAACGTGTATGATTCGGGTCCTTCATCGTATGATGACGGCGATATGCCCTTCTAAGTAACCTTTAAACGGAGGCTGTTGCCATGGCCATGCATGTGGAAATCAGGGATGGGAAACTCTGTATCGAGATCGATCTTGAGAAACCTACGCCGTCTTCTTCCGGCAAGACACTCGTGGTGGCAAGCACCAGGGGAAATGCGGTGACGGAGGTGAAAGTGGATGGAAAACCCTTGACCATCGGACTGAACGCCTACATCCCCCGTAAGGGATAAAGCTGCGCCCCCTTAAGGCGGACGACGGGGGGCGCTTATCCTTCCTTGCCGAACAGCTTTTTCAGCCAGGCGAACGGGGGCTTTTTCGGCGCTTTTTTTATCGGGAGCCCGGCGCGTTCCCAGTATGCGATGCCGTACTGCATATTGATCACCCGTTTGTGGCCGTGCTCTGCCAGCATTCTGGCAGCAATGATGCTGCGGCTGCCGCTGTGGCAGACCATGATGATGTTCCTGTTTGCGGGTATTTCCGTCATGTAGCTTGAAAAATGGCTCATAGGGGCCAGCATCACATCCGACACATCAAAAGACTTCCTCGCAACTTCATGCGGCTCACGGACGTCGACAATGAGCGCGCCCTTTTTAGTCATGTCGAATGCGGTGGCGGGGTTTACTTCTTTGACCTTGGCCATATATGCTTATATGCTTGTTTAATGATTTTGGCGTGGGATAATACGAAAATCACGGGAAGAAGCACAGGGGGAAAGTGATGAATCAGGTCGATGGGTCGGAAATAACGGAAAAAGCCCCCTCGATGGGGGCTTTTCTGTCTGCGGAGAGGGAGGGATTATAATATAACGCCTAAAATATAATATCATATGAACTTAATAAACAAAAAAAGCAAAGATACCACCACAAATACCACCAAAATATTTTTCATCCAGTTATCGACTGGAGATCTACATCTACCAGTCAATCGGGCAACAGAACTCGTTGGTAGGCAGCAAAGTCTTCAACAGAAAAGCAGCAGAAGACAATCTCATTCATAGTCAAGGCTGTAATATCTGCACGGATGGCGTGAATCAGTGGGTGGTGCATTGCAAAAAAGAAAATGTCTCAGGCGGCCCGAAAGCAGCTCGCTCGCTGAACTGTACAATCAAACAAATACCTGCAGGTCCAGTCATGAGAATACGGCCGCGAACGGGCCAAGGAATCTTCTCTCGGGCGACCAGTCTGCAACAGCGAACACCACATCTGAAAAGTGCCCTGCGAAATCCGCTTCCAATGCATGGCGGAAATCAAGGGCCGTGCGATACGGGTCATTTGCGAATGCCCCACAGCCCCATGCGCCCAGCACAAGAGCTTCGTAACCATACGCAGAAGCAACCGCAAGGATACGATGTATGCGTTTCTGCAAGAGGTCACCAGACTCCGGCTGGCCAATTGACAGGGCGTATGGTGCGGCAGAAGTAAGGAAGCTCAGACTCCACGGTTCATCAAGTTCGGTTCCACTATCTGTACGAAAAACCGGGACATCCGGGGAGTAGATCACCCAATCGCTGGAATCCGGTCGGGAGCGCTTCCGGTGATATTCGTACATGGGATCGTCGACCAGTGTCGCATACAGGGCACTTGAACGGCAGAGGACCTCTTCCTGTGCACGCGCCCCACTGAGGAACCCGCCGCCAGGGTAAACGCCGTTCGCAAAATTGAGCGCAAGCGGGCGATGCCCTTCTTGAACGAGGCGAATGGATGCATGAAGCGTTGTATTGTTGCAGACCTGAACGCGTGTTTCTGATAGCAGCGTACCTCTGGAGATTTCAAGTTTTGCGTCAGGAGGGATGCTCTGTGTCAATGACTGGGCGGTTGAAACTGCATTGTTCCAATTGACCTTTCGCCCATTGCTATCGAGGTAAAAGCCACGGTTCGCGGCTTCGACCGCTGATCGCCCCAACTCTGTCGCCTTATAACGGGGAATATCCAGATCCTGACGGCAGGATGTTGCCATCTCGGGTGAATCCAAACAGTCGAGTATTCTCAGCGCGGGCAGGGTATCGCTCATTGTAATTTCTCCATAAAATTCTTGCAACGGATCAAACCTCTCGGTGGAAATACGTTGGTCATCATGCCTGATTTTCCGCCTATCGTTTAAATGATTATTGGTGCAGAACTCGAGGTAACATGGTCAGTTTCTCACTTCAACTGGAGAAGTTCATCATCCAGCCCGTAACGGAGAATTTGTATTCGATCGCTGTGTTGGGAGATGTAATCGCCGGCCATCATTGACATCAGAAACGCAAAAAATGCCGGATGGTTCTTGATAAGCCCCAAATTACCTTTTGCTTCTGGTGTCGCGTGCAAAATCGATTCATACATCAGAATCACCAGATCAGTATCGAAAATTCTAATCGGAGTTGCTTTCTCGTAGCACCCCTTGGCCTCGGAATCCCTCAGGACTCCCCATGCGACAAAAGACCGAACAACATATTTCGCATAGCGGCTCACGGTCTGCCGGTCACCATACTGCTCCTTTAAGCGGTTGATGATCTGCGTCTGGGTCACTTTCTCCTGCAAGGCCAGCAGCCGACCGGTTTGCCGGGCGACATTGAACCAGAATGGATAGGCCGCCGAGATCATCCCCCACTGGACCGCCAGGGCCATGGACGGATTGTCGCGTAGAAACGCCAATGAAGCATCTCGGAATGGAATCAACTCAGGGTCAGGAGAAACCCAGATCTTCATCAAATTGTTGACGACAAAGGTCCGGGTCTGATCGCTTCGCTCGCCTTCAGAGCCATTGCCTTTTCTGTCCGAGAGGAACTCATGCAACTCCTGGCGTATGGCTTTGGCGTCGAGTCCCGCCAGCAGCAGATTGGCTGCTTTCTGCATCCACTCGAAACGGATCGCCTGTTTGATACCGATGGCTTCGTGTCTTTTGCCCATCACCGTGTCCTCCTTTCAAACTTCACAAGGGGCACAATGACTTCTTCGATGGCTACACCGCCGTGACCTACGATGACATCTCCCAGGTTCACGAATGCGTCGCGGCCACCGGCCACCAGAGGGAAATAATCTGCTGGCAATCCGACCGGCGGCCACTCGTGGGCAAACGGGAAGGCCCCAGCCACCTGAGCGCGGAGTTCCGGCGTGGGATAGACACGAACACGCTCGCCGCGAGTTTCGGCAATCACACCTTCAGATGGGCGGCCTTTGCCGTGGCATTGGATGTTGCCGTGATCGGCCGTCAGCCAGACCTCATAGCCGTAATCCAGCAGTTGGCCGACCAGCGCGGAAAGAAATCCTGCATGGCACCACTGCTTGATCTGGTTGTGCATCCCGGCCGAGCCGAGTTGCATGCCGTGCATAATCTTGTCGACCTTGTCCACGACCAGCCCCACCACCTTGGTCTTCCCAGGATGGATTGCGGAGTCGAGGACGCCCGCAGCATCGCCGTCGCCAAGGCCTCGCTGGTAGGCGACATCCAGCCGTGACAGACCATGGCCTTCCCAGAACTGCTTCCAGAGTTTCTCTTCGCTGTTGGTCGAGTTGATGGATGACGGAAAATAGAGCGGCGGCTTGCCCGAGAAGATCGATTGCCGCGATACCGAGGTCAGCGTCGGAATCCAGGCGAAGGTCGCGGATTCGCGCATGACCAGATTGGCATCCTGCTTTTGCAGAAGCTGGCGGATGGTCACCCACTGATCCAGGGCCAGACCATCAACCACAATCAACGCTACACGACTGCTACCGGAGTCTTCGATTTCCCGAGCCAGGCGACGCGGCACATGGTGCAGCATGGCTGGATTGGTGGGCGGCAAGTTGATCAGACTGGAGTAGTGGTCAGCAAGCCACGCAGCAAAGGTCGTATTCAGTGGATCGCCGATTTCTCTATGCCGAGTCTGATATTCGGTGCTATTACTGCAATGGACAAGCGAAGAAAGTTCCGCCCATTTTAGCGCAAAGGCCACCCATTCGGTGTATCGTGCTTCGACAGAAGGAATCTCTTTGGCAATAATACCAAACAGTCGATTGATCCGCAGTTCATCATCGTTCTCAGCGGAAGTGGTGATACCGCTTCTTATCCATGCACCCGCATCCACTTCAAGATCCACTACTTCGACAGGGTCGAGTTTCCCTTCAATGAACAGGTTGTCAATGTAGACCTTGATATCCTGATGATCAAATGGCAATTGATCCGGGCCAGAGAACTTGAATCCATAGCCGGAGCCACTTTCACGTCCGTGATATACCTTGGCAAAGCTTTCCAGGAATACGGGCCAACGTTCTTGCAAAAACCCGAAAAACGAATCATCGTCGGGCACTATGTCAGAGAGCGGCCACTCCGAAAAAGCTTGTTGGTTTTTCAATACCTGTACCAACCGCTCGGCCAACATCAGCGGGAGCTGATGCTGGCCGTAGTGCAGACGTAGCAATGCGCGAAGCAGTTCCACGTCGTTGGTAATCAGTTCCGGCGCAATGCCGAACACATGACGGAGAGTAAAATCCTTGGTGGCGTTGTCGCCCATGCGATCCGGCGGCGACTTGCGCTGGGCATCGAAAAGCGAATCCAGCAAGCTCCTGTCTAGCTTTTCAATGACCGGATAGCTCAGGTTTGGAAAGAGATCCCCTAGGTTGAATGAAAGCTTGCGGCCCGCTTGGAGCAGGTCGTAGGGTAGCGATTCCATTTGCGCATCCTGCAAGCGGAGGACTACCACCAGATCGGTGTGTTCACCCCGGTCCCAGATCGAACGGTACTTGGACTCATAAGCGGATCTGAATTCGACCGGATCATTGAACTCAATCAGGTCGAACCCGCGCCCGCGAAGTTCCAATACCAACTTCTCCTCGGTCAGCAGAGAATCCGAATCCGCGACCAACGTCAACTTGCTGACATTGGGGACAAAGTCGTTCAGGATGGCATCTCGCCAGCTACTCATTAAACATCTCCCTTAACGATGCGCAACATCAGCAGCGACCGGATTTCCGGAACGATCTGCCTCGCTGATTTGAGTTCATCCCGCCAAGCAGTTTCCTCGGCATCACAGCGAGCCGAACGGTATTGGCGCACTTCAGGGAGTCCAACTCGTTCGATAGCCTTCCGCCGTGAGCTAAACGCCATAATGCCACGTTCATCCTCGCGAGCCACAGAGTCGAGATGCGCCTGCTGCAAAGCGTCAAACAGCTCCTGTCCGGCATGTTCGGCCGCCTCCTGCAATCGCTCATAGGCGGAGATGGATTCATCCTGCCCGAGGGTGGTTTGCACCTCTGCTTCCGCTGTCTGTAACGCATCCCAGATATGGCGAGCCGTCGGCAGATACAGTTTACCCTCCTCGCTCAAGAACACACTGACATAGCCACGCCGCACCATTGGGATACGCAAGAGTGGTGTCTTCTGGTGCATTCCTGCCTGAAGACGAATCTCAAAGAGCCCCCAGAGCCCGGAGATGCTGGATGGCAGGACGTTCACTGTCACGCAAGGCAACGGTTGGCCAACCGCAATCTGAGGCAGGTTCAAGGCAAGACCACGGACTCGGCTGTTTTCGAGATTGAGCAGGGTTGCATCCGCAAGACGAGCCGATTCCCTGACACTGAACACGGCTTTCCGATACTCCTGACCGTCAGGCCAACTCAGATCCCACCAGGCGCGCTTGCGGCTGGCCGCGCCGCCGTGAGAGTTGAGGTAGCCCACCGTCATCCGCTCCACCCAATGGGGCAGCGGATGGGAACGCAGACGCTCAGCCGCCTGCACATCCGGCTCTTCGGAGATTCCATAGATGGCGGAGGACTCGCGCACATGCCGGATTTCATCCCGCATCCGAGCCATTGTGTCATCGATGGAGGTTTCGATACCCTCGGGATTAAGGAAGGCAGAAGCAAACACCTCTTCAAACAGTTCACCAGCCTGTGCAGAGTCGAGCACATCCCCAGTCTTGTCGATACCAAACTCTTCGAAGATCACCATGAGCTTCTGCTCCAGCACTTCACGCACACGGAACTCTACCGAATCCTCAAATACGAAATTGATCGCCTGTACGGTTTTTGGCTGGCCGATACGGTCCACGCGACCGATCCGCTGCTCGAGGCGCATGGGGTTCCAGGGGATGTCGTAGTTGATGATGACGTGGGCGAACTGCAGGTTCAGACCCTCACCGCCGGCATCGGTGGAGACCAATACGCGGTGCGATTTGCGGAAGGCATCCTGGGCTACCCCACGTTCCTCCATGGCCATGGAGCCGTTCAGGGTGACCACAGAGATTCCCCGGGCTTCCAGAAACTCCTTCAGCATCTGCTGGGTCGGCACGAACTCGGTGAAGATCAGCACCTTCAGATCCGGTTCGTTTTCCTCGGCTTGCAGCTTGTAGATCCACTCGATCAGAGCCTCGGCCTTGGCATCCGGTCCAGCCTGCTCACAACGAACAGCCGCGTCAAGCAATGCCTCAACATGTATGCACTCGCTTTGCAGAGCCGACACCCGGGATTGCAGCAATTCGCCGAGCAGCTCCTGACCGTCCATGTCATACAACTCGGCTATTTCATCGTCTGAGCGTTCCGATCCGTCCACACTGTTTTCATGCTCTGCCATGCGCAAGCTGGCTTGCTGTTCTCCTTCCTGCAGTGCAATGAGTCGCCGTTCCAGTGTGGTGCGGATCGCACGAGTACTGGACACCACCAAGCGCTGCATCAGGATCATCAGAAAGCCGATGTGACGCTTCTTCTGCAGCATGGCCTGATTGTACCCCTCGCGCACATAATCGGTCACTGCATCATAGAGAAGCTTCTGTAAGTGATGACGACTTTCCCAGGATACCGGAACCATCTGAGTCCTGCGGGGTTTAAAGAGGGGCTTTCCGTCAGCATCAATGGCCTTGCGCTTCTCGGTGCGGATAACATACGGAGCTACCCGGTCGCGGGAAACACTATCCGTATCCGGAAAAGCGCCGTCATCCAGCAGGTTCATCAGGCGATGAAAAGCATCGGTCTTCCCCTGGTGGGGTGTGGCCGAAAGCAGTAGCACATAGGGCGCAGCCTCCGCCAGCCCCTTGCCAAGTTTGTACCGGGCGACCTGATCGGTGCTGCCGCCCAAGCGGTGCGCTTCGTCCACCACCACCAGATCCCAACCAGCGGTGATCAGATCCTCGAACCGGCTGCGGTTGTATTCGGCGACGCGCTCGGCGGTCCAGCCGCGCCGCTTGTCCATGGGTTTGACCGAATCCAGGGAGACGATGACCTGATCAAACATCGACCAGGCTGAGCTCCGGTGATCCGCCCCTGGTGCCAGGCGTTGCAATGTGCCGATGTCGTCGCCCAGCACGAGCTGGAACTGCTCGTTGAAGTGGGTCTGCATTTCCGCCACCCACTGGGTAGCGATTCCCTTCGGCGAGACGACCAATGTCCGACGCACCAGTCCGCGCAGCTTGAGTTCGCGCATGACCAGCCCGGCCTCGATGGTCTTGCCGAGACCCACCTCGTCGGCCAGCAGGTAACGCACACGGTCACCCGAAATGGCACGAGACAACGCGTTAATTTGATGCGGCAGCGGAATGACGTTGGACTCCATGGGCGCCAGCAGCACATGGCCTTCAATGCCATTTGAGAACCCCTCAAGCACCTCTGCTACCTTGGCTGCAGCTGCCACATAAGCAATGCGCCCAGCCTCAATTTCAGGCTCAAGATCGGCACAAAGCGGCCGCAAGGCAGAGCGATGCACGCGCACCACCGCATCCTGATTCGGCAACCAGACACGGCACATCGTCTGCCCCCACAAGGTCTGTTCTTCGATGACCTTGCAGGCGCTGTTATGAACGGCGCTATATTGCCAAAAGTCACCCATCCAACAACCCCATCTCGTTCAGGAATCTCGAGGGGCGCTTGCTCCATCCGAAGTAGCTTTGAGCGTAACTCAGATACAAGTTCTGCGAAGACCGTGTGATTGCCACGAAGCAATTCCGGCGCTCCTCTCGGATGGCTATCTCGCCTTTCTTGATCGCGAAGTAAGTCGGGAACTGCTCCTCGGCCAGTCCGATCACGAACACGTTGTCGAATTCCACGCCCTTGGCTGTATGTACAGTTTGGAGCCGCACGCAATCCCTCGATAGTGCTTTCGCTTTTGGCGATAGGTCCATTTCCTGCAGGAAGATGTGGAGGCTCACGGTTTTGCCATGCGAACGGCGAATATCGTGTGCGATGCGAAGCCAGTTCTTCTTGTCGTCCACATAGTCGGGGTAAACCTCTTCTTCACAGTCGGTCACATTGAGCTCGTCAAACAGCCCGAAGCACGCCTCCACAAATCTGGGATAGTCTAGGGAATCACACAACAACTCTTGCCCACTGGCAGCAAAGGGCTTGAGGGTTTCACTCGTCGCTGCAAACGCAAAAAATGCACGAAGTGGAGTGATATCTTCCACCTTGGCTTTGGCCGAGACATCCTCCGCAGAGACAGTAATGTCGTTCACCAACGTGGCTGCCGAACAAAGCTTGTTGAGCAGGCTGCGGGAATCAGGCGCGTTGGCTACCTTCAGAGCGAAATACATGAGCTGCACCAGGGGACTGGCGAAGTCTTGGTGCCTGCTGACAATCTCCGCGTTCAGCCCTTCCTCATGCATGGCCGCCTGAATTTGCACCAGCAGCTTGTTGCTACGTGCGATGACTAGGCAGGTTTCTCGGTGGTTTTTTGGAATGGGCTCAATCTCTGAAATCAGTCTCGCAATCTCGTCGTCGAAGTCCGCGAAAGATTCCAGCTTTACTGACCCCTCCACTTGATTCTGCGAGACGCCATCAAGCTTGGATGACGCCCTACCGGGATTGTGCGCAATCAGGCGGTTTGCTATTTCGACGACCTCCGCCGGACAACGGTAATTCTCAGGGAGCTGGATTATCTGAGGATCATAATCACGCTTAAGCTCTTCCAGTCGTTTCGGGTCTGCGCCGTTCCACTGAAAGATGATCTGGTCATCATCCGCCACCACGAAGAGATTGGAGGACGAGTCAGGGGCAACCAAACGAAGCACTCTGTACTGTGCGAGATTTGTATCCTGGAATTCATCGACACACACGTATCGGTAAACTGTCCTGACCTGTCTCGCGATGCGCGGCTTCGACGCCAGCAGTTCCCGTGTGTAGTGGAGCATGGAGCCAAAATCGAGCTGGTTCTCTTTGACCAGCCTTGCCATGTAGCCTTTAAACACATCCTGCAATGCGCGACACATGTCTTCCTGCCCCGCATCGAAGTGTTCCGGCAGCTCGTCGGCTGTGATCCCATGCGTAAACATGGTATCGATCTTCTTCAGGGAATCCTCGGGATCATCAATCTCCAGTTCACCGCTGTCTCGCATTTCACCAAGAAGTGCGAGACGATCCTTGTCGTCGGTAATCACGGAGAAGTTGGGCTTCAGCCCCAGGTGGCTTCCATGTTGACGAAGCAAGTCCGTGCAGAATGAGTGGAAGGTACAGAGCTTGATGCGTCGTGACTCTTCGCCTGTTAGCTCTCGGATGCGATTCTGCATCTCGTTTGCAGCCTTGACCGTGAACGTGAGCCCCAGTATTCGGAAGCTCTCGTTCGGGCTGTTCGTGATCAGGTTGGCGATGCGCAAAGTCAGAACGGCGGTTTTACCTGAGCCTGGCCCCGCCAGTACGAGCAGCGGCCCCTCATTCCAGTCGGCAGCCTGTCTCTGATTCGCGTTCAGCATGTCAATGGTGATTGTCATGGATTCGCGTCTCCCAAGGTAGTGATTCGGTTGAGAATGTCCGTCAGTTCTCTGGGTACGCCATCTACCCCCGCCGTCTTCATTTCCAGGATGGACTTTAGGGCGGCTTCCGGTTTGGAGAACCTCCTCGCCTTGTTGACGATCATATACACCTTCTCCCAATACTCGGTGCTGCCGATGGTCAGTCCTGTGAGTTCCGCATCTTTCTGTGGGCCAACCCCGTCCCTGTAGGGCTGCCCATAGCCGGAGCAGCACAACAGAACATCGATATTAGAAAATGTTAGAGGAGAGATGTGATCAGTTTCAGGCCTTCCGTTCAGCAGAGCTTTGGCGTCATCGATGTACTTCTGGCCACCGTCATCGCCATCTGCGATCAGGTGCCAATGGATACCAAGTGCATCCGCCACCTTGATGAAGATGCCCGGGCCTCCAGCCTGGCTGCACTCTACGATGCGCACGCCCTTCCCGTGAAGATCGACACCCAGGACGTCCGCGCATTCAGCAAAAACCGAGACATCCGTCTCTCCTTCCACAAGGAGCCAACTACGGGCAAACAGCAGTTCGCCGCGATTCCGCCGAACATGGTGGTTGAACTTGCGCAACTCCTCATCTGACAACAACTCTTCAGGAATGGCCTTGCACTCGGTAGCTGTGCCATTGCGCTTCATCCTTCGGAGTTTCGAAACGGGCACTTCGGACAAGATGTCACCCGAGTGTGTCGCCACGATCTTCTGACCCGGGAAACCGCGGAGAAGGTGCCACACTGCTCGGACGGCATTTGGGTGTAGGTGTGCCTCTGGCTCCTCTATAGCGATGATCGGTTCGGCGTGCCTATCGACATCTGCCTGAATGCGCGTCTTGAGATAGGCACTGAACAGTAACAGAACGGAGAGGCTCTGTGTCCCCTCGCCGTGACTGCGAATTGGAATCTTCGCACTGGATGCGGTCAACAAGTTTACATCCGTATACCTGAGCGCTTTGTAGACGTCGGCTGGAGCCGGATCGACGGTTACGGCGTCAGCCTGCCCAACGGCCACAAGGTCGGAGATGCGTTTCACCTCATCAGTTACATCCTTGAAGCTCGCATGGGCATTCACGATCTTCTGATTCACTTTGTAAAGTTCATCTTCCAGTGCCCGTCGCGTGGCATCGTCGATGTCCTTGCTCTTCAAAAACGAGGCCCAATAGGTCGACTGCCCGTGGAATTGATCTTTCGCCGCACGGAGAGCTGTTTGGAAGAAGAACGGCCTCAGTCGCCGTAGCTCCTTGATCATTCCGCCCTTGCCTACCATCTCGTTGCCGGCGTCATCGTGGAAGCTCCAGCTCTGGACAGGTTCGCCTGCATCCGCGTCGTATCTTGCCGTAATCCGAAACTTGATTGCGGAGAAGTCGCTGCCGACGATCACGTCATTTAGTCCCTGCGTGATGTGCTCTGGCCAAAGATGATCTTCGGACTCAAGGAAGCTGAGAGTGATGCTGATCGGCTGGCACGACAAAAGATCAGCCCGCGTCTGATCTCGGTAGAAGTCAAACTCTGAGAAGTTGCAGGTCTTATCGGATCTAACAATGTCGAGGCACAAGCGAAGCGCCTCCAGAACGCTTGTCTTTCCCGTGTTGTTCTCGCCGACCAGGACCGTAACATCGCGGTCAAGTTCGATCTCCACATGCTCGATGCCGCGAAAATTGTCGACTGCGATCTTGCTCAGGCGCATGATTATCCTCCCATTCTTGTTACCGCCTGGTCGTACCACATGAGCAGCTTGGGGTCTTCTTCCAGGACGTTGTTCGGGATCTTGTCGGCCACGGCGACGATGACGGCGTAGTCGCGTTCCTGCCAGGCTTTCTTGAATCCGGCGCGAACAGCTTCCAGGCGGAAGACCTTGAGTTTCTTCTTGACCTCTTTGTATTCCTCGAACTCCTTGAGCAGCGCCTTCTCTCGCAGCTTCTCGAGGTCGCCCGCCTTGTTGGGGTCGGGCACATACCAACGGTCACGGGCTTTGGTCACCAGCGCCGGATCATCTTTGGGCAGATTGCGCAGCTCTTTCCAGTTGGTGGAAAGGTAGGCGTGGATCTGCTCTGGAACAGGGCCTTTGCCGTCGTAGCTGAGGAAGTTCTGGTTCAGCAGTTCACGAAGGTCGAGCTGGGCTTCGTTCTTGCTCCAACCGCCGAGCTGCTGCATGAACTGCGGATTGATGTCGGAGAAGGTCTGCGGCTTTTCCTTGATGAGCTGGCGAAGCCATTGGATGGCGGAGGCCTCGTCGGAGACGAACATGGACATCTGCTTGAGTTCACCCGAGGTCATCTTCTTACGGTCGTATTCGGCCACCTGATCCGGCAGGAAATACATGCCGTCACGCTCAATGAAGCGTTGCGCCAGTCCGACCTGGAACTCCTGGCTGGAGATCGGCACGGGGTAACCCTTGCGGACGTAGAACGCAATCATCTGGTCGAACAGGATGCGTGGGTCGCGCTCGGGGACGAAAAGCATTAGTGGCCCTTGGCGCTTGGTGACTGGCAGATACTTTAGGTGGGTTCGGACAAAATCCCACACGCCTTCTTCGGTTTGCGCCTCTTTCTGGAAGCGCTCTTCAAAACCGCCATTGGGTTTATAGGCTGAGATAACAAGATCTTGCTTCACGGCGGTCGGAGTAGTAACCGCTTTAAAACTTCCCTGTTTCTTGTCTAGTGCAGAAACATTGGCGACAATAAAGCCTGCTTCATTTAGTGCTGTTTGGATGCTATTCCATACTGAAGCCTTAGTATTTGAAAATTCAACTGTCATCCAACGGCCAGGTTTCAACTTTCTATAGAACTCGCCGAAGCAAGCAGCCATTATTGAGCGGTATTCAATCGATCCCTTTTTGTGAGCGTCATTTTCAATTGCTTCTGTGTCATAGTTTGTCAGTACCTTTAACCACGACTCCCAAAGAAAATTGAGTTCTGAATAATTCAGGTTGGCCCCAAAGGGAGGGTCAGTAAAAATATAGTCGACAGAATCATCAGGTATCTGCTGCATCTCTGATGATGAGCTAGTCATGATCATTTGCGGAGTCATTTTCTCAAGCAACCGCTTCTTCCTGACTCCCTTCTTGAAATAATCGGAAAGTGACTTGAGAAGAGAAATATCTTTTATCAAGGATGGTATGAATAACGTTCCTGCGAGTGGGCCACCACCAGCTGCCCACCTATATCGGTATAGCTTTGTGTTTGTCCAAATTACCGGCAATAGCGTTATCGCATAGTTCAAGCTTGGCAATTTTGCCAATGTGGCTGCGATTACCCATAGATTTTGCCGTGTGTAAAAGTGATGCACATGAGTAATTCCCATGGGGTCGTTACGGCGGGTTTCTTTCCCTGGCATCATTCGATTTTTGGGGAAAGGATATGGTATCGGACCATCATCAATCTTACGCTGGAGTGCGAGGTCAGCATCGTCCGGTTTTTTTTCAAACCTTTTCCCCGCAACGCTGTAGTTAATGAGAACAGGAGTCTGTTTCGCCTGCTTTATGGTTTCGTTGAGCTCCTTATCAAAGACAGTAACCCAAGAACGGTCCAGTTTTCGTTTTGTCAATTGAGCTGTGCAGTGTGGGCATGGGAAATCGTCATTAACTTTCCCCTTGTCATGGTCAACTGCGGCATCCCAGAACACAATTTCATTGGCGCATTCCGGGCAGACAAACACATCCGACCAAACAGTGTAGTTTATCGTGCCTAATCGCCCGTCCGAGTGCTTTGTCTGAAACATCCAGGCGCATTCTTTTTCAACTTCCTTAAGGATGCGATTAGTTTCTCTTTCAAACTCTAGTGAATTTACTGGCGTGTTATAGTTATGGGCTATATAGGTAGCAGCAGGTGACAAGTCGTTCAGCGCAGCTCGTCTTGCCCCAAATCTGGAAAAGAAAGTCCATGTCTTTTTCCCGTTTTCGCCAATCTCTTCCTGCAAAATGGTCCCGTCCTGCTTAACTTGGTAACCTAAGGAGGCGACTTCGTTTCTATTTCCACACATCTGCGCGGCCACACCCGTCATGCCGGTTCCACAGAAACCGTCGAACACGATGTCCCCCGGCTGCGTGTAATGGAGGATGTAACGCATGATGGCCTTATGCGGCACCTTGGTGTGATAAGAGTGCGCGTTGTAGATAGGGTCGTTCTTACCCTCGCTCACGTCGGCCGCAAAAGGCTCACGGTGATAGTGGTTGCCTTCGGGCTGCTCAGGCTTCTGCGCTTCCCACTCGGCGATGAAGTCGGCGATCCACGGGTTCGGGCAGGCGGTGTAATACGGCGGATCGCTCAGGTTCAGGATGGCCTCGTCGCTGCCGATGGGGAAGCCTTCGATCTTGCGGAACTCCGGGTCCTGCAGCTTCTTGCGCAACTCCTCGGTAAAGTGGGCTCGACGGGCCTCGTCATTCTCGAAGGTCATGCCAAGGCAAGTCACCGGGCCGGAGGGCTTCGGCGGCTGGACTGATGTTTCGCCAAACAGATCCTGTGTGGTCATTATTGATTCTCCAAAATAGCTTTGCCCATTGCGGTGAGTCGATATTTTTGTTTGCTGCTACGGGGTTTATCGGGAATGGTCATCTCTATCAGACCGACAGAAATAGCCGCCTGCTGATAATACTCGCGAAAGTGTTTTTCATCCTTCAGGCTCAATGCAGCCATCAGTTCAGCACGGCTCCTTTCGCCAATAAGTACAGACAGCATTCTGCGCACTTCGGGGGAAACTTCGGGGGCCGCTTCGGGGGCGACTTCGGGGGTTGTCTGAACACCAGGCACGTTCATCCCGTCATGGCCGTAATGCATTTTCATAGAGGGGGCCAGCTCAAAAGCATTTTCAGAAATTGCCACCAGCATGAGTTTTTTTACCAAGCTCTCAGCCAGTGCTTTTGCCTTTGCCGTTGTTGCATTGGTTAATGCGCGGATGTCGGTCAGATCGACGCTTCCTTTCTCGGCTACGAATGCGAAAACGTCGGCTTCGTCTGCATTCAGGCTCACGCCAATCGTTTGCAAGAACGTCCGCTGTTTTTCTGTTATCAGCGGTTGCTTTAAGAGAACAATCTCAAAGGATTTCCTTGACTTGTCGTTCCTGATCTCTGGCGGCACGTGGCCGAGATCCCGCCAGTTCCGGAAAATGGCGCGAATACCCGAGCCGGCCTGATCGCTCATCCCTATTCTGCGAAACGCTTTTACAATGGATGGATTGCGGACCTCCTTCTCTGTTGGATCAAGCAGTTCGGACTCCGTATAAAAAGCATCTCCCGGGTTCCAGAAGATCGTGCGATCAGTGAAGAATTTGATGGCCGCTTTCCTGTAAGGATCACCGTAATCCTGATGGATCAGCAGGTTGATGGCCGCTTCCCGGAAGGAGACATAATCGGGGGGATCATCGTTTCGACGCAAGGTAGCCGGATCGAGTGAAAAGGGATGATCGGCAAGCCGCATGTATTTTGCAACGAGGCCCCGCCAGGTCTTGAAGATGTTTTCCTCAAAGATCAGGCGATCATGCCAGCGATCATCGCTCGACCAGTTTTCAAACCGGGTGTCGATCCTCTGGTAATCAAGAACAGGGCGAGGCAAAAGCTGGCGGACGGCGTGATCTGTTCCAAACAAGAGCACGCCGGCTCTGGTCGGGAGCATGCTCCCGTCTTGTTCGACAATAAAATTCCACTCCCTGAGAAACGCTACAGCATCATCGATCTGGCGCTGTTCAGGATCTCTGCGATAAAACTGCTGGCGGTACCAGCTGATCGTTTCCTCGTCAAAGCAGCGGGGGACATCCATATCAGCGATAGCTTCGGCATCCCAAGGCCGCATCGCATTGTCGCGCAAGAACCGTTGCAGCTCGGCATCAGTGACCCGTTCGTCACTGGCTGCACGGCGAAGATAAGTTTCGCGGGGATCGCTTTTCAGATAGACCGGCTTTTGATGGCGCGGCAATTCCGGAATATAGAAAGCAAGGATTCTCTTGCCTTCCAGCTCGTAGACGTGTGGTTCTGCGCTGATGATATGGTTGAGTTTCTGGCCTCCCCGCAATGTGGAAAGAAAGTCATTCTGTACACGATCAAAGGCTTTCGGGTCAACGCCGGCCACATCAAGCTCACCGGCCTTCTCGGATACGCCAAAAAGCAACCATCCTCCCTGTGTGTTGGCAAAGGCGCTAACAGTGGAATAGGCATCTTTAGGGACATCACGATATGCTTTCTTACACTCGAAATCGGTCCATTCGTAGCCTTTGAGCCTGGTGATCAGTTCATCCTTGGTCATGTATTACTCCATAACGATCCGCACCTTGGCCGGATCCTTGCCCTTGGTGAGTTGATCAATGTACTCCTCAAAGCGCTTCTTCATTTCCATGGGAGTTGCCGGACCACCGGTAACCTGCAATGCGTGCTGCAGCTCTACTGCCTTGACGGGAACTTTGACCAGGCCGGAGAGGACTTCCTTCAAGGCATGTACAACGTTGCTGTCCAACGGTACCGGTAGTTCCTTCGACTTGATGAATGCCTCCAGCGGTTCACGGTCATCAATTTTCAAGAGATCCATATTGGATCGAGTGATCGGGTCTTCCAGATTGCCGAGAATAGTGGCAGTCCAATTTTCCACCATGGTGTCGAGCTGGGCATCCATCTGTTCGATCATCTGTGCACCACCTACCGTACTGTTTTCCAACGAAGGCCGGAACCCGCAATGCGGGCAGATGGGCGAGGCGTCGAGGTTCTGCTCGGTCAGGGCGAAGCAGCTCTTCAGTCCGGCCAGGCGGTTCTGGTAGTCGGTGAGCTGCTGCCGGGGCATCAGGTCGATACCGGCCAATTTGAGCAGGGTTTGCAGCCGCTGGTCGTTGAGCAGTCCTGCCTTGCGCTTGTCGTCGTTCACGCCCAGCCGGGCCTTGGTGTGCAGGCCGATGTATGCGACGATGTATTCCTTCTTCAGCTGCTGCAGTTTTGCCTCGATGCTCTGGGACTGGCTGGTCAGCTCTGAGAGATCGGCCTGCTTGAGGGCCTCCAGCACATCCTTCCGGGTAGTCTTCATGCGATCCACCCAGTCATGGTCGGCAGGCAGCACCGCCTCGGCGGTGGAGAGCCAGGACGCCGTCGGGCTGTGATCCATGATGAACGCGCGCAAGGCATCCAGCTCGTCCAAGGCCTTCACGGCCTTTTCATGGGCCAGAACCTCGGAAGAGCTGTAACGGAAGTTTTTCAACTTCCCCGGCGAGGAATAGGCCTGAAGCGATTCAAAAAAGGCCTTGGCCTCGTCCAGCCCGCTGGCCTGGCTGGCGAGGTCAGTGCCCGCAAGCAGATCCAGCCCCCAGAACGAAAGCCCTTCGCGCAAAGTCTGCTGGGTCATGACAAGACGCTTCACGATCTTGCCCACCGCCTGCTGCAGGTTCTGCACTGGTTCATCCTTGCCTTGAGTAACGAGCTGGGCCATGCCTGGCGTCATGCCGAGTAGCTCGAACAGCGCCTTGAGCGCCGGCAGGTTCCATTCTTTCGGTTGCTCCAGGTGTTTAAATCGGACCAGTTCTTCCATGCCGGTCGCAGCAAGCTGCGGTAGCCCGGTGGCATCGAATTTCCTACCCGGGATAGAGAGCACGATATCACCAGAGTAAACCAATGCAGCCAAGATGACGACCACCCATTCCGGCTCCAATCGTGCCACCCCCGGGTTCATGTACTCGACCCCGTGCTCATCCTGAATGATCTCGCTGCGGTTGATCACCTGACCGTGGCCTTTGGCAGCGACCGCTCCCTGGATGAACTTGGCGTACTTCGATTTGTAGGGGCTGACCTTCTCGCCATCGAGCAGTTCCAGGGCGTCCAGCACGGCCGTGGCCTGCTTTGTGCGGTTCTGCCCGGCAATGGCCCGAAGCGCATCCTCCGCAGCTTGAGTGCGGTTACTTCCGGTGATAAGAGCCGAGAAAAAAGGATGTTCTGGTGCAAGGTTCTCAAAATTCGGTGCCAGACAAATCCCTGCAATGGTGTTGACCAAGTCACGGAAGTTGATGGTCTCATGAGGAGATATGCCGGACAAATCCCTGATGGATTTCCCCTTAGCCCACTCATTCATTGATTTTGTCCGCCCTTGGTAGGTAACCTCGAAAGCATCTGCCATATGCTTCTGCAACCACTGGACCAGATTCTTCAGAAAGCCGTTGGCTTTGGCTTCATACGTAGCCTTGGCATGGCCAGAAGAACTACCCGCAAGATCCAGCGCAGCCGCATAGCTCTTGAGCGCAGTCAGGAACTCCTCGTCGGTGCCTTTCAGGCGGAAAAAGACCTCGTCATTCACCTTGTCATCCCTAAAGCGCGGAGGATCGTTGGGCTGGATAAAGTAGATGTAGAAGTCCCGCTGCGGCACAGCGGTGGAGCGTTCATTGGGAGCCCCGAAAAAGAGGTAGCCGGTTCGGGCTGCTTTATGCTCCTGCCAGACGAGCTCATGCTGCCAGATCTTGTAACCGGTCACATAGGTTACATCTTGGCATTCCATGACCCGCTTGAGCGCCTCATAATAGAATCGGTCGAGCTGAGCCTGGCCCAGGCTTTCGGCTCGTTTGTCAATCAGGGCATCGAAATCGTCGGTCTTCTGCAGATCGAGGTAGAACTGGCGGTTATCTGCATTGAAGGAAATGAACTGTCCGCTGACCGTTTTGTGGATCTCGCGCAGAACTGTTTCCACATGGGTCTGAAGGTCTTTATCGGGTTCATCACTGCCCAGCTCGGCAATCAGTGGATCAAACAGGCAGAG
>NZ_LVWG01000029.1 GCF_001622165.1 Pelodictyon luteolum
ATCTGGAAAGGTCGCGCCCCACGCGGGCGCGTGGATTGAAACTATCTACGCCGCGTTCGTGCAACCATACACGGTAAGTCGCGCCCCACGCGGGCGCGTGGATTGAAACACACACTTGCAGAACTCCCTATCCCGGAAGGCGTCGCGCCCCACGCGGGCGCGTGGATTGAAACAGGTACAATATAGCCTTATCTTCGGGTTTCGTTGTCGCGCCCCACGCGGGCGCGTGGATTGAAACTCTCAGCCCAGCCCGCATCAGTGAAGCCTACGTGTCGCGCCCCACGCGGGCGCGTGGATTGAAACTTCCAGTATGATTTCGTCGTGATTGACCCGCTTAGTCGCGCCCCACGCGGGCGCGTGGATTGAAACAACTATTCGGCAGCGCAGTACAAGGACAACTACGTCGCGCCCCACGCGGGCGCGTGGATTGAAACCACCCATCGCATCGAAAAAGTCACCGAAGACAAAGTCGCGCCCCACGCGGGCGCGTGGATTGAAACTGGTTCAGCAGCTCGTACGACATACCCAGCACGGAGTCGCGCCCCACGCGGGCGCGTGGATTGAAACATCGCCAGCATCGACGCATCACGGATGCCGGCAGGGTCGCGCCCCACGCGGGCGCGTGGATTGAAACCGATCTCCCGCCCGCTCCTTCCAGTGCCGCACAGTCGCGCCCCACGCGGGCGCGTGGATTGAAACGATCTGCTCAAGCAGGCTTGCTATGTCTCGGCCGTCGCGCCCCACGCGGGCGCGTGGATTGAAACATCATGTCGGATAAAGGTCGCCAAGCCGTGGCGGGTCGCGCCCCACGCGGGCGCGTGGATCTGGGAACTTGAGGTACTGTTCGTTCGCGATGGCGGTCTTCTTCCCCACACGCGGGGGGGGGGGTCCATCAGCAAGGGAATCAAACCGCGGAATTAACCAGGGATTATAGTACATCGTCATCGACATAGGGCCAGACGCCCCACTCGACAAAGTTACCGAAGGCATTAATCTGAGCTTTGAACGCTACAAGGCAATACAACGCATCATCATCCTGATGGGCGACAAAGCCCCCGAGATCCAAAAAAAGCTGACTATGAGACGGGAAAGATGCTCGTAGAGCTGCAGAGAAGACTGAAATAAAAAAGCGATGTAAAGAAGACCGGAGCCTTTCTTCCCGGTGGGCCGGCATTACCCGCACCCCCCTCATCGCACTACAAATATACGCACGAATCGCTAAAATATAACCCGCCATGATCGAGCCAATTATCCACATCGAGGTCGCCGGGATCCAAGAACTCAAAAGCCTGCTCGCCCGCATAACCAGCCCTCGCACAGCAAGTAACCAAAGACAGCGACGCACTCCACGGCATCGGCACCATCCTCTACAAAAGCGCCATCACCACCATCAACCAAGGCGGCCGGCCACTCTACAAACCACTCGCCCAAAGCACCATCAACAAACGATGGGCCAAAGAGCAAACGCGCACCCCCGGCAGTCTTCCCCACAGGCGTGGGGGTGTTGTGATACCCTCAATCGCACAATATCTGGTAATATTATTCCAAAATAGAACGCACAATACATTCTATCAGCTCGCCGTGTTCAACAATGAGCTTCGGATGATTGATAACAGGCAAGATCTGGATTATGAACAGTTTCGCGCTTTTCGCTTCGTTCAACTATACCGATGTATGTTCCCCGTGCTCGTAAAAACTTGACAGGAAGACTGACTTCACAGATAAGAGTGTTTGCGCGATAGCAGAATCAGAAAAGCCGGGGGAAATCACTTATGGGGAAACTCACCCTGCCGGTTATGATTCCGTACCCTCTGGTGGACGGAATCATAACCGGCGGCCTCCGCTCCATCAGGATTTGTTCAGGAAGACAGAGAAGAGATCGATCGGGATCGGGAAAACGGTCGTCGAGTTGTTCTCCTGGGCGATGTCCTTCAGGGTCTGCAGGTAGCGCAGCTGCAGGGCCGAAGGAGCAGAGGAGATGACCATGGCAGCGTCAGCCAGACGCTGGGCGGCCTGGAACTCACCCTCGGCGTTGATGATCTTCGAACGGCGCTCACGCTCCGCCTCGGCCTGCTTGGCCATGGCGCGACGCATCTCTTCGGGAAGGTCAATCTCCTTCACCTCCACCTTGCTCACCTTCACACCCCAGGGCTCGGTGTCCTTGTCGAGAATGGACTGGATCCGGGTATTGATTTCATCGCGCTCGGCCAGGAGATTATCAAGCTCTCCCTGTCCGCAGACACTCCGGAGGGTGGTCTGGGCAAGCTGCGAGGTCGCGAAATGGAAATCCTCGACATCAATGATGGCCTTTACCGGGTCGAGTACCCTGAAGTATACCACCGCACTCACCTTCACCGACACGTTGTCGCGGGTGATGATATCCTGCGGGGGGACATCGAGTGTGACGGTGCGGAGGTCAACCCGCACCATCTTGTCGATCCCCGGGATGAGGATGATGAGCCCCGGGCCTTTGGGGCCAAGCAGCCGGCCGAGGCGGAACACGACGGCCCGTTCGTATTCGCGCATGATCTTGACCGAAGAGGCCAGAAAGGCCGCAACGAGGATCAGTATGGTGAGAAAATTGAAAGTAAGCATAGTGTGCATCCTTTATGGTTATGGTTGATATGGTTGTCTGTTCCTGTTATTGCCTGTTCACCTGCAGCTGCATCCCCTTCATCCCCTCCACCCTCACCCCGCCCCCCTTTTCAACGGCGGAAGCCGACACCGCGTCCCACAGCTCTCCGTGCACGAATACCTTTCCGGGGACTCCCGGGGCCAGCGGCTCGAGTGCCTCGCCTGTTTCACCAACAAGACCCTCGCCTCCCGACAGCTTCCTCCCGCGCGCCGAACGGACAAGAAGGCGGAGGATCAGGACAACGGCTGCCGAAAATGCGATAAATACAGGAATGAATACCTGCAAGGACAGGGTGATGCCGCTGGAGGGAAAATCGAACAGCATGAGGGAGCCGGCAAAGAGCGACACAAGCCCTGCAACGGCAAGCACGCCTCCGCTCGTCACGAAAACCTCCATAGCCAGGAAAAGTACGGCAAGCAGGAGAAGAAGTATGCCGGTGATGCTGGCAGAAAGCAGCTGCAGTGCGTAGAGGCCGAGCAGCAGCGCTACGGCACCCGCAGTACCGGGGAAAATGGCTCCGGGGCTGGAGAACTCGAAGTAAAGACCGAGAAGCCCGGCAAGGAAAAGAATGTAGGCGATGTCCGGATGAGCAACGGCCATCAGGACGGATTCGGGGAATGAAGGAGGGTTCATGACCAGCGTGACATCGGCAGTCGAGAGGGTCTGGATGCCCAGGGAGGTTTTCACCTGCCGGCCGTCGGTGCGCCGGAGGAGCTCTTTGGGCGTATCGGCAATGATGTCGATCACCCCCTCCTGAAGAGCTTCGGAGGCGCTCGAGGCAAGGCTTTCACGCACCGCACGCTCCGCCCACTCCGGGTTTCGGCCGCGCTCGAGGGCAAGGCTTCTGGCAAATGCGGCCAGATTGTTGACCGCCTTGGTGCCGGAAACACTTTCCCCCTGCCCGGGTATGCCGGGAGTGACTGGATGTGCGGCACCGGTTTCCGTACCGGGCGACATGGCCGCGACATGGGATGAAAGCAGCAGAAGCGCCCCCGCTGAAGCAGCCTCGGCACCTGAAGGCGAAACATAGACGATGACGGGAACCGGGGAGGCCATGACGGCCTGAACCATATCACGCAGCGAGCTCACAAGACCGCCGGGAGTATCAAGTTCAACGAGCACAGCCCGGGACCCATCCAGAGAAGCCTCATCAAGCACCCGGCTGAAGTAGCGTGCACTGCCCGGGTTGATCGGCCCCTTGAGCGTCATTCCGGTCACATGCCGCTCTACCGGGAATGCAACGGCGGCATGAAGGGAATGGAAAAGGAGGAACGCCACCATCACAAGGACGGCACGGAAGCCGGGCATTCTGAATGGAAGAGAGCGCATCTCCATCGACAGGCAATTGGTTCTCAAATGTGAAGCATTTGTAAAGGAGTAAGGAATATGGCAGGTAAAGCGTTCCCCTGCAAGCCCCGCCGATACTATTGCCCGGGGGTGCGGTTACGCTTTACATTACAGAAACTTATCCGTATGTTTATCAGTTATGTACTTTTGACCGCCTGCCGGGCAAGACCCCATGCAATACGCTTACGATGGCGGTATGCATCCCATGAACATCATCAATGACCACCATGTTTTATTTTGATCCGCTCTATTTTGTTTTCGCACTTCCCCCGATGCTGCTCGGTCTGTGGGCCCAGTTCCGGGTCAAATCAACCTTCAAAAAATATGCACTGGTACGCACCGGCTCGGGCATAAACGGTGCCGAGGCTGCGCGGCGCATTCTGGAGCGTGGCGGCATCGCAACGGTGAGTGTAGAGGCTACACGCGGCATGCTTTCGGACCATTACGACCCCCGCCACAAGGCGCTCCGCCTGAGTGAAGATGTCTACAGCCAGGCAAGCATCGCCGCCGTCGGTGTGGCGGCCCATGAGGCAGGCCATGCATTGCAGGATAAAACCCGATACTTCCCGCTCCAGATCCGCTCCCTCATGGTGCCGGCCGTCTCCATCGGCAGCAATGTCGGCCCGCTTCTCTTCATGGCAGGGATATTCCTTGCCGGAACCATCGGCACCACGCTTGCATGGGCGGGCATCATCCTGTTCGGCTCGACGGCACTCTTCGCACTGGTGACACTGCCGGTGGAGATTGACGCAAGCCGCAGGGCCAAAGCGCTGCTGGTATCACAGGGCATCGTCTCACCCGCAGAAATGCAGGGCGTCAATGCAGTGCTCAACGCCGCGGCGTTGACCTATGTGGCTGCAGCCGCGCAGGCCGTCATGCAGCTGGTCTATTTCCTTTCCATCATGAACCGCCGCGACTGAGCGCCCCGCCGCACGGTCCGCACAACCCCTTCTGTTCGAGTGAAGCAAAGTTTCAGAAAAAAACCGTTTGCCCTCCTTCTTGAAGAGATGAAGGGCGAACACCGCCTCCACAGGGTGCTCGGACCGGTGGCACTCACCAGTCTCGGCGTCGGGGCCATCATCGGCACCGGCATCTTCGTGCTCATCGGTGTCGCCGCCCACGACAAGGCGGGACCAGCCGTCACCCTTTCCTTCGCGCTTGCCGGCTTTGCCTGCATCTTCGCAGCCCTCTGTTATGCAGAGTTCGCTTCGATGGCACCCGTGGCCGGCTCAGCCTACACCTACGCCTACGCCACCCTCGGCGAGCTCTTCGCATGGATCATCGGCTGGGACCTCATCCTTGAATACGGTGTCGCATCGGCAACGGTAGCGCATGGATGGTCGCACTATTTCCAGGACTTCATCAGCATCTTCGGGCTTTCGATACCGGCGGTGTTCAGCCGCCCGCCACTCGACTTCGACCCGGCAACCGGCATGATGACGGCAACCGGCGCACTTTTCGACCTTCCCGCAGTCCTCATTGCACTCTTCATGACGACGGTGCTGGTCAAGGGCATCAAGGAGAGCGCAGGCTTCAACTCCGTTATGGTGATCCTGAAAGTAGCTGTCGTACTGCTGGTGATCGTGCTCGGAGCGATGCACATCAACCCGGACAACTGGCAGCCCTTCGCCCCGTTCGGATACTCCGGACTGAGCGTCTTCGGCCAGACCGTGCTTGGTCCTGCAGGCTCGGGTGGCGCACCGGTCGGCGTGCTGGCGGGAGCAGCGATGATCTTCTTCGCATACATCGGATTTGACTCCGTCTCGATCCATGCCGAGGAGGCCATCAACCCGCAGCGCGATATCCCGATCGGTCTCATCACCTCTCTCATCATCTGCACCGTCCTCTACATCGCCGTCGCCACCGTCATCACCGGCATGGTCCCTTACGACCAGCTCAACATCGACGCTCCTGTATCAAACGCCTTCAAGCAGGTCGGCCTTGAATGGGCCCAGTTCATCATATCCCTCGGCGCCATCACCGGCATCACCTCCGTGCTGCTCGTCATGATGCTCAGCCAGCCGCGCATCTTTCTTGCCATGGCGCGCGACGGCCTTCTTCCCCTCAAATTCTTCGGCGCCATACACGAGAAGTTCAGGACGCCCTGGAAAGCAACCATCCTCACCGGCATCTTCGTCGCCCTGCTCGGAGGCCTGCTCCCGCTCCGCCTCCTTGCCGAGCTTGTCAACATCGGCACACTGTTCGCGTTCGTCGTCGTCTGCAGCGCCGTGCTCATCATGCGCCGCACCAACCCCGATGCCCTGCGCCCCTTCAAGGCCCCCCTCGTGCCGTTTGTGCCGATTGCCGGCATCATCACCTGCCTCGTACTCATGTTCTCGCTCCCAGCAGAGAACTGGCTCCGCCTCATCGTATGGCTCGCAATCGGTTTTCTGATCTACTTCTTCTACGGCCGCCGCCACAGCGTGCTCCGCAAAATAAACAGCGCCCGATGACAGAGAGGACAACAAGGAAAACAATCCTCATCACAGGGGCCTCGACCGGCATCGGTCAGGCCACTGCCCTTCTTCTTGGCGAAGGGGGCTGGAATGTAGCTCTCGCCGCCCGTTCCCGCGATAAGCTTCTGTCGCTCACGAGCCAGATAGGAACAAAGCGGGCGCTTGCCATTCCAACCGATGTTGCCGACTGGCAGTCTCAGGAGACGATGGTACAAAAAACGCTTGAGCGGTTCGGTACAATCGACGCGGTGTTTGCCAATGCGGGGTTCTCGAAAGGCTCAAGCTTCCTCGGCGGTCCCGACCAGCCGGACGAATGGCGCCAGATGGTGCTCGTCAACGTGTACGGTGCAGCGGCCACCGCACGACTCACGCTGCCGGAACTCGTCAAGAGCCGGGGGCACTTCCTCATCACCGGCTCCGTTGTCGGACGCGTCACATCCATCCGCAACCTCTATTCGGCGACCAAGTGGGCCGTCACCGGCATGGCACAGGCCATCCGCAACGAAATGGCTGGAACAGGCGTCCGCGTCACCCTGGTGCAGCCCGGCGTGGTCGACACCCCGTTCTGGGAGAGCATTCCAAAGCCGGGCACGCCGGAACTCCAACCCGAAGACATTGCCCGCGCAGTCCAGTACGCCCTCCTGCAGCCGGCGCATGTCGACGTCAACGAAATCATCATCAGACCGACGGGCCAGCCGCACTGACGCATCCCCCGGCAGCAGCCGGGCCAACACACCAGATCATTTTTAATCCATGCTCATCACCTTTGAGGGAATAGACGGCGCAGGCAAGTCGACACAGATCAAGAAACTCGCCGCATACCTGAAACAGGAAGGCCACGAGGTCCTCACCCTGCGGGAACCGGGCGGTACAGAAGTGGCTGAAAAGATACGTCTCATCCTCCTTGAAAGCCGCCACGAAATATCCCCTGTCGGAGAGCTCCTGCTGTTTTCGGCAAGCCGCGCAGAGCTTGTATCTGAAGTGGTCCGGCCCGCCCTTGCCGAGGGCAGAACAGTCATCCTCGACCGCTTCTTCGACTCCACAACCGCCTATCAGGGCTACGGCCGGGGCCTCGACCTCAACATGCTCCGCACCCTCATCGCCATCTCTACCGGGGCACTCACCCCCGATATCACCTTCTACCTCGACATCCTTCCCGAGGAAGCGCTGATCAGGAAGTTCTCCGAAAAGTCCCTCCCGCTGGCGTTCGAAAACGAAGAGCTCGACCGCATGGAGCGTTCGGGCCTGGAGTTCTACCGGAATGTCCACCAGGGCTACCTCGACATCATCGAAGCAGAACCCGGACGGTTCAAAAGCATCAACGCGCGCCATGGGGTGCAGGAAATCCACGCATGTATCGTCAAAACCCTGAAAGAACGCCTCCAGGATCGTTCCTGACGGCCGGGCCTCACCCTGAAGCGCTCAAGTTGGATTGCCGTTCTGTTAATTCTGAAGAATCCTGCCGCTTTTGGCGGGATTTTCCGTAAATTGCCGGTCGTAATGCCCAACCTTCACCTTTTCCTATACTTCGGTTATCAATGCACGAAAGCATCCTGAAAGAGCGCCAGCTGACCACATGCACCACCCCCATAACGCTGCAGGACATCAGGACCCTGAAGGAACTTTACACCCTCAAGGCAGAAACCAAGGAACTTCGTGAACCGATTGTCAGGAACATCATCAAGCAGCGTGTCGTCGGACGCGCCTGCGTCGAGTCCCTGAAAAACGCCCTCTACTCGCTTGAAACCATCTACATCGACGACAACACCGGGCACCGCCTGCTCCGGCTCGACGGGATGAAGCAGATCGAGGTCGACCTCACCTACGAAATCCGGGAACTCCAGAAAGACATATACTACCTCGAATACGGCGAAGACAAGTTCATCGACTACCTCGCCAAGTTCATGCCCGAGTTCCGCGCCTATGTGAACAAAGGCGTGAACATGCTCAAGGGCAAGCACTTCAACGCATTCATCACCGACCGGGACGGCACCACAAACAACTACTGCGGACGGTACCGATCCTCCATCCAGCCGATCTACAACTCAGTATTCCTTTCGCGGTTCGCCAAGAACTGCTGCACCCATCCCATCATCATAACCTCGGCTCCCCTCAAGGACTTCGGCATCCTGAACGTCTCCATCAATCCGAGCCACACCTTCGTCTATGCAGGCTCGAAAGGCCGTGAGTTCATCGATCTTGACGGCGTGTTCAGCAGCTTCCCGATTGAAGAGGACAAGCAGAAACTCATCCACCGTCTCAACGACCACCTGCGGGTAATGCTTCAGGATCCCGACTTCGAGAAGTTCAACTTCATCGGCTCGGCCCTCCAGATCAAGTTCGGCCAGACTACCGTGGCGCGCCAGGACATCAGCAGCTCGATTCGCGATGACGAATCCTCTGCGTTCCTTGAAAAGGTGAAAAGCATCGTGCGCGAAATAGACCCAGAGGAAAAGAACTTCCGCATCGAAGACACCGGGCTTGACATTGAGATCATCCTGACCATCGACATTGACCGCAACGACACCGTCATCAAGGACTTCGACAAGGGCGACGGGCTCTCCTTCATCAGCAGGGAACTTTCCCTCGAACGTTCAAAAGGCCCGATCCTCGTCTGCGGCGATACCCCCTCCGACATCCCGATGCTGAAAACAGCGATGGAGATGTTCGACGATGTATGGACCATCTTCGTCACCCGCGACCATGAGCTCAAAAAAGAGGTTCAGGAAATCTGTCCGAAAAGCATCACCGTGCCCTATCCGGACATCCTCCTGACCATTCTGGGGCTCCTGTCGCTCTGATATTTTTTCTGCATTACCATAATCCACACAGACCATTACACGGCATGAGCACTCTCTTCAAAGGCGCGATATTCGATCTGGACGGGGTCATCACAGGAACGGCGAAAGTACACAGCCTGGCCTGGGAATCAATGTTCAACACCTTCCTCCAGCAGTATGCGGAAGACAACAATGAACCGTTCGTTCCCTTCGACCCGCTTCACGACTACCATCGGTACGTGGACGGAAAGCCGCGCATGGAAGGGGTGAAAAGTTTCCTTGAGTCCCGCGACATTGAACTTCCCTTCGGCGAACTCGACGATATCCCCGAAAAAGAGACTGTCTGCGGACTCGGCAACAGAAAGAATATCGTCTTTACCGAGATCCTCGAAAGGGAGGGCCCTGAGGTCTACACCACCTCGGTCGAGCTCATCGAAACACTCATCAAAAACGGCATCCGCATCGGTATTGCCAGCTCGAGCCGCAACTGCCAGCTTATCCTCAAACTGGCCAACCTCGAACACCTCTTTGAAACCCGCGTCGACGGCGAAGTCTCCATAGAAATGGGCCTGAAAGGCAAGCCGAACCCCGACATCTTCGTCACCGCAGCCGCCAACCTCGGCCTTCAGCCCCACGAATGCGTGGTGGTCGAAGACGCGATTTCAGGCGTACAGGCCGGCTCGCGCGGAAACTTCGGCATGGTACTCGGCATCGCCCGTGACATTGAAGGCTCAAAGCTCCGCGAGCAGGGAGCGGACATCGTCGTCCGTGACCTCGGAGAGATCACCATCGACGGAATCCGCGACTGGTTCCGGGAAGGACTCCGCAAGGAAGGCTGGAACCTGACCTACACCGACTTCTCCCCGAAAGAGGAAAAGCTCCGCGAAACCCTCACCGCCATCGGCAACGGGTATCTCGGCGTACGCGGAGCATGGGAAGGCTCTAAAGCGTCCGAATCCCACTACCCCGGCACCTATATTGCAGGCATCTTCAACCGCCTGCCCTCAAAGGTCCACGGCCAGACGGTCTTCAACAACGACTTCGTCAACACCCCGAACTGGCTCCCGGTCGAGTTCCGCATCGGTGGCGGCGAGTTCATCGACCCTGCCCGGCAGACCATCCTCAGCTACCACCAGAACCTCGACTTCCAGAATGCCGTAATGGAACGCGAAGTCGTCATTCAGGACAACCTCGGCAGGATATCGCGTATCAGCAGCCGCCGGTTCGCCAGTATGGACAATCCCCATATCGTGGCGCTCCGCTTCACCCTCCGGCCAGTCAACTACAGCGCCAGTGTCGAGTTCCGGACGGCAATCGACGGCACTGTGGAGAACAAGGGCGTTGCCAGGTACAACGAACTGGCAACCGACCATCTTGAAGAGGTTGCCTCCACCTGTACCGATGGAGTAATGCTGCTTCATGTGCAGACGAGCGTTTCGAAGTACGACATCGTCACCGCAGCAAGAACCCGCATTCTCTCACACGGCAAGGAACAGGAAGTCCTGCGCACACCAATCAGGGAAAATCGTTTTGTCGGCGAGTGCTTCACGCTTGAACTCACCCCCGACAAAAGCGGCACTATTGAAAAAACCGTCGCCATCCACACCTCCCTCGACGCCAATCAGGCAGAGGGGCCACTTGATGCCGCATCCGCCACCCTCGGCGGTGCAGGCACCTTCGATGACCTCTTTCTTGCCCATCAGGCGGCCTGGCAGGCCATCTGGGAGCAGGCCGACATGGTGGTCGAAGGAGACCGGTTCAGCCAGAAAGTGCTCCGCCTGCACATCTACCACATGATGGGCACCGCTTCACCCCACAACCCTTCGATTGACGCCGGAATGCCGGCACGCGGGCTGAACGGCGAATCCTACCGCGGGCACATCTTCTGGGATGAGATCTTCATCCTCCCCTTCTTCAACAGCCACTTCCCGGAGATTTCCAAAGCGCTGCTCATGTACCGCTACCGCAGGCTTTCGGCAGCGAAGGAGTACGCACGCGAAAACGGATACAGTGGAGCGATGTTCCCCTGGCAGACCGCCGATGACGGACAGGAAGACACGCAGATCCTCCACTTCAACCCTGCCAGCGGCACCTGGGGTCCCGACCTCAGCCGTAAACAGCGCCACGTCTCCATTGCGGTGTTCTACAACACCTGGCGCTATGTGCATGACAGCGGCGACACGGCATTCCTCAACGCAGAGGGTGCGGAGCTCATGTTCGAGATCGCCCGGTTCTGGGCATCCATCGCCCACTCTTCAGCCGAAACCGGCAAGTACCACATCGAAGACGTCATGGGTCCCGACGAGTTCCATGAAGCGCTTCCCGGCAGCGGCCGCGAAGGGCTGAAAGACAACGCATACACCAACATCATGACGGCCTGGCTGATGGAAAAAGCGGTTGAGGCCAGCGAACAGATCGACAGCCAGGCTCTCAGCAGCCTGATGGAGAAAACAGGCCTCGGGTTCGACGAAATCGAACTCTGGCGCACGATCAGCAGCAATATGACGATCCCCGTCGACCGTGACGGCATCATCGAACAGTTCGACGGGTACATGGGGCTCAGGGAACTTGACTGGGCGCACTACCGCCAGAAGTACCCCAACATCCACCGTATGGACCGCATCCTCAAGGCTGAAGGCGACAGCCCGGATAACTACAAGGTCGCAAAGCAGCCCGACGTGCTCATGACCTTCTATACCCTGCCGCCCTCCGAAGTTGCCCGCCTGATTGAGAAGAACGGCTATGGTAAAATCGATCCCGAAGTCCTCGTCCGCGAGAACTACGCATACTATGAACCCAGAACCAGCCACGGCTCGACACTCAGCAAGGTGGTCCACTGCATCATCTCCAGCTACCTTGAAGAGGGTCGTGATACCGCATGGAACTGGTTCATGGAAGCCCTGAAAAGCGACATCCGCGATACCCAGGGTGGCACCACCCAGGAGGGCATCCACTGCGGGGTCATGGCCGGTACGCTCGACACCGTGACCCGGTTCTTCGCCGGCATCTCTTTTGAAGGCAACCGTCTCAGCGTACAGCCCAACCTTCCGCAGCAGTGGAAGAGCCTTTCACTGAAGGTCGCTTTCCGCGGAAACCTCTACGCCGTTGCAATCGAAGGCCAGAAAGTCAGCGTAACTCTTCTTGAGTCCCCGGCCGACGAAGCAGAGGCATCGATCAACGGCAGAGATGTGCTGCTGAAAAAGGCAGTGCCCCATACTGCCGGCTGAACACTCTCGCCAGAAACCAGGGGGCGACTCATGAGGTTGCCCCGGTTTTGTATTATTGGCGTTTAACCGTATTATGATTTTTTTCTTTTACTGCAGCCTCACCGCCTAGAGCTTATGCGCCTATCAAATTTCAGGTACACCCTGCCGAAGACCAAGATCGCCGATCATCCCGCCGAACCGAGGGACTCATGCAAGATGATGGTCCTGAACCGCCGGAAAAAGGACATTGAGCACAAGGTCTTCGAGGACATCGCATCCTACTTCAAGAAGGGCGATCTTCTCATTCTCAACAACAGCAGGGTGTTCCCCGCCAAGATCTTCGGGCAGAAGGAAAAAACCGACGCCAAGATCGAAGTATTCCTGCTCCGGGTCCTCAACCGTGAAGCCGGTCTCTGGGACGTACTCGTCGACCCCGCCCGCAAGGTCCGCGTCGGCAACAAGATCTATTTCGACGAGGACGTCGTGGCAGAAGTGGTCGACAACACCACCTCGCGCGGCCGCACCATCCGGTTCCTCAACCCTGAAATAGACGTCTTCAGCCTGGTCGACAGGATTGGCAACGTCCCCCTGCCGCCCTATTTCACCCGGAAATCCAAAGATTCGGACAAAGAGAACTACCAGACCGTCTATGCCAACCAGACCGGTTCGGTCGTAGCCCCGATGGCCGGTCTGCACTTCACGATGCCGCTGCTCCAGAAGATCCAGAAAATCGGCGTAAAAGTCCTGCCGATTACCCTGCACCCGAGCCTGAGCACGTTCAACGCCATTGAGGTGGAGGATGTGTCGAAGCATAAGATGGATTCGGAATATTTCAATATTCCCTACCAGACGGCGATGGAGATCAATGAAACGAAAATGAAGAAAACCGGACGCGTCATTGCGGTGGGCACCACCACATGCCGGGTCCTCGAAGCAAATGCCACCGTCGACGGCAAGATCAAGTTCGGCCAGGGATGGACCGACAAGTTCATCTACCCGCCTTACCAGTTCAAGGTGACCGATGCGCTCGTCACCAACTTCCAGCAGCCCGAAACCACTCTTTTGATGGTGGTCAGCGCATTTGCAGAACACCGCCTCCTCATGGACGCCTACAAGGTGGCATTGAAGAGCGACTACAAGTTCCTGGCCTACGGGGACGCCATGTTCATCCATTAAGTACCCGTAGAGAGTGAACGCCATCGCCATCATTGCCGCCAGCGGCATAGGAAAACGGATGCAGCTGCCCGGAGGGCAGAGCAAGCAGCTGCTTCAAATCGGGGGGTTCCCGGTCATCCACCACACCCTCAAAGCCTTCGAGGAGGCATCGCTGGTCACGGAGGTATACATCGCCACGAAAGCCGACAACATCGACCTGCTCCTCGAACTATCGCGCACTGCAGGCTTCAAGAAGGTCCGCCACGTGATTGAAGGAGGCAAAGAGCGCCAGGATAGCGTCTGGAACTGCGTCCGGATGCTGCAGGACGAACTGGCTCCCTCCGCCGCCCTGCCCGACGCCATCCTGGTCCATGACGGAGCCCGCCCCTTCATCCGCCCCGGGGAAATCGACGACATCATCCGACTCTCGGTTGAATCTGGCGCATGCGTTCCCGGAAACCGTCCGAAGGATACCATCAAATACATCGGCAGCGACCCCTCCTGCTTCGGCGCCACCCTTGAACGTTCTCGCCTCATGCAGGTGCAGACCCCCCAGGGATTCCGTGCCGGCATGCTCATCGACGCGCACAGGAAGGCGGCAGAAGAGGGATGGTACGCGACCGACGACGCAGCGCTGGTCGAACGCTATTTCCCCGACTATCCGGTCAGGATCTACGAAACCGGGTACCACAACATCAAGATCACCACGCCTGAAGACATCCCGGTTGCCGACGCGATTTACCAAACGCTCCATTAATCGCCCTGAAAGCGCTTTCCGGCAAGAGAAAAACTTGATTCGATTTGTTTATTATGCGGGCTGTCGTATATTATCAGCCCGGAAATGGTGAGGTAGCTCAGTTGGTTAGAGCACAGGATTCATAACCCTGAGGTCGAGGGTTCAACTCCCTCTCTCACCACCACTTCCAAGTTTACCTGCATGCGTAAAGCGCCGAAAGCCCCTATTCCACAGGGGTTTTCGCGTTTCTGCCATTCGCCTCTTTTCGCTCACACTACCATTATCCGCATTATTTCGGAACCCTGATGGGCACCGAATGCAAAGAGCCCCCCCCTATCAGCCGTACAGCTCATAGCGGCGAAATCTACCCGCATGAGACAACGTCTCTTGAGGAAATCAACCCTCACGCGTCAGAAAAGTGGATCTGGGCATGGTTACCGAACCATGGGCCAAATCCATCATCTACCTGTGATATAATACTGTAACTCGCTCCCCTCTAAAGATTTCTCTTGTGCAAAGCACGACAGACTGCTCTTGACTTTTCATTTCAGGTATATAAGGGTCTTTGAGATCTGGTCCCGTAAGGCAGGATTAACCATGACTTCATCGGCATAGTGCGTCCAATCCGCAACCGCAGCATTGACTTCATCGATGATGCCGGCGGCTTTTTTTACACTGACGGATTTGCCGATGGCGAGCAGGTCTTCCCTGGTGATGTCTCTGCGCTTGCCGTTGATGCTCAAGGCGTGCTGACTGACCCATCGATGATCGGGCTGCCAGGCGTGACAGACATCATACGCCGGTGCCAGTTCCCATTTTCCGCCCTGTTTCAGCCGGAACGAAAAATTCTTGGTATGGTCGTCACAGTTCCGGGCCGCGACGTTGAAGGTCATCCTCCTGAACAGTTGCTCGGCATCGGGATAGGGCAGTTTCAGTTCGCGCATGGTCTGAAAAAGCTGTTCGTAGCTGAAACTCATGACCAAGTTGTAGTCGAAGTGCTTCAGGGCACTGAAGGTCTGGATATGATGTTTCGTGGATCCTCCTTCACGGTCGAACCGTTTGGTCATGAAGTGCGCCCTTCCGTGTTCCTCCAGCAATCGGCAGGGCATCATGGTGATGCCGCAGGCCTGGGCCATGTGGTAGTAGGCCATTTCCACCCGGCCATAGCCGAGAGATGAGCCGAGTTGCACGTCGCTTACGCCGTCGAGCTTTAATAGCCAATGCGAGAACCCGTGTGGGGCATTAGTCTGGCCAGATCGAACCTCTCCGGTTTTCTCGTTCAATGCAATTATGGCCTTCGGCCTTGCACCGCCCGCCGAGGTGCCGATACGCAGCAGTTCCGACACCACCTTTTTCGTGTCCGCTTCGAGGTTGGTTGAAAAGGCCTCTTTGCTGGAGAGCATCCTTTTGGCAATATCCACCAACGTATCGATCTCCAGAGAAAAGGTCCGTTTGCTGGCTTTCCAGACAGCCGGTTCGAATTCCAGAGCACCCATTCCACGGGTGCCCATAAAGCAGAGCATTTCGACCGGATTCATGCTGTTCTGTGGGCGGCCCTGACGGGCCAGCCACAGATTGATCAACTGGTTACCGTACCGGTCAGGCAACACATCGGCCAGGAGGCCCGGCAATCCTTTGAAATTGTCCAGTGCAGGTTCAGCCTTTTTGCGCAGCGAGGGAAACAGAAACAGATTCCCACCATATGAGATGGGCATCTGCAGGGGAGCAAGGTCCCATCCCTTCGACTTGAACCGGGGATCAAATTCAAAGGTTGCCAGACCGGCCGCCTCATCCCAAGCGACAGCTCCGGCCAGTTCTCCCCATATTCTGACTTCCGCTACGTCCATTGCTTACCATTCATGTTCTGTGGAGTCGTTGCGCTGTTTGCCCCTGGCCCGATATCTTTTTTCTTTCTGCATTCTGGCCAGTGCCAACGGACTGAGGCGTTGCTCCACGGCAAAACTATCCATGACCTGCAGCTGGTCGAGTACTCTGAGTACCTGGATCAGGGTGCCGAGAGTGACAGTCTGGCCTCTTTCCAGCAAACTCAGAGTCGAGCGGCTGATGCCCGCCGCATGGGCAGTCGCATCCTGTGTCCGGTTCTGTTCCAGACGATGGTGCCGCACAAAAGCGCCTATGTAGGCGGCAAGCGCCTGGTCACTCATCGATGTCCAATTGGTGTTCTCAGTCATACTCCTGCTTTTTGCCTCATCAATGCACTAATCACCATTGGAAGATACCCTTAATCATGCGAATGCTCAAAATAAATGAGTGATATATCATTCACTATATATTAATAATGCACTTAATGCATGACTTTCTACGCCTTGATGCGTGAGGCAGCTATGGATGGCGGTCTTACTCCAAGACGTCTCTATATACGCCATGCGCCACTCTTCCCGCTGAAGTGCGATTTCATCCTCAGGAACCGGAACTGAATGACGACAATGAGCGGCAGGCGAAGCGGCTTATTCGGCCGGTGCGGCATCGCGATGAAGGCGACATCCAGCGCATTTATGTGGGCACCCTGTGCATCCCGGCAAAAAAGTGAACGGTTTTTTTAAAAAAAGTGTCATATTCCTTAGCACAAAAGCGGGGACTTATTTTACATGGAAAGATGATTCAGGTGACGATATTTCACCCCCGCTGAAAAGTCTGTAAACAGGAGGGCATTCATTGCCTCTCTCGCCACCAGATGCGGGTGTAACTCAGTTGGTAGAGTGTTTGCTTCCCAAGCAAAATGTCGCGAGTTCGAATCTCGTCACCCGCTCCCTGTCCGGAACCCTTTCAACGAACTCCTCCGCCCATGACCCAGCCATCCGTTTTCTTCGGACCCGCAAGCGCGGAAGAAATCAACCGGACGCAGATCCTTGAAGGACAGATGGCCCACCATATCGGCATTGAAATGGTGGAAACAGGGCCTGACTTCATGACGGCCCGCATGCCTGTCGACCGGCGCACCATCCAGCGCATCGGAATTCTCCACGGCGGTGCATCGCTTGCTCTTGCCGAAACCGTCGGCAGCATTGCCGCATCCTACGTCGTCGACCGCGAAAAATTCTACATCGTCGGACAGGAAATCAACGCGAACCACATCCGCCCGACAAGATGCGGATACGTCTATGCGACAGCCCGCCCGCTGCACCTCGGCAGGACCTCCCAGGTCTGGGACATACGACTCACGAACGATGAAGGAAAGCTGACCTGCGTCAGCCGATTCACCGTCGCAGTCCTGAAAAAGGAACCCGCCGTCGGCTGACCTCTCCGTCCCTCCGACCACCTTTGACCGATTTCACAGCCTTCCCGACCGTTTTTATCAAAACTTTTTCTAACTTGCAAGTTCCCTGACACAAGGGAACATACAGGTCGTTTCACCTCATTTGTCGTTTTTCAGGGTATGCAGACTGAACAATCGGAAATCCTCACCGCCACATCAGGCATCACCGCAGCAGCAACATCTGTCTCTGCGGAAGACATCCTCCAGCAGCTCGCACGGCAAGAGAAAATCAGGAAAAAATGGCTTCTGATCCAGCCGAAAAGCACCACCAGCATGATGGTGGACTCCGGCACCGTCAGTATGCCCCTGAACCTCATCATGGTTGCGACCCTTGTCGGACAGCTGTTTGATGTTTCCTTCATTGATGAACGCCTGGGGGAAGAGATTCCTGAAGATTTTTCGGGATACGACGTGGTGGCCATCACCTCCCGCAGCCTCAATGCATTGAAAGCCTACAGGATAGGCGACAGGGCGCTCCGTCAGGGCAAAACCGTCATCCTCGGCGGCGTCCACCCCACCATGCTGAATGATGAAGCCGCCTCGCACTGCACAAGCGTCGTCTACGGCGAAATCGAGTCCATCTGGACGGAACTGGCCACAGACGTCCTCAAGGGCCGTATGAAGCCCCTGTACAAGGCCAAAGAGCTCAAGCCGATGGGCGACATGCACCGCCCGGACTTCAGCTACGCTCTAACCTCGAAAAACGCAAAGAAATACAGTTCCAGGATTCCGATCCTGGCTACAAAGGGATGCCCGGTCGGCTGCAACTTCTGCACGACGCCCACCATCTACGGCAAAAATTACCGCTACCGTGAACTCGACCTGGTGCTCGAGGAAATGCGTTACCACCAGGAGCGCCTCCAGAAAGAGAAGATCAATCTCTCCTTCATGGACGACAACATCAGTTTCCGGCCGAAGTACTTCATGACGCTGCTTGAGGAGATGTCGAAAATCGGTGTGCGCTGGAACGCCAACATATCCATGAACTTCCTCGACAAACCCGAAGTGGCGGAACTGGCAGGACGCTCCGGATGCGACCTTCTCTCAATCGGCTTCGAGTCGCTCAACCCCGAGACCCTCAAAAGCGTCCACAAAGGCTCCAACCGCCTTGACAACTACGAAAAGGTGGTCGACAACCTCCACCGGAACGGCATCGCCATCCAGAGCTACTTCATGTTCGGCTTCGACAACGACACCGAGGAGAGCTTCCAGCTTACCTACGACTTCATCATGAAGAACCGGATCGAGTTCCCGGTCTTCTCGCTGGTAACCCCCTTCCCCGGTACGCCCTACTTCGACGAAATGAAACCCCGCATCCGCCACTTCGACTGGGACAAGTACGACACCTACCATTACATGTTCGAACCGCATGGCATGGGAGGCGAAACCCTTTTGAAGAACTTCGTCAAACTCCAGCAGGAAGTCTATAAAGGAAAGGCCATCATGCGGCGCATGCAGGGCAAGCCGCTCAACTGGGTGTGGCTGGCGAACTTCATGATGAACCGTTTCACCCGGAAACTGACGCCGGAGATCTACCTCTAAGGCTCGCTGAAAGAGAAAAAACGCCATACAGCCGGGGCGGGCATGCGGATTGCATGACCGCCCTTTTTCGTTCAGGGCAATAGTGAACAACCGGCGGGGAATACGAAAAGGGTAACAGATTTTCGCTCTTAGAGGTAGCGGATGTTCACCCGAATCTCTTTTTCCGGATCATCAAGGCGGAAGGATGCATCGTTGAATGAAGGCGGGCCGAATGATGTGCGGGGGTTGTTTGAGGTGCCGACACCTTCTTTCGGCATGCCGAGAAAGTTGCCATCCAGCCTCCCGTTCCCGTTCCGGTCATGAAAGATGGTGAGGGCGTAGGTGCCGTAGGGGACGGCATCAAAGCGGGCGGAAGTAACGCCTGCCGGTATGGTGAGGGTTCTCGCTGCCCGGGCAGTCTTGGCCGGGAACCCTTTTTTTTCATTGAACAGGGCGATGATGCAGCCGGCATTTTCGTTACTGAGGCCGGAGACGGAAACGGTGATCGACCCGGTCTCGGCTGCCTGAAGGGACCCGGCGCCGGCAAGAACCGGCACCAGAGTGAGAAAGACAGCCAAAGGTCGCAGAACCGTCCCCCGGCGCCACATCACTTCTTCTCTTCTTCAGGAAGGTCAAGACGGATGTGGAGCTCCCGAAGCTGCGCATCGGTTACTTCAGACGGGGCCGCCATCATGAGATCCTGTGCCTGCTGGTTCATCGGGAAAGCGATGACCTCGCGGATGTTCTGCTCATCGCGCAGAATCATGACAAGGCGGTCGAGTCCCGGCGCGATGCCTCCGTGAGGCGGTGCGCCAAGCTTGAAAGCCTCGATCATGTGCCCGAAGCGCAGATCGACCTCCTCGCGGCTGTAGCCGGCAATCTCGAAAGCCTTATACATGATCTCGGGCTTGTGGTTGCGGATGGCTCCGCTGGAGAGCTCAATGCCGTTGCAGACGATGTCGTACTGGTAAGCAAGAACATCAAGCGGGTCAATGGTCTCAAGCGCTTCCATCTCGCCCTGCGGCATGGAGAACGGATTATGGGAAAAGTCGATCTTTTTGGAGTCCTCGTTGTATTCGAACATCGGGAAGTCGACGATCCAGCAGAATGATAGTTCGTCGGGGTCAATGGTGAACAGGTCTCCGAAATAGGTGCGCATGCCGCCCATGATCTTGCATGCCGCCTCCCATTTGCCTGCTGCGAAGAATACCACGTCCCCGGTCTCAAGCCCCAGCTGCTCCTTCATGGACTGCAGCTCGGGCTCCGTCATGAACTTTACGATCGGACCCTTAGGACCCTCTTCGCGGAACTGGATATAGGCCAGTCCTGCCGAACCGAGCTCTCTGGCCCTTTTTTCAGCCTTGTCATAAAAAAGGCGGGACTCGGTCCCACGACCTTTCAGGACGAGCGCCTTCACGGCACATCCGGGCTTTGTGTTCGAGGCGAAAACCTTGAAACCTGAATCCGTAAACATTGAGGTAACGTCCTCGATCTTGAGCGGGATGCGCAGGTCCGGCTTGTCGGTACCGTAGCTGTCCATCACCTCGCGGTAACTGATGCGGGGAAAGGGGAACCGGGTGATGCGTTTCTTCGACATGGTGTCGGTAAGATGGCGGAACATGCCCTCGAGGATCTCGAACAGGTCGTCCTGCTCGATGAAGGCCATCTCCATGTCAAGCTGGTAGAACTCGCCGGGGCTGCGGTCCGCACGGGCATCCTCATCTCGGAAGCAGGGTGCGATCTGGAAATAGCGGGGAAAACCCGCGACCATGAGGAGCTGCTTGAACTGCTGGGGCGCCTGTGGGAGCGCATAGAACTTCCCGGGATGCAGACGGCTCGGGACCAGAAAGTCACGGGCGCCTTCGGGGGAACTGGAGGTAAGAATAGGGGTCTGTATCTCGATGAAGTCACGCTCCTCGAGGTAACGGCGGATGGCGGCGCTGATGCGGCTGCGGAAGATGATGTTCTCGTGGATCTTTTCCCGGCGCAGGTCTATGAACCGGTACTTGAGCCGAAGCTCTTCGGACGTCTGCACCTCGTCGGCAACGGGAAAAGGCAGTGGACGTGCGTGGCTTTCAACACCGATCCCTGACACCACGACCTCGATCGAGCCTGAAGCAAGCCGGGGGTTGATGGTTTCCAAAGAGCGCGCGACAACCCGGCCCTCAATGGTGATGACCGACTCTGCGTGCAGACGGCCGGCAAGTTCGAAAAGCTCCTCCCGCTCGGGCTGCACAACAAGCTGGCAGATGCCGGTATGGTCTCGAAGGTCTATGAACACAAGGCCGCCGTGGTCGCGGATCCTGTGGACCCAGCCGCCGAGCCTTACCTCACGACCTTCACCATCAAGGCCAAGCTGGCCGCAGTAGTCGGTGCGAAAACGGTTTTTGAGTGCATTCAGCTCGCCTGCTTCTTTCGTCATGATATCTATGGAATCTATGGATGTCCTTGGGATTGAAATACTTGTCGGCCGGCTGCGGCCGGAAAGACTGAATATGAGGAATTTTCATCATTTATAAAACCATCAGCATGTTGAACCCCGCACACGGCTGAACACACGATCAATAGATCAGCTCCCCTCCGAACTCCGTAATGATGTAGCGGACAACCTCATTGGTGCCACTCAGTTCCTGAAAAAGGGTGAAGACACTCTTCTCCCTGGTGCAGGCATCTTTTTCCGCGTCATAACGGAAGCGGACCCGGAGCGGTTTATGATAAAAGGCCGTCAGCTTCGCTCCGACCAGGTCGGCAGCCTGAATCAGTTCCTCGCATGAGAACTTCCGGCAGGAGACAAGGTCGAGAACCCCTTTTGCATTGCAGGCCGTAATCTCGCATGACTGCAGGTGCGTCGCCAGGACTGACTCACTTCCTTTCTGGAGACTGTCGAGAAAAAGGTTCCACTCGAGGCGAAGAGCCTCTACATCTCCATCATCGCATTCAGGGGAGGCGGCCGGAGAGGCACCGCTTCCTCCGGAAACAGAAGGAAGACGGGCTGCGGGGTTTGAGACGTATCCCGTGAATTTTTTCTGCCATGATCCGAGATCGAGACCTTCATTCCGGGGCACAGGATCGGGGCGCGCGCTCACTGCAGCCAGAGCCTGTTCAGGCGGGGGATCAAGCGCTTCGGGGGGGGCGGCTGGTGGCTGCTCCGGCAGAGGAACAGGCGCAACAGAAACAGGCGGCAACACGACATGCCCGGGCTTCAGGGAGCCGATTGAGGGATCGGCAGTCTTGGGGCGGGATGCTACGTCAGGGGCTTTTTTTTTTGAGGCTCCTGCGTTATCGGAAGATTGCCCATGTCATCGGCCGGAAGGTGCAGCTCGATCAGCCGGAGAAGTGCCAGCTCAAATCGGAACTGGTACTCGAACTGGAACTTCAGTTCTTTCTGGGTTTCAAGCAGGAATGAAGCCATCTGCATGAGCTGCCGGGCGGAAAACTTGCCGGCGTCGGACTCATAGCGCTCCCTGACGGCATCAGGCCGTTCGACAAGGCGCGAGGAACGGAGGTTCTGCACCATGAGAAGGTTGCGGAGGTGCTCGATCAGCTTTTCAAGAAAATCCTGCTCGTCATAACCGTTCTGGATAACGAACTGGGCGACCTCAATCATGGCAGGAGCATCGCCGGCGGCAATGGCATCGGTGACGGCAAAAAGCTGCTCATCATCAATGTAGTTCAACAACTCCGCCACGCTCTGGTACGTGATGGCACCATCCCCCCCTGATTCAGCCGAAAAGGCAATAACCTGGTCAAGGATGCTCTGGGCGTCGCGCATCGAACCCTGGGCTTTGCGGCAAACCAGCTGCAGGGCGTCCGCCTCAACCCTTATGCCTTCGGACTCACAGATGCCCTGCAGCTGCTGCTCGATCTCGGACAGCGGAATCCGCTTGAAATTGAACCGCTGGCAGCGCGAGGCGATAGTCGCAGGAATCTTGTGCAGTTCAGTCGTGGCGAAAATGAAAATGGCATGCGGCGGAGGCTCTTCAAGCGTCTTCAGGAAAGCGTTGAATGCCGCGATGGAGAGCATGTGCACCTCATCGATGATGTAGACCCGGTATCGCCCCTTCTGGGGGCCGTAACGAACGTTCTCCCGGAGGGCACGGATATCGTCGACGCTATTGTTTGAAGCCGCATCGAACTCGGCAATATTGAGGCTGGTGCCGGTCTCGAAGTCACGGCAGCTTTCGCACTCACCGCAGGGCTCTGTAACATCGCGGAGCCAGTCGGCGTCCTCGATCATCCGCTGGCAGTTGAGGGCCTTGGCGAACACTCTGGCAGCCGTGGTCTTGCCCACACCACGCAGACCTGAAAAGATGTATCCGTGGCCGAGCCGCCCCGTCCTGAGCGCGTTCTGAATCGTGCGGGTGATATGCTCCTGCGCCGTGATGTCGGCAAATTTCGCCGGCCTGTATTTTCTTGCGATTACCTGATAACTCATACCTGCCCTTCCTTACTCCCTTCCATCAGTTGTATGAGGGGGACGTGCATGCTCTCTTCGAAGCATGCGCCGAGACGCTCCCGGACCCCCTGCAGTTGAAGTCCATCCCACAGCGCCCCGGACTGACCGAAATCTTCAGCGCCGAAATCCGGCGGAAGCTTTATGAAGAGGTCGTACAGCGTCATGACATGGAGGTCGCTCGCTGCAGCCATCCCGCCGCTGGCGGTAAGATGGACAAAGCGGCATTCAAGAAGAATATCCACAATTTTTCTTAAAGAGGAAGGGTTCAGGTGATGAAACTCCCTGAGAATTTTTTTCATGTCCAGAACAGCGCCCTCCGCACCCGATCGCCAGACCATCCGAAGTACTGCAAGCATGAGGGGTATACCCCTTAAAGGATCGAACTCCGGAACGGCCGGGCCGGAAAGCCTCCGCACCCCGAGGCAGTAGACGATTTCTGCGCCAGTCAGTACGACGACCCAGCCGAGGTAGATCCAGAAAAACAGCATAGGAATGACCGACAGGGCACCGTAGATATGCTCGTAGGTGGCCACATTGGCCACATAGAACGCAAACCACCGCTTTGAAAGCTCGAAGAGCAGGGTCGCCACCAGGGCACCGGAAAGGGCGTGCAGGAAACGGACCCTGCGGTTCGGTACAAGGAGGTAGAGCAACAGAAGGGCAAGCACGGTGATGGTGGAGGGAAGCAGGGCGAGGAGGCGGGTTTTCATCTCGAGCAGCGGGCCTTCCGTGAAGACCGTGTACCAGACAAAGGAACTTGCCGCAAGGCTCGTGGCCAGAAGCACGGGTCCGAGCGTCAGGACCGTCCAGTAGAGGGTGAAGCCCTGCAGGACCTTTCTTGGCGAATGCACCTCCCAGATTTCGTTGAGGGTGTGGTCGACGGTTGAGATGAGCACGAGAGCAACGATGAACAGAAACAGGGCCCCGAAAATGGGCATGGTGAAGGTGTTGCCGATGAAACCGGAGAAATACTCCCGGATCATCCCGCCGGTACCCGGCACGAAATTGCGAACGATGAAGTCCTCCACATACGGCTGGAGCGGGGCGAACACAGCAAAGACATTGAGGATGGAGAGCACTACGGCAAGAAGGGGAACGATGGAGAGAAGGGTCTGGAAGGCCAGTGAGCCGGCACTGAGGAATATTCTGTCGTGCCGGACGTTCTGCAGGAAAAACGAAGTGAACGAGCGGAGGAATGCCCCCGCCTCTCCGATCCGCCGGCGTATGCCGTCCATGATTCCGTTGCCGCCTGATGCCATTCGTCTCAGCTGTTCAGTTGGGCACCCTGAGGGGTACCGTTACAGGAAGATAGCAATTCAGCCGGAATCGGAGACACCCGCGCCCGAAGCACCGGCAAGACTGCTTTCGGAACGGACCCTCGTCATCAAGAGAAGTCCTGCCATGAAAAAGAGCAGGAGCGAACCAAGAGCCACCTTCTGGCTTCCCGCCCCTGCCGACACCAGGCCGAACACCAGAGGGCCTGCGATTGCGGAAGCCTTGCCGAAAGTGCCGTCATAGAACCCGAAAAACTCCGCCAGATGTGCCCGGGGCGTCAGGCGGGCCATCATGGAACGAGATGCGGCCTGCGAAGAGCCCATGGACATGCCGGCCAGCATGCCTGTTGCAAAAAACATCTCTTTGCTGTCGGAGAGAATGGCTGCCAGAATGACCAGAAACCAGATGATGAGGGTAATGACAATGGTGCGCTTGGGGCCGATCCGGTCGGTTACAAAACCGAACGCCACAGAGCCCGCAATGGCGGTGGTCTGCACGGTCATGAAAAACACGATGAGCTCTCCAGTGGTGAAATGGAGCGTGTTCTGGGCATAGATGGAGGCAAAGGCGATGACCGTCAGAATGGCATCATTGTAGAAAAAATAGGCCAAAAGGAACCGTGACAGATCGGGAAAGGACCGGATATGGGTAACGGTGTGCCGCACCTCTTTGATGGATTGTACAATCCCTTCAAAAGAGAGCATCGGGCCCTCCTTGCGGCCGGAATCCCGGAGCACGATGAAGAGCGGAGAGGCGAAGAGTGCGAAAAAAGCGGCGGCGATGAGAAAACTCAGCTGGAGGTTTCCGATGTTCGACACCGTGACCCCGCCCTCAAGCAACGGGCGGACGAGCAGCAGGATGGAGAGCGCTCCGAGGTATCCCATCGCAAATCCGTATCCCGAAAGGCGACCGATGCTCTTTTCAGATGTGATCTCCTTGAGATATGCATCGTAGAACACGAGCCCGCCCTCAAACCCCATGTTGGCAAGCACGAAAAGCACGAGCGCCAGGGCAGCCATGCCGGGCCCTGAAAACGAAAGGAGTGCGGTCGCAAGAACCGACAGCAGGGTGAAGGAGAAGAGGAATCGCTTACGCCGGCCCGACAGATCGGAAGCTGCGCCGAGCACCGGAGAGACGACGGCGACAAGCAGCATGGAAATGCTGACACCTGCACCCCAAAGGGCATCCCCAGAAGGATCTCCCCCGCAGATGACGTTCTTGAAGTAGAGCGGGAAGACGAAGGTGACCATCATCACGCTGAAGGAGGTGTTGGCATAATCAAACAGCAGCCATGCAAACACCTTTCTTCGCTGGGTCACGGTGGTGGCGGGAGTTAAAGTTGCCGGAAGAGAGAAGCAAAAAGGCGTCGTCCGTCTTCGGAGCCGAGAAGTTTTTCGCTGGCGCGCTCGGGATGCGGCATAAGGCCGAGCACATTGCCCCTGCGGTTCATGATGCCTGCGATATTGCCCACCGATCCATTGGGATTGGCCTCATCACTTATCTGGCCCTCCCGGTCGGTGTAGCGGAACACGACCTGATCATGCTCCTCGAGGCTTTCAATCACCTCGGGCGGAGCGAAATAGTTTCCCTCACCATGGGCGATCGGGATGCTGAGCACCTCATCCTCACCGTAAAGAGCCGTAAACATGGTGTTGCAGTTCACCGGACGTATAAAGGTGTCGCGGCAGAGGAATTTCTTGTCACGGTTTCTGGAGAGCGCCCCCTCAAGCAGTCCGCTCTCAAGCAGCACCTGGAAGCCGTTGCAGATGCCGAGTACCGGAAGCCCTTTTCCTGCGGCATCGACCACCTCCTGCATGATGGGAGAAAAGCGCGCGATGGAACCGGCGCGGAGATAGTCGCCATAGGAGAACCCACCGGGCAGAATAATCGCTTTTGCCCCCTGAAGGTCGTGCGAGCCGTGCCAGAGCATGACGGGTTTGACGCCTTCGAACGAAGCGACGGCATGCATGGTGTCATGATCACAGTTCGATCCGGGGAAAACAACAACCCCTATGGTGATGTCAGCCATGTGTGATAGCGGATTTTGTGGGTGAGCGAAAAAAAGTACCCTCAGGCCTTTTCCAGCTCGAATGAATAATTTTCCATGACGGGGTTCGAGAGCAGCTTCAGGCAGATCTCGTTGCAGATGCGTTCTGCTGCAAGGGCATCGTCTTCATTGATGCTCACCTCGATGTACTTGCCGATCCTTGCCGAACCCACACTGCCGTATCCGAGGTTCAGAAGGGCATGCTCAACGGCTTTTCCCTGGACATCAAGAATGGACTGGCGGAGCGTCACCTTAATCTTAGCGGTATATGCCATGGTCGGAACAGGTGGTTTATTGGTGGAGATTCAGCCGGCCCGCTGCCGCACGAGCAGCACCAGCGAGCGCAGGATACCGAGCAGAATATACAACAACATGGCAAGAAAAAAAGCCTTCGACTGAAAGACAAGAACCGAGAATCCGGCCAGGGCGTAAAGCGCCATCTGAACCGGCCTCTGGCGGATTGATTCAACGGTAGGCTTGGGAAGTGCGTCGTAATTGACCTTGCTCACCATGAGAAGCGCCAGGATTACCGACAGCCATGCAAGCACCGTCGGTATCATATCTACGGAAAAAAAGCGTTCGGACTGCATCCAGAGGACAAAGCCCGAAATGGTGAGGGCCTGGGCGGGAGTCGGAAGCCCTGAGAACGAATCCTTGCTGTAGCCGATCATGCTGATGTTGAAGCGGGCCAGCCGGAGCCCGCTGCCGATCATGATGAGTGCGCTCAGCGCGATGCCGAGCATGCCCGGCATCCCTTCAAGCCCGAACTTATAGACAAGGTATGCCGGAGCTGCACCGAAGGAAACAAGGTCAGAGAGTGAATCAAGCTCGAATCCGAAATCGGAGATCCCGTTGGTGGCCCGGGCGACGAATCCGTCAACGGTGTCGAAAAAAGCAGCAAGAATGATGAACCAGCATGCTGCGACATAACTGCCTTCGCCGGACATGACGATAGAGGTGTAGCCTGAAACCATGTTCATCACCGTGAAGACGGAAGGGAAAAACGAACGGGAGACGAAGCCGAAACGCTGCGGCCGCACAAGGGACTCCTCCGTAATGAAGGGCGGATAGCGTTTCGAAGCATCACTGTTGGGGGGATCGGCCATAGAGGGTAATCAATTCAATCATGATGATCGGCAGCCTGTATGCATGCCGAATAAAGTTACATTGTTGCGCCGGGGATATACATCCCCGTGACAGGTCGGGGGGCTCAGTAGCTTTCGTCGACCGAGGGAAATCCACCGCTCCGCACATCGTCGACATACTGCCGGACGGCCTGCTCGATAATGGTGTTGAGGTCTGCGTACTGGCGGACGAACCGGGGATGGAACTCCCTGTTGAGACCGAGAATGTCATTGACAACAAGGACCTGCCCGTCACAATCGGCCCCGGCACCGATGCCGATCGTCGGAATGGAGAGCGAACGGGAAATCTCAAGGGCAAGGCCGGCAGGAATCTTTTCAAGCACAACGGCAAACGCACCAGACCGCTCGAGTGTTACTGCATCCTCGAGCAGTTCTTCTGCTTCAGCCGGATCTTCGGCCCGCACCTTGTAGCTGCCGTATTTGTAGATGGACTGAGGCATCAGACCAAGATGGCCCATCACAGGGATGCCCGCATCGGTAATACGCCTGACGGTGTCGGCGATGGTGCGCCCGCCCTCCATCTTGACGGCGTCGCACTCATGTTCCTTCATGATCTTTCCTGCATTGCGCAGCGCATCTTCCGCCGAGAGCTGGTAGCTCATGAACGGCAGGTCCACCACCACCATTGCCCGGCTGCTTTCAGCCTGCACGCCCCGTACCACCCCTTTGGCATGGTAGATCATCTCGTCAACGGTGATGGGAAGCGTGGTATTGTGTCCCGAAAAGACATTGCTGGCAGAATCACCGACCAGGATGACATCGATGCCTGCCCGATCGAGAATCCTCGCCATGGTATAGTCATAGGCAGTAAGAACGGATATCTTCTCGCCGTTCTGCTTCATGTCATAGAGTCGCCTCGTCGTGACATGGGCTGCCTTCTGCTGTGAATTTTTGTTCATGGTGCCAAGCTCTCCGTGATGGATGAAGGTAAAAGCCGTCCGTCGGCGCCTGTTTCCCCGGGAGACCGAAGCCGTACCGGAGCACTGCCGCCATGGGTTTCAAGTGCGGCGAGCATCAGCTCCACAAGCTGCCCGTAGGATGGAATGTAACCAAGAATCTCCTCAAGGGAAACGGTTTTCCGCTCCATCTCCACCCTCAGCTCCTCTGCATCAGCAATGCCATTCTCCAGAACGTACCTGGAAAGGTCCATGTGACGGCGCGACAAGGGCAGCGAACCGTGCTGGAGCAGCACCCTTCCGCTTCTATGCTGCGCCGACCCTACCAGCTTCCGCCCGTCAACCTGCAGCTCATGACGCGCCGAGGCGGTGAAACATGCAACGGGAGCCGAGGCTCCCCGGGCGGGAAGTGTCGATCGACAGAACTCTGCATGGACACCAAGCCCTTCAAGAGCAATCCGTATAACTTCATGCACGTGACGGTACAGCTCTGCGTTCTGGCAGGGAGAGTCAGTAATAAAACTGTAGGTGAATTCCTCGCCATGCAGAACCGCCCTGCCGCCGGTCGGCCGCCTCACGACATCAATACCCTCCATCCGGCACCTCCCGGTATCGAAAAGAGAGATATCCTGATTGTAGCCGATGGTAACTGCATGGGGCTGCCAGCCGTAAAACCGCCAAAGGCAGCTCCCCTCCCCGAACTCTTTCTGGAATAGAGTGTCGGCGAAAGCCTGCATCATCCGGCGATCGAACGCCATGTTCTCCTCCCCGGTCCCGAAACCGGTGTCGATAGCCAGTACCGCTGAAAAAGAGGGATGCACGGCAGTCAGTCGTTCTTCAGACATTTATCGTTACGGACAGTATGGGGACAGCGCCAGATGGCGCCGGTCTCGATAATGCCTAAGATAGCCCAAAAAGTACGCGTCGGCAATACGCAGGACGGATCGGTCCCCCGCAACCGTCGTGGGACCCCGGGAAAACAGACGACAGGACTGATGCAGAAAAAAAAGCAGTTTCAGGTCCTTATTGTGGCCAGAACCATTGTTTGTCTCGTCCTCGAGGGGTATTTTCATGAAAAATCTGGTCTGCCCCGCACCCGGCCGCCAGCTTTGCAACATATTCCCCGGCAGATGACATGGCAACACCAGCTCCCTCCATAGAGGACATACTCGGCAAATTCCGCGTCCTGGCCATTGTCGGCCTCTCACCGAAGCCGGAACGGCCTTCGAATGCAGTGGCGCGCTACATGATTGCCGCCGGATACACCATCATCCCCATCAATCCCGGCCAGACAACTATCCTCGGACTCCCCTGCTATCCGTCCCTCAAGGCGCTGCCCCCGGAAATTGCCGAATCAGTGGAAATCGTCAACATTTTCCGTAAACCCGCAGATATCCCACCAGTCGTCGATGAAGCCATTGCCATCGGGGCGAAAGTGATATGGATGCAGCTGGGCATCACCAATGAGTCTGCGGCTGAAAAAGCCGCACAGGCCGGCATCTCCGTCGTACAGAACCGGTGCATTTCGGTTGAACACCAGCGACACTTCATTTGAACCAAGAACACCCGCCGCAGAACACCATGCACCATACAACCGTAGCCCTCCTGTTCGGAGGCCGCTCTCTAGAGCATGAAATATCGGTCATTTCCGCCCGCGCTGTGGCCGCCAACATCGACCGGGACCGCTACCGGGTTCTAGCGGTCTACATCACCCGTGATGGCAGGTGGTATGCCGGCGGAGTAGCCGAACAGATTCTCAAGCTTGACATCGCCGACCTCATCCGCACCACATCGCTTGAAGCCACAGCCGCAACCCTGCGTGAAATGGTGGCGGCATCGGCAGAACCGCCCTTCAACTTTGATTTCCGGGGTATCGACGTCGCATTTCCGGTTCTGCACGGCTCTTACGGAGAAGACGGCCGGGTGCAGGGCCTGCTTGAAACCCTGCAGGTGCCCTGCACCGGCTGCGGGGTCCTTGCGTCTGCCCTCACCATGGACAAAGCGCTGACGAAACTCGCTGCCGCCGATGCAGGCCTTGCCGTTGCAGTGTCGGTGACCGTCATGAGCCATGCCTACCGCCGTGACCCTGAAGCAACACACAGGCTGGCCGTTGCATCGCTCTCATTCCCGATGTTCGTTAAACCCGTCAGCCTCGGTTCATCGGTCGGCATAACCAAAGTGAACTCCGAAAGCGAGCTCGCTGAAGCCATCACCCATGCCTGCAGCCTGGACTCGAAGGTACTGATTGAACAGGCCGTCAAAGGCCGGGAAGTGGAAGTCGCCGTCATCGGCAATGACACCCCGGAAGCTTCGCCCTGCGGGGAAATCGAACCCGGCAGCGAATTCTACGACTACGAAGACAAATACATCCACGACACAGCGAAACTCTTCATTCCCGCCCGAATACCCGGCGATCTGCAGGAAAAGGTCAGGGAGGCTGCGCTCTGTGCCTACCGGGCGCTTGGATGCCGAGGAATGTCGAGGGTCGACTTTTTCGTCGACGAAACCACCGGAAGCATCGTCTTCAATGAAATCAACACCATCCCCGGCTTCACACCGGTCAGCATGTACCCCCGGCTCATGGCGGCTGCCGGAACCGGGTTCATGGAACTGACGGACCGCCTCATCCGCCTTGCAATGGAACCTGAAGCGGGGGCGTCCGCCTGAAAAAGCCATGCAAGGCAACAACACCACAGCACGTATCCGGAACCCCCATCTTTTTTTTGCGGAAGTGTCGCTTGACATTTCCCGGGGAGAGTACCAGATGGCACTTGAGCGCCTCAGCCCCCAACGGGAGATGTTCGGGGACTCATACCTCTTCAGTCTCCTCTATGCACGAGCGCTGCGGGGCCTCGGCAGCACCTTGAACGCCATGGACCACCTCAGGAAATGCTGTGCAATCGCGCCCGCAAATCAAGTGGCCCGGAGGGAGCTGCAGGAACTCTATACCGCACTTCCCGAAGCGGCAGGGCCGGAAAGCGAAGCACCGTCGATGGGACAAGCCGGATTCGACCGGGTGACGGCCGAACTCGAAGAGCTCTCGGAAGCCCTCCTGCACTTCGAACCATCAATGACATCGGAAACCGCCGATCCCACCCCCATCGTCGAACAGAAAATGCCCTTCTCCGACGAAGAGGCGATTGAGGTGCCCACCGAGACACTTGCCCAGCTCTTCAGCATGCAGGGCGCGACGAAAAAGGCCATCAAGGTCTATACCCAGCTCATCCGTCTGCAGCCGGAAAAAGCTGCCGGTTACATGCGGAAAATCGATACCCTGCTTGAAAAGCTCTGAGGATCTGCAGCGCTTCGACATCTCCTTCACACGGAAACTTTTCAGCCGATTTTGGCGGTAGTAATCTCCATATGTCCCATATGCTTACGGCGGCTTTGCCTGCCGTTGGCTATATTGAGTTTGAAGGGCAACAGCTTGCAGCATGAACCGCTCCGACTGCCCGTAAACCTGTAGCGCATTACCAACATTGACTTCGACACTACGCTCCTTCATCGCCGCAGCCATCATCCTTCTTGCTCCGCCCTTTACCCTGCGGGCAGCTGAAGCAGAGCCGCCGGCCCGGCTCACGCTGAAAGAGTGCGTCAGGGAAGCTCTTGCCACCGCCTCAGAGGGCAAAAAAGCAGAAAACGCCCTGCAGCTCCAGGTAACCGACGTGCTCCGGAGGTATGGACGGTTTCTTCCGGGCGTAACGGCATCGGCCACATACTCGCCTTACAGCCGGGCAAAAGCCTACTCGCCAGCTACCACTCCGGTGGATTACAAAACGACCTCAACAGAATCTGCCACTGCCACCCTGACGGCGAGCCTGAACCTGTTCAACGGCTTCAGCGACTACTCTGCGCTGCAGGCGGCCCTGAAAACAAAACGCGCCCTCGGCTACAGCCTCACGAGAGCCTATGAAACCATAGCCTACGACGTAACCCAGACCTACTACCAGGCCCTCCTCGACCGGGAACTTCAGGCAATTGCCGAAGAGGACCTGCTTGCATCGGAAGACCTGCTGAAGCTGACAGAAAACCAGTTCAGGGTTGGGCTTAAATCCATGACCGAACGCTACCAACAGGAAGCCGAAGTAGCCTCGAGGCGTCTTGCATCCATCCAGGCTGAAGCCAGAGCGCAGAGAAGCCTCCTTGAGCTCCTGCGGCGCATCAACCGGACCCCCGCCGTCCCGGTCACCCTTGCCGACGCTCCCGAAGGAACCGGAACCAAGCAGCCATACCTTCCTGCGCTTGACTCCCTCCTGACGACGGCCTTCCAAAAAAGACAGGACCTCATCGGAAGCGAACTCGAAGCACGTGCTGCCCGCTGGCAGGTCCGTGAAGCCCGGGGCCAGCGCCTGCCATCCCTTGATGCCACCTGGACCCTCTCGAGCGCTGGGACCCGCTACCTCAGCGGATCAACCATTACAGATCCTACGCCGACCCTCGACGACCAGCTTGAGCGTTCCATCGGCCAGTCGGTCTCCATCGGCCTCAGCTGGACCATTTTCGACGGATGGCAGACCGGGTACCTGGTGCAGTCCGCAAAAATCGGCTGGATCAACAAGTCCCTCGACTACAACGACCTGCGTCGCGACATTGCAATCGATCTCGGTCAGGCATATAACGACTTCCGCTCAGCCCGGATGCAGACGGAAACCGCCCAAATAAGCCTGAAAGCCGCACAGTCCGCATATCTGGCGGTCAGAAAGAAATACGAGCTCGGTGCTGCTGGGTTCGTCGACCTCTCCACCGCCCGAGCCGCACTGTTCAGCGCCCGCTCAAGCCTTACACAGGCGCGCTACAACCTTGAGCTCCAGAAGAATGTGATCGCCTATGCCACCGGCACCCTTGAGCTGCCCATGAATCCCCAACCCTGAAAGAGAACCGATGAACACGAAAAAATCGTCCACGAAAAGAAACAGACTTCTCCTTACAGGCGCCATAGCCGCTGCCGTGCTCTCCATTCTCGGCGCACTCTTGCTCGGCAGGGAAAAGCCGGTTGAAGTGACGATTGAAAGCGTTTTCCGAAAAGAGGTCATTCACCTCGTGACGGCAACAGGCAAAATCCAGCCCGAAACCGATCTGGCAATCTCCCCTGACGTCTCGGGTGAAATCATTGAACTCCCGGTCAGCGAAGGCCAGCAGGTCAAAAAAGGGGCACTGCTCTTCAAGATCCAGCCGGACGTTTACATCAACCAGGTCGAACAGAGTCTGGCACAGCTCAATCAGGCAAAGTCGCTGAGCCTCGAAACCCGCTCGAAACAGGTCAAGGCAGAGGACGATTTCCGCAAGGCATCCATCCTTTTCAAAGAGAAGCTGATCTCCGAAAGCGACTACATCTCGGCCAAAACCAATGCCGAGGCATCGCGTGCGGCCTACCAGTCGTCACAGTATGCCATCGCCCAAAACCGCAGCCTGCTCGACCAGAACCAGGACCGGCTGAAAAAAACCGTTGTACCCGCACCCATCAGCGGTTCCATCATCGCTCTGCAGAGCAAGCTCGGTGAGCGTGTCGTCGGTACAGGGCAGTTCCCCGGCACCGAAGTGATGCGACTTGCCAATCTGGACAGCATGCAGGTTGAGGTGGAAGTGAACGAAAACGATATCGTCAACGTGCGGGTCGGCAATCCCGTCTCGGTGACCGTCGATGCTTACGGCAAAAGGGTCTTCCGGGGAACCGTACACGAGATCGCGAATTCGGCCATTTCAACGGCAGCCGGCACGCAGGAAGAGGCCACCAACTTTTCAGTCAAGGTACGCATCTTCAACCACGAACGCCTCCTCAAGCCCGGCATGAGCGCAACGGCGGACATTGAATCCGAACGGGTACCCGATGCTCTGGTCGTGCCCATCCAAAGCGTGACATTGAGGACACCAAAGGCTGAAAGCGGAAAGAAAAAAGAGGACGCGCAAAAAAAGCATCAGGAGGAAAGCCGGCAGGGGGTTTTTGTATTCAATAACGACCGGGTCCGTTTCGTATCCGTCGCAACCGGAACGACAGACAATACCCACATTGTCATCACCGGAGGGCTTAAGGAGGGCGATCGGGTGGTCTCAGGCAGTTACACGGCCATCAGCACCCAGCTTCAGGACGGAGAGAAGGTCCGACTCGTTCGCTAACAAGAGAGAGAACACAACGCCCTATGCCGTCAAATGCAGTCATCACCATGCAGTCGCTCTCGAGGTACTACGAAATGGGGGACCAGATCGTCAAGGCGCTCGACCAGGTCAGCCTCGAGTTCCTGAAAAACGATTATGCCGCAATCATGGGTCCCTCCGGCAGCGGCAAATCCACCCTCATGAACATCATCGGCTGCCTCGACACGCCAACCTCCGGAACCTACGACCTGAACGGCCAGAATGTCGCCGACATGGATGATGACGAACTCGCCCGCATCAGAAACCGTGAAATCGGCTTTGTGTTCCAGACCTTCAATCTCCTCCCCCGCCTCAACTGTCTCCAGAACGTTGAGCTTCCCCTGATATACGCCGGCATCGAACCGTCCGAGCGCAGGGAGCGGGCCGAATCGGCGCTTACGCGGGTAGGACTCGCCGACCGCATCACCCACCGTCCCTCAGAGCTCTCGGGAGGGCAGATCCAGCGTGTCGCCATCGCCAGGGCGCTCATCAACAAACCATCAATCATCCTGGCCGATGAACCGACCGGCAATCTCGATACCGCCACAAGCCACGACATCATGGACATCTTCGGCGAACTCTCCGGGGCGGGAAACACCATTATCCTGATCACCCACGAGGAGGATATCGCGCACTGCACATCCAGGATCATAAGGCTTCGCGACGGAAAGATCGAAAGTGACGAACGGCGATGAACGACGGCATGCACCGCTTCCGCTATGAATCGGCGGAAAGTTTCAGGATGGCCCTGTTCCAGATTAGGGACAATAAGATCCGCTCGTTCCTCACCGCGCTCGGCGTCATCATCGGCATCGTGGCTATCACGATGATGGGAACGGCCATCAACGGTATCGACAGCGGCTTTGAACGGAGTCTGGCCATGCTCGGCTACGATGTCGTCTATGTACAGAAATCGTCCTGGAGTACCATGGGCCAATGGTGGAGATACCGCAACAGGCCCGACTTGAAAACAGGCTACAGCGAAACCATCAACCGCATTATCGAAAGCAACCCCCGCTCCGAGCTCTCGGTTGCCGTCCCCCAGATATCCACCTATCAGGCATCTGTGCGATACCTCGGCCAGACGGTCGAGCAGGCTTTTGCGCTCGGCACCAACGAGGATTACCTCCAGACCGCATCCGGCGACCTTTCCGAAGGACGGTTCTTCACCCCCGGTGAGGCGGCCTCAGGCGACCGTGTTGCCGTCATCGGCGACGACATCTCGAGTGGACTTTTCGGTGAAACATCTGCTGTCGGACGTACCATCATGCTGAAAAACACCCGGTTCAGGGTCGTCGGCACGTTCCGCAAACAAGGGAAGTTCCTCGGGCTCTTCAGCTTCGACAACCAGATCATCATGCCCCTCGGCGCATTCGAGCGGGTCTACGGCAAAAACGCCTTTGTCACCATGCGGGTGAAGATCCGTGACCAGAGCCGCGTCGCGGAAGCAAAAGAGGAGCTCCTCGGCATCATGCGCCGTATCAGGCGGCTCGCCCCCGGAATGGAGGATGATTTTTCCATCAACGAACAGAAGGCGTTCAAAAGCCAGCTCGACCCCATCAAGAACGGCATTGCCGCAGCCGGCATTTTCATCACCGGCATGTCGCTTTTCGTCGGAGCCATCGGCATCATGAACATCACCTTCGTCAGCGTCAAGGAAAGGACCAGAGAAATCGGCCTCCGCAAGGCGCTCGGGGCCAGACGGAAAACCATTCTCATGCAGTTCCTCATCGAATCGGTGATGATCTGCCTCATCGGCGGATTCATAGGCCTCCTGACCTCCCTTGGAATCACGCTGGCCATAGGCAGAATCGTACCTGACTTCCCGGTCAGCTTCTCACTCGGTCTTGTGACGGCTGGACTCGTCGTCTCCGTGGCCACCGGCATCGCTTCGGGTCTTGCACCAGCCGTAACGGCATCAAAACTCGATCCGGCCGACTCCCTCCGCCATGAATAAGAACGCCCATGCCACTTATTGAAATCATCCGGCAGGCAGTCTCCTCACTCGCCGCCAACAAGCTCCGCTCATGGCTTACCCTTATGGGTGTTGCCGTCGGGGTCTTTTCGATCATTGCCGTCATGACCACCATCGACGCCCTCGACAGGAGTGTAGAGTCAGGGCTCGCCAGCCTCGGGGCCAACACCTTCCAGATCCAGAAATATCCCGCAACCGTCTTTGGCAGCGGCCACAGAAGGAACATCTACGTGAACCGTCAGGACATCACCTGGAGGGAGGCCCAGATGTTCAGGAAAAACATGGAACAGAAGGCGCGCACCATAGGCTTCATCATCTCCAGCCAGGCCAACCAGGCCAAGTCCGGCGATAAAACGACCAATCCCGATGTAGTGCTCACCGGCGGAGACGAACACTTCGCAGCATCGAGCGGGTTCGATGTAACGATTGGACGCAACCTCACTGCAAGCGACATCCAGTATGCTAAAAACACCGCCATACTCGGCAGCGATCTGAGGGAAGCACTCTTTCCCGCAAGTGAAAATCCTCTGGGCAAACAAGTCCGCATCGGTGGAGAGGTCTACACTGTCGCCGGCGTCTTCACAAAAAAGGGCGCAGCGTTCGGCCAGAGCCAGGACAATTTCATCCTGATCCCGATCACCCGCTACCTCAGCCATGTCAACGAAAAAAGCAGTCTCGAGATCACGGTGGAAGCCTGGTCGCAGAAAGAGTACGCCCGAACCCTTGATCATGCCATAGGAGCGATGCGTCTGTCAAGGGGGCTTGGCGTCAGAGAGGAAAACGACTTTGAAATCAGGACGAATGAATCGCTGGTGGAATCGTTCCGCGACATCAAGAGCTCCATCAGTATCGGAGCCTTTATCATCAGCTTCATGGCGCTTCTGACGGCAGGAGTCGGCATCATGAACATCATGCTGGTCAGCGTCACGGAACGGACCAGGGAGATCGGTATCCGCAAATCAATCGGGGCCCCCAAAAGCAGCATACTTCGTCAATTCCTCTATGAAGCCCTGCTCCTATCACTTGCAGGAGGCCTCATCGGAGCCGCCGCAGGAGCCGGAGCCGGAAACATCGTGGCAATAAACCTCCAGCTCCCGCCCGTCGTCCCCATCCTCTGGGCCGCAGTCTCCATGGCAGTATGCTCAGCCATCGGGGTCGCATTCGGGCTCTTCCCCGCATGGAAAGCTGCCAACCTCAACCCCGTCGAAGCGCTGAGGGGGAAATAAGTCTCGGAAAGAATGCTAATGATTTCATATATTTTATATATGCAGTACATATAAAATAGCGAACCATAAACCGCAGACACCATGACACACCTGCTGAAACTGACGAGACCCCTCGCATTCATCCTCATTCTTGCAACCGCCACCATGACATGGGGGTGCGAATCAACCAGCCGCACAGGGCGTGGCGCCGGCATAGGTGCTGCGGCGGGGGGTGTCCTCGGCGGCATTATCGGAAGCCGCTCGGGAAGCTGGGTTCAGGGCGCAGTGATCGGCGCGGCCGTTGGCGGGGCGGCTGGAGCACTCATCGGCAACTACATGGACAAGCAGGCGGCCGAGATTGACCGCGATGTCGATGGTGCAAGGGTCGAGCGGGTCGGTGAAAGCATCCGTGTGGTCTTCGATTCAGGCATCCTTTTCACGACAGGATCGGCCACCATAACCTCCACAAGCCGCTACAACATCGAGAAACTTGCAAGAATCCTCAACCGCTACCCTGACACGAACATGGTCATCGAAGGCCATACCGACTCCATCGGCAGCGAAACACAGAACCAGCTGCTCTCCGAACGGCGTGCCGAATCGGTAGCAACGCTCCTGAAAACCTACGGAGTCTCCGGCTCGCGCCTCTCACCGGTCGGATACGGTGAAACCCGTCCGGTCGCATCGAATGAAACCGAAACGGGACGCAGGCAAAACCGCAGGGTCGAGGTGCTGATTTATGCGAACGACAACCTGAAAGATCAGGCACAGAGCGGCGAATTGAGACTGTAGGGAGAGTTGGTCCGGAGGGTTGAGCTTTAAGGCATCCCGCCGCATTTGATGTGGCGGGATTTTTTTATCTTTACGCAGGAGAACCTTCCTTCGGAACCAACAACGATCCCATATGACACACTTCAAGACGGCTGAAGAGATTCTTTTCGGATGGGTTACAAGAGTCTGCAGTGCCAATCCCGATGAAATCGCCGCCCTCTACCATGAAAACGCGGTGCTTATTCCGACATTTTCTCCCCATACGGTCATGGGACCCGTTGCCATCCGGGAATACTTCGCACAGCTGGCGACAAGGGAAGGAATGGGCGTAAGGCTGCACAGCAAGGCGCTCCGAAAGCACATCCTGAGCGACTCGATATCAACCATCAGCGGTATCTATTCCTTTGAATTCGAGGTAGACGGGGTACTGCTCAGCTTCCCCTCTCGCTTCAGCTTCGTCGTGGACATCTCCCAGCCAAAGCCGATCATCCACCACCACTCCTCGCAGGTGCCGAGGAACCTCTCCTGAGGTAGCGGAAGCGGGCCTTATGCTTGATGTAAGCACTTTTCCGCTCAGTCCCGGGAAGTGCCCTGCTCTTTCAGCTCCCTGTCGATGCGGTCGATCTTCTCCTTCATTGAGCCGAGATGGCGGAGCATTGCCTCATGGCGAAGCTGTTCGCGCATGGGCTGGGCAGGATAACCGCGGATAGCGGTTCCCGGCTCGAGAAAGGATTTCGATACCCCGGCCTGGGCTGCCACATGGGTGCGGTCGGCCAGCTCGAGATGGCCGGCAAAACCCGCCTGTCCCCCGATCATGCAGCCGCGGCCCATGATGGTGCTTCCTGAAATACCCGCCTGGGCGGCAATGACGGTATGCTCGCCGATGCGGCAGTTGTGCGCAACCTGCACCAGGTTGTCGACCTTCACCCCTTTTGCAATCACGGTACTGCCCATGGTGGCGCGGTCAATCGTAGCGTTGGCGCCGATTTCCGCATCGTCGCCGATCTCGACAATCCCCATCTGCGGAATTTTCACATAGGAGCCGTCCGGCTGCGGGGCGAACCCGAACCCGTCCGCGCCGATGACACTGCCGGCATGGATGACCACCCGGTCGCCGATGAGGGTGCCGTCGTAGATGGTGACCTGGGGAAACACGGTGCATCGTTCACCGATTTTCACGTCGTGCATAATGACGGTGTTCGGAGCGATCACCGTTCCGGCGCCTATCGAAGAACGGTCGCCGATCACCGCATGCTCACCGACCGCAACTCCTTCACCAAGCCAGACCCCCTCGCCAAGCACTGCCGTCGGAGCAACGCCCGGCCGGGCGAGAGTTCTTGGGCGGGCAAATTTCTGGAGCACGAAAACAAAAGCGGTATACGGATCGGACACCTTCAGGAACGAGCGGTCTCCGGCGTAGAGAGAGACATCGACGGAGTGGTGGACGATGACCAGCGATGCCGAGGTGAGGGAAAGATACCTGAGGTACTTCTCATTGGCGATGAAACTGACCTCGCCGAGGACGGCAGACTCGATTTTGGCCGGTCCGGCTATCTGGGCGCCGCCCTCACCAACAAGTTCAACAGGATCGAAAAACCGGGTGAGGTACTGGCGGATCTCTTGAATGGTCATGTCTCTGGAGCTATGGGGTCGTGGGAAAAAGAGGAAAAAAAATTAATTTTTAACCCGTTTTCATTATATTCGGAGTCCCTGTAAGTGTATCGGACCTTGAAGGATGGCTGAGGATACCGCGGGGCTTTGAAGTACTGCCATAATATAACCCGTTTCATCCGAAAATGCAGGACACGATGGCAAAACCCATTAAAATTTTTGCAGGCCGCAGTAACCCGGCGCTTGCAGAAAAGATTGCCGCCTATCTCGACATGCCCCTTTGCAATGCAAAGGCGGAGAACTTCTCCGATGGAGAGATTTCGGTCAACTATTTCGAGTCGATCCGGGGATCCGACATGTTCATCATCCAGTCGACCAACCCGCCGGCCGACAGCCTGATGGAACTGCTCATCATGATTGACGCCGCAAGACGGTCATCCGCGGCAAGAATCACCGCCGTCATCCCTTATTACGGATACGCGCGTCAGGACCGCAAGGACAAACCGAGGGTTGCCATCACGGCAAAGCTGGTAGCCAACCTCCTAACCGAGGCCGGTGCCAACCGCATCCTGACCATGGATCTGCATGCAGCGCAGATTCAGGGCTTCTTCGACATCCCCTTCGACCATCTCTACTCGAGCGTCGTCCTCATCGAATACGTCCGGCACAAGGAGTTCCGTGACAACCTGGTGGTTGCATCCCCTGACGTCGGCGGAGTAAAACTCGCCAGGAAATTCGCAGAAGAGCTCGGCACCGACCTTGTCATCGTCGACAAACGTCGCCCCAAGGCCAATGTAGCCGAAGTCATGAACATCATCGGCGACGTCAGCGGCAAGAACGTTCTGCTCGTCGATGACATGATCGACACGGCCGGAACCCTCGTCAATGCCGCCAAAGCAATCCGCGAGGCCGGCGGTCTGAAGATCTACGCAGCCGCGACGCACCCGATCCTGTCGGGACCGGCCATCGAGAGAATCAACGCCTCGATACTTGAAAAGGTCATCGTCACCGATTCGGTGGTCACCGGCCACGACTACTCGCCGAAAATCGAAACCGTTACGGTCAGCAACCTGTTTGGCGAGGCGATAAAACGCATTTATGAAGATGATTCCGTCAGCTGCCTGTTCGACAGCAAGAACATCACCCAGAAAATCACGAACAACCACTAAACACTAGCGATAAGAGGATAGGAAGAGCATGGAAACAATAGTACTCGGGGTCGCTCCTCGCGAAATCAAGAAGAATGCAGCCGGAAGGCTCCGCAAAACAGGCGAAGTGCCTGCAGTCGTCTACCATAAAGGTGAGGAAACCATTGCGGTAAGTGTCAATGAAATTGCGCTCAACAAACTGGTCCACTCGGCTGAATCACACATCATCGACCTGAAATTCCCCGACGGGAACGTCAAGCGCTCCTTCATCAAGGACGTGCAGTTCGACCCCGTCACCGACAGGGTCATCCACACCGACTTCCAGTTGGTTTCAGCCCACGAGGTCATCGAGATGGATGTGCCGGTTGCCGTTGAGGGTGATGCCATCGGTGTGGAAAAAGGCGGAAAACTCCAGATTATCCGCCACAGCCTCACCGTGAAAGGCAAGCCAGGTGACATGCCTGCGCACATCACAATCGACGTCACCGCACTCGAGATCGGACACAGCATCCACGTCAGGGAGATTGCGGCAGAAGCGTTCCCCGGCCTCGAAATCATGGATGACCGCGACACTCCTGTCGTCACCGTCCTTGCTTCGAAGAAAGAGGCGGAAGCAACAGAAGCTGCTGCCGGCGCTACCCCGGAAACTTCCGGCGCAGCCTGACAGGTCAGCATACCGGACCGTTTTTATACAGGAAAGCCGCTCTCCGGAAAGGAAGGCGGCTTTTTTTGTTTTTTTCTGTAATATTGTTGGCCCCGCACCGGCATGCCGTGCGAGAGGGCACTACAGCAAGTCAGTGCGAAAGAGCGACAGCGTGAAACCAGATACCCTTCCGTCGACATACCGGCCAAATCCTGCCCAGAAGCCAAAGGGCCGGGGATGGTTTATTCCATTGGCACTTGCCATTTTCCTCATCATCCTATTCAGGGAGGCGCAGCTCGTCGCCCTCAGCTTCCGCTCTCTCATCACGGCAGGAGCCCTTCTCCTCTTAGACCCATCTGCCCTCGGAAGCATCTTCACCCCCGAAATCACGGCATTCTGGATTGCGGCGTTCTACCTCACCCTTGTACCCTCTATCCTCGGCCTGATTCTCTGGAAACGAAGATCTCATAAAAACCAGCCACCCGATGCACCTCAGGAAGAAGGAAGCCTGAGAAACATCAGCCTCAGGGCTTTCATGCGGCAGAAAATCGCCCTCTATGCATCGGCAATCATTTTCATTCTTTATTCAGTGGCATTTCTTGCCCCGTTTCTCGCTCCGTTCAGTCCTTACGACCAGCAGGACTTTCTGGTCACCGCATACAAGCCTCCCCTGACCAAGCTGCAGGCACTGGTGCTGAAGCAGTCGAAAACCCTTGAAATTCCCCTGCAGGAAGGCAGCGGCATAGCCGTCGACCTCGCCAACAGCCTCGTTGCGGACTTCCGTGCCCTCAAAACCCGGAACCTCCCCAACGCCATCCGCTTTGTCGATGAATACCGCATCGAAAACGGAACCATCACCTACCGCCAGGGCATGCGTACGAAAACCATGCCGGTAGAAGAGCTCAAGGATCCCCGACACCCGGCCCTCACCCGGAGCTTCATTCTCGGAACAGACCAATACGGGCGTGACATCCTGAGCCGGGTCATATACGGTTCACGCATCTCGCTCTCGATCGGGTTTCTGGTTGTATTGATCTCCGTGACCCTCGGTACCGTTGTGGGCGTTACATCGGGCTACTTCGGGGGATGGGTCGATGCAGTGTCGATGCGCATCGTCGACGTCCTGATTGCTTTTCCGGCGCTCTTTCTCATCCTCATCATCATCGCAACCTTCGGCAACTCCATCTACCTCATCGTCATCACCCTCTCATTTACCGGATGGATGGGTGTAGCTCGCATTGTCCGCAGCCAGGTCCTCTCCTTGAAGGAACAGGAGTTCATCCTTGCAGCACGCTCACTCGGCCTTTCGCACCTGCGGATCATTTTCCGGCACCTTGCCCCCAATACCCTCACCCCCGTCATCATTGCTGCCACCCTGCGCATCGGCAGCATCATCCTCACCGAAGCGGGACTATCCTTTCTCGGCCTCGGGGTCCAGCCTCCCGTCCCAAGCTGGGGAAACATCATCAATGAAGGGCGCGACAGCCTCTTGAATCATTGGTGGATATCTACCTTTCCGGGTATAGCCATCCTCATCACCGTCGTCTGCTTCAATCTGATCGGGGACGGGGTGCGCGATGCCCTCGATCCTAGAATGCGGGGGCAGGACGCATGAGGTTGAAAAACAGCCGGAAGTCCGATGAATGTCCGAACAGCCGGAAGTCTGGTGGGGACGGAACCGGAAGCGAGGAACCGCAGCCGTGGACCATCCTCGGAACCGAGTACCTGCACAGGGAACCATGGCTTACCCTTCGTCGCGACTGCGTCCAGCTCCAGAGCGGCAGAGTAATCAACGACTATTTCGTTCAGGAGTTCCCCCCGTGGATCAATGTCATCGCTGTGCGTGAAGACGGCCGCATCGTGCTCATCCGCCAGTACCGGCACGGCATAGGGAAAGTCTATTATGAACTACCTGCCGGCGTACACGACCGGGAGGGCGAAAGCCTGCTTGAGGCCGCCCGGCGCGAACTACGGGAAGAGACCGGCTACGGCGGAGGCCGCTGGACCCGGTGGATGGATCTCAGCGCAAACCCGGCCCTCCAGAACAACCTTTCAACGACCTTCCTTGCCGAAGGGGTGAACGAGCTCGGCAGCCAGGAACTTGATGCCACCGAGGAGATTGCTGTAACATCCGCCACCCCCGAAGACCTCTTGAGGATCATTGACAGTGGCCAGATGCTGCAGGCACTCCATACGGCCCCGTTGCTCCGCTATCTTATGACGGGTGGAAACGGCGCCTTAGGCCGAGGAGAGCTCGAAAAGGAAAACGGATGAAAAAAACGGCACAGCTGGCGTTGCTTGAAGCCGCAATCAGAAAAGAAGGCTACAGTCTCCGCTATGAAAAAGGCAACTTCCTCGGTGGCGACTGCAGGCTTCGTGAAGACCGAGTAGTCGTCGTCAACAAGTTCCTGCCGATCGAGGGAAAACTCTACACCCTTGCCAGGGTCATCGGCAAAATCAATCCAGCCGGACTCACCCCCGACGTCGGTGCCATCATCGACAGCATGCTCAACAGCGGGCTCTTCGGCAGGGACAACGCCTGAAGCATCTCTTACAGGAACACCACCTGCTCCGTTTTTGATCGGACCTGCACCCGAGGGTTCCGCTGGGCAAAACGGCTCAGAAAGCCCTTCTCTTTTTTCGGCATCAGCGGTCCCGGGATGAGGATACAGCAGCCGGGCGCGGCATCGCCGATCCAGCCTGACAGCGCAGCCTCGTCCTTCCGCCGGAACCGATGCAGCCGTACCACCGCCATATCCGCTCGCCGCGCGGCCCCGCCCGAAGTGCGGAGCCCCTGCAGACCATTCACCATAAGCAGCGAGCGACTGCGGCTCCATACCCGGAGCACGCCCCCGGCGGGACGGAAAGCGACAATGGAGGACAAAGAGAGCACGCTGTCGGCCGAGAGCATATGACGTCCGAGAGGCACACGAGAGATCACGGAGTCCTTAGCCGAAAACCCGACAGCCGCGCTGAGGGGCGGGAGGGCGAACCCTTCCGCCTGGTTTACTATGCGTTTGAAGGAACGTTCATCCCGGCCGGCATCGATCAGCACGCTCTCTCTTCCGGAACTGAACAGGACCGCAACATCCCTGCCGAGATTGACCGTCACGGCCGAAGGCGGCCCTGGCTGCCCGCCTGAAAACAGCGGCATCCAGATCAGAAAATCAACCACTCCGAGCAGCAGTATGAATGCCCTGACACGCCGGGCAGGCATCATAAACAGCAGTAGTGCGGCCAGAACCGCATACCAGGCCAGCGCTCCTGCAGTGCCCGAACTGAATGGCACCGAAGCAAACGGCACAGCGCTGAACCACCGGGCCGCATCAATTGCAATACCGGCAAAATAGAAGGCGGAAGCAGCAAAGAAGGACGCCAGCCAGCCTGACACGAGATTCATGAAGAGCATCGGCATGAGGGCGTAGACCATCAGCGATGAAAAAAAGACGACCGGGAGGTTGGCCGCGATTCCGACAATGGAGAAACTGCCGAAATACATTGCAATGACGGGCGCGACCCCCGCAGTCGCGGCGACTGTCAGAGACAAGCTTCCCCGAAGTGCATGCCACGCCCCGGCCAGAATACCCCCGCCGGAACCGGCTGGCGGGTTCAGCCGCGGAAGCAGGAGGAGAATGCCGGCAACGGCACCGTTGGTCATCTGGAAACCCGGAGTAAAGAGTTCAAGGGGATCGAAGGAAAGGATGAGGATGTCGGCAAGAGCGAGGGAGTTCAGGGGAAAAGACTTTCTGCCCGACACGCCACCCCCGAGCAGCGCCATCGTCATGATGGAAGCCCTCTGCACTGAAGTCGCACCGCCGGCCACTGAACCATAGAGGATGAGCACAAAGGCCGTCAAGAGAAAAACTGTCCAGCGGCCCGGCCCCGTTACCCGCAGGCGGTGCAGGAGAAGATTGACCACAAGCACAATAAGACCGACATGAAGTCCTGATACAGCGAGGATATGCGCAGTTCCTGTCCGTCGGAACGCTTCACCGAGATCCTCATCCAGCCCGTCCCTCTGCCCGACAAGCACTCCCGCCATGAACTGGCGGCGGGGGCCATCAGGAAAAAAAGCCACAAGGGTGTCGATGACATAGTCGTGGACCGGGTGCACGAACAACCGTTTGAAGGCCCCGCCGTCGCTCTCGCCCTCATGCAGAACCCGCCAGGGACCCTCTGCGTAGATTGATGCCGAGACCCGCTGCAGGCGTGCCCTCTGGTGCGGATTGAATTCGCCTCGATTGGCCGCGCCGCCAGGGATTCCCACCAATCCACTGACAAGCACCAGATCCCCGTCCCGGAGCGAAAGTGCCTCCCCTTTCGGGTGCTGGACAAAAACGGAAGCCCGCTCATGCATAGCTTTTTCCACATCACCCTCATGCATGCTCGAAATATCCAGAACGAATGCGGTACCGCGTGAGGAACCCCCCGGGCGCCCGTCGACACGGCCTGCGACAACAACAGTGCGACCGGCCTGCAGGAGCAGGCCGCCCTGCGGCACATGGTTGAAGAGAAAGTCTCCATATGCACCGAACCCTGTAAAAACCACTGCCAAATAGAAGAGTGCCGTGAATGGGGCGGGGAAACGGCTGGAAGGAATGCGGAGACTGAAGACGAGGCCGATTGCAGTCAGGGTGAGTGCCACGCTGAATGCCACAATCCATATGTCAAGTGAAAAAGGGTGACGGGTTCCGGCCAGGATGCCGGCAACGACAACTGCAAGAAGGCGCAGCGCAGGGTAGGGAGCCAGGCCGGAACGGGGTGGAGCATGGAGTGGGCGTATAATTTTTACGCGCGCTAAGCCATTGTTTCGTATATTCTTCTTTTTCAAAGAAAGCTCCTAACCCACTGTGTGCATGCTGGTCAAAGAGATCCTGAACACGGCCGAAAAGCCGGTATTCAGTTTTGAGTTCTTCCCCCCGAAAAAAGATGAAGACTGGGAGACGCTGTTCGACACCATCAAAGCCCTCTCCCCCCTGAACCCGTCCTATGTCAGCGTCACCTACGGCGCAGGCGGCTCAACCCGTACCCGCACCCATGATCTGGTGACCCGCATCCAGAAAGAGACCGGCCTGTCCGTCGTTTCCCACCTGACCTGCATCTCTTCAAGCAGAGAAGAGACCGGGACCATCATGGAAAACTACCGCCAGCATGGCATCAACAACGTCCTTGCCCTCAGAGGAGACAAGCCGGCCGGGGCCGCCACGCTTGCTGAAGCAATAAAGGATTTCCCCCATGCCATCGATCTGGTCCGGTTCATAAAAACCAACTACCCCGACTTCGGTGTCGGCGTGGCAGGGTTCCCGGAAGGCCATCCCGAAACGCCCAACAGGCTTACGGAAATAGAGTATCTGAAGGAAAAGGTCGATGCCGGCGCAGACTACATTGTCACCCAGCTCTTCTTCGACAACCGGGACTTCTTTGATTTCAGGGACCGCTGCAGACTGGCCGGCATCACAGTACCGATCATTGCCGGCATCATGCCTGTGACGACGAAGAAAGGCATGATCAGAATGTCCGAACTCGCTCTCGGTGCGCGCATTCCCGCTCCGCTTCAGGAAAAAGTAATGGCTGCATCAAGCGAGGACGAAGTTGCCTCGCTCGGCATTGAGTGGGCAACCCGACAGGTCCAGGAGCTTGTCGACAACCATGTCCGCGGCATCCATTTCTACACACTGAACATGGCCGACGCAACCCTCAGAATCTTCAGGAACCTCCACGCCTGAGCCGTACTCCCCTTTCGGGGTTCTGGTCCGGATCACGGACCGGAATCATGTGCCCTACACCTCGTTCTGTATCAGCTGTTCAAAGCTTTCACGCCGGCGGATGACCTGTACGTCACTCCCCGCCACCATCACCTCGGCAGGACGAAGCCGTCCGTTATAGTTGCTTGACATAACCGCGCCATAAGCACCTACCGTCATCACGGCAAGCAATTCACCCTCAGGAGCATCGCCGATTGAACGATGGCGTGCGAAGAAATCACTTGACTCGCAGATCGGACCCACCACGTCAGCAACAACCGTTTTATCATGATCGGTCACGCTGAGAACCTCATGATGCGATTGATAGAGCGCAGGACGGATGAGCTCGGTCATGCCACCGTCTACTACGAAAAACTCTTTTCCGGTATGGTTGCGCTTCCGGTACAGAATCCTGGTCAAAAGCACGGAAGCATTGGCAAGCAGAAACCTTCCCGGCTCAAAAATCACCTTCACGCCGGTAGGCTTCAGCATCGGAATGATCTTGTCGGCAAAGCGGTCGAGCGGAGTCTCAGGCTTCATCGGGTCGTAGGTTGCAGGGAACCCGCCACCGATGTCCAGGAACTCCACCCCAAAGCCCTTACTGCGTGAATAATTGAAGATATCGAGCAGTTTGGTAATGGCTGCGACATAGAACTCGGGATCGAAAATCTGCGATCCGATATGCATGTCGAGTCCAGTAAGAAGAACATTGTCGAGCTCCCCCAGAAGCGAGAAAACCTCAGGAAGCTCAGCCTCATCAATCCCGAACTTCTCCTTGCTGTCGCCAGTGGTGATGTAAGGGTGGGTTTCAGCGGTGACATTGGGGTTGATGCGCAGGGCCACGGGAGCCTTGAGACCTCTTGCAGCGGCAATGGTATTGATTGCCCGGAGTTCTGAGAGCGATTCCGCCTTCAGCATGAGTACCCCGCTTTCAAGCGCATAGGCAATTTCATCGGGGCGTTTGCCGACACCGGCAAAAATAATCCGGTTTCCGGGAACACCGGCCTTAAGGGCGCGGAACAGTTCCCCGGCAGAATTGACGTCGCACCCGCATCCAAGATCGCCAAGGGTCTTTATGACACTGAGGTTGAAATTCGCCTTCACCGAATAGCAGGTAAAGTGTTCCAGACCGGAAAAAGCCGCTTCAAATTCGCGGTACCGGTCTTCGATGCTGTGTTTCGAAGTGACGTAGAGAGGGGTCCCCCACCTGGAGGCCAAATCTTCAAGGGCGACGCCTTCACAGAAGAGCGCTCCGTTATCGTAGTGGAATGCAGTGCGGTCGAGCAAGATGCAGCAGAATTTTGTGGTTGTCAGGGAACGTTACTTTGTACTGAATGATGAAGATACCAAAAATCCTGCGGTTTTCGGAGCAGGCTCCCAAGCCCCGGCAGCACAAGCCGGACGAATTCCTTCCTGCAGCTGGAACCAAATCATTGAAGTGGATGTTTTTCAAACGCCAGCAGTCAAAGCCGTAGGGCTCCCGGCACGCGCAGTATGATGACAACCAGAAGTGATACTTTATACCATGAAACCCATCAACAGGAGAGAACATGTCGAACAAGAGCAAAGAAGAGATGCCTGAAGAACAGATCAGCAGGGAAGAGGAAATCAGGCTTGCGGCTTACTTCCTCTGGGAACAAAAGGGCAGGAGGAGCGGTAGCGACGTTGAGGACTGGCTTGAGGCCGAAGAAAGCCTTATGCACTAGATAGCAATCACTGCAGGGATGCTCTCAGAGGGCCGCTCCATAGGGGCGGCCCTTTCTATTCAGACATCAACTCACTAGGAAGACAGGAAAGAACGGGTTCTTATTTGCAAAATCTAGCAGGTCGTCTTATATTCACTGCTCTTTACAATTTATCCCCTACATACCAGGAAGCGAATCATGGCCAAAGGAAAAGAAAACAGAATCGTTATAACGCTTGAGTGCACTGAAGCCAAAAAAGAAGGAAAAACGGTTTCGAGGTACAGCACGACGAAAAACAAAAAGAACACCACCGAAAGGCTCATCCTGAAGAAATACAACCCCAACCTGCAGCGCCACACCCTGCACAAGGAGATCAAGTAATTTTTGTTTTTTGCATTGTAGCCAAAAAGAGCTTATTTGTTTTTGTTTCAGCATAACGCGTTGCCCGAATGGCGGAACTGGTAGACGCACTCGTTTCAGGGACGAGCGCCGCAAGGTGTAGGAGTTCGAATCTCCTTTCGGGCACAAACAAGTTTCCTTAGCGATATGCACAAGAGGTCCCTCATCAAAGTTTCTGCAGACGGTTCAGTTAAGTCTGTTATTTCACATACCACCCGGCAGAGCGTGCACCTTTTCACTGAAAAGGTGCTTTTTTTATGCCTCAATAATCCAAAACACAAGCAGTAGTGGATCATACGAAAATCAACCTCCTCGTCAGGCTGCAGCACCTTGACAACCAGATAGAAAAAATCGTCAGCCTCCAGAAAGGCCTGCCGGAAGAGATCAGCGCCCTGGAAGAGGATCTGGCATTCACAACCCGCCAGATCGCAGCCCGCAGCAAAACCGCCGAGGAGCACCTGAAGCTCCGCCAGTCGTTCAATGAAATCATTAACGGCTGCCACGAGAGGATCCAGTCCTTCAAGGAGAAACAGACCCTTGCCAGGAACAACAAGGAATATGACGCCCTCTCCAAGCAGATCGAGTATGAAGAAAAGGAGATCGCCCAAGCCGAAATACGTCTGCAGGACATCAGCCAGGGAGAACAGCGCAAGGAAGAGCTTCAGAAAAAAGGCCGGCAACTGATCGAAGAAAACCGTTACGACGAAATGACGGAAGACATGATGCCCGACGATGTCCTCCAGCAGCAGTTGACTGATCTGGATAAACAGGTCAAACATAAAAAAGAGGAACTCAACGGCATCGTCATCGAGACCGAAGACGAGGTCAAAGCGCTCCGGAAGAAAATCGAAGCGCAGAGGGAAATCATCAAGACCGAGTCCAAGCGCCTCCTCGACAAATACGACCACCTCCGCAGCGGCACCCTCCAGAATGCCGTCGTCAGGCTGAACCGCAACGCATGTTCCGGCTGTAATACCCGTGTACCTACCAACCGTCACACCATGATTGTGCAGGGCGGGTTCTACCTCTGCGAGTCATGCGGCCGCATCGTCGTTCACGAAAGACTGTTCGAAGAAGCTGAAGACTGACCTCCGATAACGAGGAATGTTCTTCAGGTTATCCTTGTTCTTTTATTCGTCTCTCAAGAGATTCTTTAGCTGAAACCGCAAGTGTGCAGCCGCTCTGCGCCTCCGGGTGCAGGGAGGAAAGTCCGAACTTCACAGGGCAGGGTGCCGGTCGAGATACCCGAAAGGGAATCAAGCCCGGGTATGGCGGTGCAAATCGTCCATAACAGAGAGCGCAGCAGAAAGCAGACCGCTCCGGGAAACCGGAGTAAGGGTGAAACGGCGGTGTAAGAGACCACCAGGCATTCCGGTAACGGGATGCGCTATGCAAACCTCCCCGAAGCAAGGCTGAATAGGAAAGCTTTTCCCGTAAGGGAAAGAGGGCGGCCCGCCCGATTCCGCAAGGAGAGTTTTCGGGTAGGCCGCATTAGATAAATGGCTGCAGTTTTACCCGGCACGCCGGATAATTCACAGAATTCGGCTTATATCTTCGGTTTCGGCTTTTTTATTTTCCCTCCGGGGCCGGCAATAAGCCCCGATACCCCCTCAAGCAGATCCTTTACGGAAAACGGCTTGTGCAGATGCCCGACCCCCGATTCCGGAACCCCTTCTTTTTCAAGCACACTCGCGGCATAGCCCGACATGAAGAGAACCCGCATGGCCGGACAGAGGTGGCGCAGTTCCAGATACAGTTCACGACCATTCATCCCCGGCATGATAATATCGGTAAGGAGCAGATCTGGACAGCAGGAACCATTCTGAAGGGCCGCCCTCGCCGATGAGGCACCATCTGCCTCAATAACCCGGTAGCCGTAATGACGGAGTGCATCGGCAACAAACGAACGCACAACGGCACTGTCCTCCACCACCAGCACGCTTTCACCACCCGCAACAGGAGGGCTGAACGCAGTGCCTGCATCCGTCTGCGATGAAGCAGGATCTCCAGGAGAGACTGGAATATACACGGTAAAGGAAGCGCCTTCTCCGGGGTTGCTTGCAACCGCGACCATCCCGTTATGCTGGCGGGCAATGCCGTATACGGTCGCCAGACCGAGACCTGTGCCGCTCCCCTTCTCTTTCGTCGTGAAAAACGGCTCAAAAACCCGCTCCAACGTCTCGCTGTCCATGCCCGAACCGCTGTCAGTGAACGAAAGGGCCGCACAGTCCACGGGACCGATCTCGTCGAGAGCCTCTCTCGGCAACCGGTCGGCATCAACTTTTTCGGTACATATCGAAAGTCGGCCTCCACCCGGCATCGCATGCTGCGCATTGACGGCCAGGTTCATCATGACCTGCTCGATCTGGCCTATGTCTCCCTCAATCACGAGCGCTCCTTCAGCAAGTGTTTCTTCAATGGCGATATCCTCCGGCAACGTACGGCGAAGAAGGGGCAGAAACCCCCTTACGACGGCGTTGAGGTCCAGCACCCTGAAATCAAGCGACTGGCGACGACTGAATGCAAGCAGCTGGCGGATCAGGTCGCGGGCACGGATCCCTGCGCCGTGGATGGCCCGGATATCCTGCAGACGCTCATCATCAGGACCGAACTGCGTGTCAAGAATCTCGGCATATCCGAGAATAGGCGTCAGAAGGTTATTTAGATCATGGGCCACGCCGCCGGCCAGCCTGCCGATAGACTCCATTTTCTGAGACTGGAACAGATCCTGCCTGAGCCGTAATCGCTCCGCTTCAGCACGGTGCCGTTCAGTAGTGTCATGCACGAACACAAGCGCACCGTGATGAGCGTCATGCATGAACGGGACTGCTGACACATCGGCATCGAAAAAAGAGCCGTCGCAACGCAGGAACCGACGTTCTTCAGGAAACGGAAGGCCGATCCGCTCTTCGTTGAGCTTCCGGATCCGCTCGAGTACCCGTTCACGGAAATCCGGATGCAGATGATCGACCACCGGACGGGAAAGCATCTCCTCTTCCTTTGCCGCCCCGAACATCCTGAGCGCTGCGGGGTTAAGGTAGGCGAACGTACCGCCGGTCTGAATGAATATCCCGTCGGGAGCCGACTCCACAACAGCACGAAAGCGCGCCTCGCTCTCCCGGAGAGCCTTTTCGGCCTCACGACGTTCCGTGATGTCTTCAGCTGTAACGATCTGATAGAGTGGCTCGCCATGCTCGTCACGCACGAAAACAATGTCGATCTGGACCGGCACCAGCGAACCGTCCTTGCGGCTCTTGAAGGCCTCGAACTTACAGGAGCCACTCTCGGCTGAACGAAGGAGGCAGGAGCTGACAACGTCTTTCTGTGAATCCGGATAGAACTCCATCAGGTGCATCCCGATCATCTCTTCGACCGTTCGGCCGTGCAGCCCGGCATAAGCAGGGTTGCAGGCAAGAATGCGCCGGGTATCGGGATCCTCGAGTGCTAAGCCGTGGGTACAGTGCTGAAACGCATCGGTCAAAAGACGGGTCTTCCGGGCAGCCTGCATCCGTCCGGTAATATTGCGGGCAACCGCATAGACAACACCGTCTTCGGCCGGGGAAGCGTTCCACTCCATCCAGAGCCAGTCACCGCTCCGGGACTGCAGACGGTTGATGAAATTGACGGTACGCTGTCCGGACCGCTGTCGCTCCATCTCCCGTTTCGTCGAAGAGCGATCGTCGGGATGCAGAAGACGATAGAGCGACATCGAGAGCAGTTCCCTCGCAGTGTAGCCGAGATGTTTCTGCCAGGCGGCATTTACCTGCAGAAGCTTTCCCTCGATCGACATCATGCAGAGCATGTCGGGAACAAGTTCAAAAAAATGCCCGGCATCAAACGAACGCGCCATATATCCCCTTTCATTTTGCATGACAATGGACCGGTTACGTTGTCAATTGCGGAACTCAAACGCCCGCCCGATACTTGACCGGCAGGCATGCACATGCTTAAGGGGCCGGGGAAACCCTCTCAGGCATCTTCAGGACGCGCCTCGACGGATGGGGTACCGTTCAGGGCGATTGTCACGACAATGGTGACCGGCTTGCAGCAGACAGGGCAGTCCTCTGTGTATTCCTGATTTCCTGCAGCACAGTCGATTTCAAGATCCATGGCCTCCCCACAATAAGGGCAAGGCACGGAAACGGATTCCAGAAGGTTCATGGCTTTATAGTAGTTTACGGTTTACAGCACCATACTCCTTCGTAGGGAGAGCACATACACCAACTTATAAAATATAACCGCGGGAACCCTCAATCGGTTGCCTTCAGCGAAGAATCTGCAGGCCGCGGCACGCATCATCGAGCACCCCGTCTTCTTTTGCATAGCAGAACCGCACAAACGACTCCCCTTTTCCTCCGCTGTAGAAAGCACTGCCGGGCACTGAAGCCACGCCGGTCTTATGAAGGATATGGATGGCCCGTTCAAATGCATTCCGGCCGGGTATCCCGGTCACATCCGCAAGAACATAGTATGCTCCGTCCGGAACGGCGGGCCTGAGCCCTGCCGCCGACAGCGCCGAGCAGAACCGGTCCCTTTTCAGCCGGTATTCCTCTGCAAGATCCCGGTAGTAGTCATCCCCGAGTTCATCCATCCCGCAAGCAACGCCAGCCTGCAAAGGCGCGGGAGCACAGACATACACCAGATCACTGAAATACCCGATTGCTGCCGCCCACCGAGCATCTGCAATGGCGTAACCGATCCGCCATCCCGTCACGCTGTAGGTTTTCGACGCCCCCGAAATGGTGATGGTCCGTTCTTTCATGCCCGGAAGTGTCGCAAAGGGCAGGTGAGAAAGACCCCCGTACAGGAAATGTTCGTAAATCTCATCAGTGAAGACAAACAGGTCAAAGCGTTCGGCAGTGGCGGCAATGACCTCCAGTTCGCTTCTGGAAAACACCTTTCCGCAGGGGTTCGCGGGAGTGTTGACGATGATTCCCCGCGTCTTTGGTCCTACGGCGGACATGAGGTCTGCTTCGCTAAAAGACCATCCTTCGGGATTCAGTGGCAGAAATACGGGAACGGCTCCCGCTGACTGCAATGTGGTGACATGGTAGCCATAGAATGGCTCGAACACGATCACCTCGTCGCCCGGATCGAGCAACGCCTGAAAGGCACTGTAAAGGGCACCCGTGGCACCAGCCGTGACAACGATCTCACTGTCGGGGTCGCACACCATGCCATACATACGCTGCTGCTTCTGCGCGATGGCCCGCCGAAGCACGCCGATGCCGACATGCGGCGTATAGGTGTTCAGGCCTCTCTGCATGGCATCGGCAGCCCCCCGCAGAACCACCTCAGGAACCGGGGTATCGCAGACGCCCTGCGCGAGGTTGATGCCGCCCTGGCGGCTGCATTCGAGGCTCATGCTGCGGATTTCCGACTGCATGACCGTACCGTGACGGTTGCTGAGGTGAAGGCTCATGGATTGAAATGTTATCGAAAAAGCTGTTGCAGGTAGCTATCCTCCCTCTCCGTCATACGGCGGCGGTCTTCGGGCAAATGGTCGTCATACCCGGCGAGGTGGAGAACGGAGTGGATGGTGACACGAAACAGTTCACGCTCGAAGTCCGTATTGAAGCACCGGGCGTTCTCTTCAATGACGTCGAGGCATATGTAGAATTCGCCCTCGACGTTCCCGCCGCTCCCGTAAGGAAAGGAAATGGTATCGGTAGGCCAGTCATGCTGCAGGTACTCCCGGTTGATGCGGCGGCTCATCCTGCTTCCGCAGTAAACCGCAGCAATCCCTAGAGCATGCCTGCCTTCGCCCTGGATGACGGTCTCCACCGCTCGACAAAGGAGTGCATCGTCGAGTTTCCGGCGGGTCGTGTTATGAATCTGCAACTGCATGTCCGGCCTCTTCGCTATGCCCGGTGAGGGCGTCGATATGCTTCAGTCTGTTCTTGTGCACCCTGTAGGTCAACTCGACCTCTTCGTCGACGCACCGCCGGCCGGTCACTTCGGTATGCTCATAAAGGTAGCCGATGATCTTGTAGTCGGCGACATGTACCCTGATCCGGCGTTCACTGTAATCACGGCCGACATGCTCTGCGATGCACTCTTTCAAGGCCGTCAGGTTTATGCCGCGCGCGGCTGAAATGAACACCGCATCGGGGTAGCGTGCCCTGAGGTCGCGAAGCACCGAAGGGTCCGCAAGTGCATCGATTTTGTTGAACACATCGATGATATGCTGATGCTTCACGCCGATCTCGCGAAGCGTGCTGCGAACCACCTGCATCTGTTCCTCGAAACCCGGATGGCTGAGATCGACGACGTGCAAAAGGAAATCGGCCTGCAACACCTCGTCAAGTGTGGAGCGGAAGCTTTCGACGAGGGTATGCGGAAGTTTGCGGATGAATCCCACCGTGTCGGAGAGAAGAACGAGTTTATTTATCTTCAGCTCGAGACGCCGGGTCCTGGTGTCGAGCGTAGCAAACAGCCTGTCCTCTGCGTATGCACCGGCATCGGGACAAAGCTGGTTCATAAGGGTAGACTTCCCCGCGTTCGTATAGCCAACAAGCGCCACCCTCGGCACGCTGCGCCGGCTGCCGGTCTGGGTATCGTGCTGCAGCGACACGTCCCGAAGCTTCTGCTTGAGTGAAGCGATACGGTTCCTCACCAGCCGACGGTCTGTCTCGATCTGGGTTTCGCCGGGACCCTTGGTTCCGATGCCGCCCTTCTGCTTCGAAAGATGGGTCCACTGACCCGAAAGCCGGGGCAGCAGATATTCAAGCTGGGCGAGCTCAACCTGCATCTTCGCCTGGTGCGACTTGGCCCTGATGGCAAAGATCTGGAGAATGAGGCCGGTGCGGTCAATGACCTTGCAGTCGAGCGCACGCTCAAGGTTCCGGGTCTGGCCCGGAGTGAGGTCATCGTCGAAAATGACAATATCCACCTGATCCTCCTTCGTCATCTCCAGGAGCTCATCCACCTTTCCCCGGCCTATGCAGTAGGCCGGATCGCGGAGCTTCCTTTCCTGGATGAGTGTCCGGACGACATCGGCTCCCGCAGTATCGGCAAGGAAAGCCAGCTCGACAAGGTACTCCTCGACAAGTGAACGGGGTATTTCTGGAGGAGAGGGAAGGCCGACCAGTATGGCCCTCTCCCTCGGGTGTTCAGTAACGGGCGTATTCGGCAACAGCGGTATGATTACTTAAGTGGTGGAGCGGCAACAATCTGCAGGAGTGCGTGTTGCGATATTAGATGCATTGTTTTATCTTGCCCACGCTTCCTCTCTCTGAATATTCCATGGCTATGTCCATAGTTATGTCCATAATAACATTCCGCAGGCGCTGAAAGTTACAAATTTCTGAGGCGACGCCATACCCCGGAAAGAGAGAAAAAAAGGAACCGAAGCGGACGGCCGACAACAAGCGCACGAGGTGATGCATCACGACAACGACAGGGAAACCATCGCCATCAAGGCAGCCGGAGGCTCTACGCCGCT
>NZ_LVWG01000030.1 GCF_001622165.1 Pelodictyon luteolum
TGGAGTTGCAAGGGAAAAATGAACACTTTAAGAAGCCAAAGACCTCGATTGGTAATAATTGCGTAAGTATTCTGCTGGAGAGAGATATCCCAAGGTCGAATGCATCCGTTTCCGGTTATAAAAGACATGGATATACTCAAACAGGAGCTTCTGTAGCTCTTCCTTGCTACGGATCCTTCTGCCGTAAATCCATTCGGATTTCAGGGTCTTGAAGAACGACTCTGTTGCCGCATTATCGTAACAGTTTCCCTTGCCGCTCATGCTTTGAATCATCCGGTACTCGGAGAGTTTTTTTCTGAATGATTTGCTGGCATACTGCACGCCACGATCAGAATGGAAGAGGACTCCTTCCGGTGGCTGCCGATGCAGTACAGCCATCTCTAATGCAGGAATGACGGTGGTTTCGGTCGACATGCTCCTGCTGAGTGAATACCCGATGATTTCCCGATTGAAGAGCTCCATGACCACTGTGAGGTACTGCCAGCCGCTATCGGTCCACAAGTAGGTCAGATCGCTCGTCCAGACTTCAAACGGCATATCCGGATAGAAGTCCTGATCCAGGAAATTCGGTGCTATGGGCTCCTTATGGTTCGAGTCCGTCGTCACTTTGAACTTTCGGGCGCACCTTGCCCGGATGCCCATTTCCCGCATCAGTCGGGCTACCCGGGGCCGGCTGCATTTGATGCCTCGCTTCCCCAAATCCAGCGCTATCCTAGGGCTCCCATAGGTCTCGTGGCTCTCTTTATGGATATCCTTGATAGCGGTCATGATTCTCGCGTTCTCTTCGGTTCTGGAGCTTTTAGGTCGCCGTGTCCAGGCATAATATCCGCTGAAAGTGACGTCAAGAACCCGGCACATCGTCCTGACAGCAAAGACATTCTTGTGTTCATTGATAAAGCTATAAATCAATGATTTTACCTTGAGAACACGGCGAGCGCTTTTTTTAATATCTCTCGTTCTTCCGTTACTATCTTCAATTCCCGCTCAAGCTTACGGAGCTTTTCAGTCTCAGAATCCTTCGGGTTACCTGTCCCGGGAAAAGCGCCATCCTTCTCGGTCAGGTACTTGCTCCGCCACCGGTAAAGAACGTATGGATTGATCCCGAGATCATCGGCGACTTCCTTCGCGGTCCTGTCGCCCTTGAGGGTGAGCTCGACGGCATCCATTTTAAACTGCTTGTCGTACTGACGACGGGGTGTTTGCGGTGCCATAATTCATATCTCCTGTTTTTGAGGAATATATGGCTTCTTTGAGTGTCCATAATAATGTAGCACCTCCAAAGCCTCATTCTGACGGCATGCATTCTTGCCTCACTATGCGCATCATTGACAGCTTCTGCATCAAAGCCGGTGCCTGCTCCCGTGCTTCTCACGCTTGATACAGAGCTCGATGGTGATGTTCTGGCACTCAAAACGCTTGGCATTGATGTGCCTGCAACATATTTCATAACAGGGAAATTTGCTGTGGCATATCCGGAACTTGTCGGCAAGCTTGCAGCGGCAGGCAACACCATCGGGTCACATTCCCATGCCCACCCGCATCTTCCGGCTCTTTCACAGGACTCTCTGGAGAATGAAATCCGCATATCAAAGACGATCCTGGAATCGGTTACCAAAAAGCCCGTTGTCTGGTTTCGTTCGCCCTATATGGAATACGACCTCCGCGCAATGAAAGCACTGAAGGCACAGGGATTCCTGTATGACAGCTCGGATTCAGAGCACTGGGAGGAACAGTCTGTGCTGGCTGAGCTGCCGATTTCCGACATACGCCGCGGAGCCATGCTTGCTTCTGATTATGACCTGATCATCGAGCAGCATATGAAGGAAAATGAGTTTGAGGATGCCTTAAAGGAGCTGTACCGGACGAAGAGCATCCTTGGGCAGCCGGCAGTCATTCTGCTGCATCCGAAAAATGCTGCCATCTATCCAAAAGCCCTTCAGAATTTCATCGGTTTCGTGAAAAATGAAGGCGGACGGTTCGTAACTGCCGATCAGTATGTCGCAGAAATGCAGGCTCATAAGCCCAGCCGTTACGCTCTTTGGGTTGATTTCAGCGAGGCCGGAATGCCCTCACCTGAATACATTGCCGCAAATCTTGCAAGGACATCGGTCACCGATGTGTTTCTTATGGCAAAGGATGCCGAGGGGACCTTCTATTACGGACCGAAAAGCGCCGACGACGTATTTGGCCGAACCCTTGCACTCCTGCGCAAGCAGGGACTGAAGATTAAGGTGCATGCATGGCTTCCCGCGCTCTCTGATGGCCGGGCGCTCAAAAAGCACCATAGCTGGGCCATGACCGCCCAGAACGGGCGCCTTTCGGCAAACTGGATGTCCCCGGCCAACCCGGAAGTCGCTGCATACATGAAATCCACCGTTACAGATATCATCAGGAACTACGGGGTGGACGGCATCCATCTTGACCGCCTGTCCTATCCTGACCTTGATTATGACTACAGCAGGGAGAACATCAGGGCGTTTGCCGCGGCAAAGGGACTTGGTTCCGTTCCGGCTCTCAACGAGCTCCTGACCCTCCATTACAACTCCTGGGTCAACTGGCGGAGCATGCGGGTGAGTGAATATGCCGCGAAAGTAGGTGAGGCCGTCAGAAAGGCCGGAAACGAGGATGTTGAATATTCTGCAGAGATGCAGGGTAAGCGCGTCTTCAACTTCAATGATGTTGCGCTCTCAGGCCAGGAAGTGTCGCTGCTGGCACAGTCTTTTGATTTTCTCGTGCCGATGCTCGAGGTTTCCGCTACTCTGGAAGATCGTGAGCTGATAGAGCGGAGCATTGCCTCATTGAGAATCAAGGCAGGAGAAAAGCCCCTCATCATGCGGGTTATGCTCCCCTCCAACGGCCGGGCTGTTTCGCCGGAGTACCTGTCAGGTGTTCTCGGCGCCCTTTCCAGAGGCCTTGAGGGCATGGGTTTCTCATCCTATCAGGCTGTTTTCGGGAGTCAGAGGGGCGGGCGGAGCATTGATGAGGGTAACCTCGACGCCATCAACCGGGTGTTCGGGGGGGCGGGGCTGAAGCCGTTCGTCATGCCCCATCAGCCGGGTACCCTCACGTTCTTCAACATACCTGTTCTGCCCGGTGTCTTTACCCTGATGATGGCTGTGGTTTTCAATATGGTGGCAATGCCCGTATTCGGCAGGAAGACCCTTGAGAATGGTACCGATGGCATGATGTATGCGGAGCCGGAGGGTGATTCAGGCTGGCGGGAGATAGGGGCCAGAACCCATGCCGGGCTTCTGGACGGCCCTTCAGCAGAGCAGGTCTGCAGCATGCTGCGCAGTTACGATGCTCGCGGCGTTCATCAGAACAGGATCATCCTCGTGCTTGATGCCATTTCCCGGCCGGGTACTCCGATGCCCCGTCTGTATGAAGTTGTGTCCGGTTCAAAGGAGTGGAAGTCCCTGGCCCTCAAGTACTTGCATGAGGTATGCCTTCTCGGCTATGCCGAAATCGACGACCGTTCTGTCACCTTGACCTCCGATGGTTGGGCGATGCTTGAGGGTGCACGCAAGGAAGGCTTTGAGCTGGCGTTCTGGTCATTCATGGAAGAGCGGCTTCATGAAACGGTTTTGGTCAAGTGCCCGCATTGCGGGGCTGAGAATGTTACCAGCTTCTACTGGCAGACCTTTGAGTGCAATGAGTGCGGGAAGGTTCAGCGTCTGGGTGAATCATCGGTGGTGGCGGTCCGCACTCCTGCAGGGAGCGTCTACAGCAGCGATACAGTCCAAACGCCTGAAGCCACTTCCCTGTGAACACAGAAACCGCTGACAATCCTTATGCAACGTACACATGAGTAACAGCTCTCTACGCCACTTCACCTTCATGCTTGCCGTGCTTGGATTCGGGATCTCGCTCATCTCCGCAGGAGTCCCCGAGCTCCAGGCCGGCGAATTCAGGGCGAAGGCATGGAAGAAGTATCGGGGAACGAGGATTTACATGCTGCAGGACCGGAGTGCCTACTCTTACGTCACCGGATCCATGACCATCGACGCAGACGGTGCACCGAATGCCTACCATCCTAAAAACTCTGGCCTGGACGACCTTGCCAATGCGGGATATCCCCGCCAGTCATGGTGGAATACTGTACTGGTTTCCGATCCGGCTGACCTTAGCAGGCCCTACATCATGAAATCCGGTCCGTATGCCGGGTATTACCTCTCCATGACCACCCTTAAGGATCTGCGGTATGCTGAGACCGATTCTCGACGCTATGTTGACGCCTCGAGGATTCCCTACATTGTATTCCCTGAGACGTTTGCCGCTATGGACGGGGTAGGGCAGATTGGTGATTACGGCGTTGCCGTGAACCTCGACAACGGCAGTTCGTCAGGCTTTGTCGTCGCCGATATCGGGCCGGTAAGGCATCCTCTGGGGGAGATTTCGATCGCACTTGCCACACGGCTTGGCGGAAAGGATGTATCCGCCCGAACCGGCCCGTCAAGGCCGATGGGGGAGATTCTCTATATTGTTTTCCCCGGTTCCTTAAACCGATATCCATGGCCGCAGGACCTGCATTCCATTGAGTCGATCACGCAGAAAATGCTTGAGGAGGCGGGTGGCGCTGGCGTTCTGTCTGCTCTTGCCGGCTATAGGCTGCCGGTTGCTCCTAAAGGAGCATCGCAGTCGGGCAGGGGAGCCAGGGAGCGCTGAAGCGCCGCCTCGATGCCAGGACGGAAGAGTGGAGGGAGTAACCCAAAGGTAGGGCAACTGCGTCGTGGGGTGTGTCAACCTGATGCATCTGTTGCGCATTGCTCCGTATCCGGCATGTTCGTCACTATTTCCCCGGGGCTTCCATTAATGCCTCATGTTCCTGTTTGTAAAGGATTTATGAGGTTTATTGCTGTTTGGCATGGTTATTGTATCTGATATGTTCTGTCGTTCAGTTACGGTAACCCACCAATACAACAGCAATGCAGTACATATTGACACTCTCTCTCACCCTGCTGTTACTTTTTCTGCTGGCAGAGGCTTTTCCGGCAACTGCAGGTGCAGCCATGGTTCTGGCGGCAGCAGAGTCTTCAAGCCTCAAGACAGTGATTGATCCTGCGTCACTCATGACTGTATTTATGGCCATTACGGGTGTGGTGGCAGGTCCGGTACTCAGGAAAAAACACGACCGAAGGGATTTTTCTGCACCGGTCCGCATTGAGCCCGGTGCCGTTGACTGGCAGAGCATCGACCGGGCAGCCTGCCGTGGAGTGCTCGATGGCGCTGCTGGCGGGATGGTGAACGCAATGATGCGGGGCAATGATGTCGGGAAGATCCACCGCAACAGGATTGCCCTCGTGATGGACGCCCTCGGGCGCTCATCATCCCCCATGCTTGAACTGTATGCGGTCGTCGAAAACAGCTATGAGTGGAAAGCATTGGTGCTGCAGTACTTTCATGAGGTCTGTCTGGAGGGATATGCTGAAATCAACGTGCGGTTCGCAAGCCTTACCCGGAAAGGATCAGCTTTTCTCGAGCAGGCACGGGCGGATGGCTTTGATCCTGCATTGTGGGGGTTCATGGAGCGCCGGCTGCATGAAACCGTTGCGGCCGTCTGCCCCCATTGCGGCAGTGCGACACGTACATACTTTTTCCGCGACACCTATGTCTGTTCAGGATGCAGGGAGCGCCTGGAGCTCAAAGAGTCTGAAGTGCTCACCCTTTCATGCAGCGATCTTCATCTGCAGCCGAGGAGGGCCGTATCGAAATGACGTGAGAGCGGTGCTGTAAGGCGTTCATCTGGATGGGACCGGTAGCGGGAGAATAAGAGATCTCTGCAAATTGCCGGCCCCGGCACATGCACCACTCAATCGACAAAATCCTTCACCCTCATCCCGCCCCGGGACTTCCATTTCGGGCAGGTGGGTGGTTAGGGTTTTGGTGAAGGCGGGGCGTATATTGAGTGAACGCGTTTCCTGAATCCTTGAGCCAACCCCTGAACCGCCATGACCTCCCTTCTTGCCGCATTATCACTGCTCCTGCTCATTTTCCTGTTCCTTGCTGTCCGCCGGATTGTGTCTGATGCTGCCATACTTGCCGGGCAGCAGGTCCGTTACGCAAAACTTGAGTCCGAGCTGGAATTCGAGCGCAGCCGGTTCTCCGATCAGGCCGGTTACCTTGAAGCATCCGAAGCCCGCCTTCAGGAAGCCTTCGAAAACCTTTCCCGCCGCATGCTGGATGAACGAGGCAGAGCTCTTGGCGAGGATTCCCGGGTCCGTATGGATGCACTGCTCCATCCTCTCCGTGAGCAGCTTGAAGCCTTCCGCCGGAGGGTTGATGAAGTGCATGTGAAGGATGTCGAGCTTTCCGGGCAGCTTCGACTGCAGGTTCAGCAGCTTATGCAGCTTAACAGCAGGGTGAGTGACGAGGCCAACAATCTAGCCCGTGCAATCAAGGGTGAATCAAAGGTACAGGGTGATTGGGGTGAATTTGTCATAGAACGGATTTTTGAGTCATCAGGCCTTCTTGAGGGACGTGAATACCTTGTCCAGGAGAGTTTCAGGGATGAGGCTGGACGGCTCCTGCGCCCTGATTTCATGGTCAATATTCCCGGAGGCAAGAGCATCGTCGTCGATGCGAAGGTCTCCCTCACCGCCTATGACCGATACTCGGCGCTGGAAGATGGCGCGGAGCGGAAGGAGGCACTCAAAGAGCATGTCGCTTCGGTGAGACGGCATATTTCAGAACTTGAGCAGAAAGACTATTCAGGGATCGGCGGAAACAGGACACTTGATTTCATCATCATGTGCATTCCTGTAGAGCCGGCATGGCAGGCGGCGATGCAGGGTGATCCTGAGATAGTCTATGAGCTTTCAGGTCGGAATGTCGTGATCTGCGGTCCCGCTACCCTCATGATCACCCTGAAACTCATTGCACAGATATGGCGGCGGGAAAACGAAAACCGGAACGCGGAGAAAATAGCAGAGAAAGCGGGGAAGATCCATGACCAGGTCGTCCTTGTGGCCGAATCCCTTCTGGATGCCCGCAAAAAGCTTGCCGGAGTGAACGATGCATTCGATATTGCGCTCCGCCGGCTCAGCGAAGGAAAGGGCAATCTGCTCGGAAGGGTGGATGAGATCAGAAAACTCGGAGCCAAGGTCGGCCGAAAGATCCCGGATGAACTCCTCTTGAAGGAAGATGGCGAGGATGATGAAGGGTGAGGATGCCTTCGTTTTTAATTGTGAATTCTGCGCAAAGAACTTTAATAAGCAAAGAGAAATCAGAAACGGGAAAAAAGCGGGTTAGGGGAGGGGACACCATGGGGAAACAGAGGATGTATGAGAGCCTTTTCTGAAGCGGGTTCGATGTGCGGTTTCAATGGGGGAGAGCAGCTGGAAGCGGTTGTGCGTCGTGCCTGTTTTCCGGCTGCACAGCCGGCCCTCCCTGGTGCGGAGCTTCGGGAAGGGCCCTGTGGCGGATACTTATGGATCGATGCTCTTCGGGACGGTTGTTCTTACCACCGTTTCCCGGCATTGGCGGAGCGCTGTTTCGGTCTGGCGTTTCCCTGCGGTCTCGGTGCCGGGTGGCCGCTGCGGCCACGTCCCTGCTCTTTGATGATCTTCACCGGGTTGTGGTCCATGAGCGGGAAGGGATGGCTTTCGACGACGGGGATGCTTTTTGCTATGAGCTTTTCAATATCGCGCAGGTACTCTTTCTCCTCGGCATCGCAGAATGAAATCGCCGTCCCTGCCGAGCCGGCCCTGCCGGTACGTCCGATGCGGTGCACGTAGGTCTCAGCAATATTGGACATTTCATAGTTGATTACCCATTCAAGGTCGTCGACGTCGATTCCTCTGGCGGCAATGTCGGTTGCGACAAGCACCCTCGTTTTCTGCGACTTGAAGTTCGACAGGGCCCGCTGGCGGGCATTCTGGGCCTTGTTGCCGTGAATGGCTTCGGCCGTGATGTTGTGCTTCTCGAGGTGGCGCACCACTTTGTCGGCGCCATGCTTGGTGCGTGTGAACACCAGAACCGTCCTGATGTCGGGGTTCTGCAGGAGATGGACCAGAAGGCCGCTCTTGTTTCCCCGATCCACGAAGTAGATCTGCTGGTTGATGATTTCAACCGTAGAGGAGACCGGCGTGACCGATACTTTTACGGGATGTCGCAGGATGGTTGAGGAGAGTCTCTGGATTTCCGGGGGCATTGTTGCCGAGAAGAAGAGCGACTGGCGTTCCTTCGGCACGGCGGCAAGAATTTTGCGTATGTCGTGGATGAAGCCCATGTCCAGCATGCGGTCTGCTTCGTCGAGCACGAGGATTTCAATGTCGTGCAGGTGCAGGATTCCCTGGTTCATGAGGTCGAGGAGCCGTCCGGGTGTTGCCACAAGGATGTCGACGCCGCGGCGAAGCGCATTGACCTGCGGGTTCTGGCCCACGCCGCCGAAAATGACGGTATTGGTGAGGCCTGTATGGCGGCCGTATGCTGAAAAGCTTTCTCCGATCTGGATTGCCAGTTCACGGGTGGGCGTGACGATGAGGCTTCTGATCTTTCTTGATCCATCAATTGCCTTGCGTTCACGCAGAAGCTGCAGGATCGGGATGGCGAAAGCGGCGGTTTTGCCGGTTCCGGTCTGGGCGCATCCGAGTAAATCGGTGCCCTTGAGGATGATCGGAATGGCTTCGGTCTGTATGGGAGTCGGATGGGAATATCCTTCCTCTTCCAAAGCGCGGAGGATGGGTTCAATGATATGGAGCGAGCTGAATTTCATAGGGGGGTGTGTGTTGCCATGGAGCCCCCGGTATGGATTTCGGCAGGGGGGATTGCCGCCGGATGAGATCCGGCTGGACTGAATATATGATTTCCTGAGGTAAATCTTTCTTTTCCTTCCTTATGCCCCTCATTCGCCTGATGGTTTTGTCCGGATCCTCAAGGGTGGGGCCGGAAGAGGGTGGCGTGCAGCTTGTCCCGCCATGGTAGGGACTTCCATATGGAGTCCGGGTTGCACCCTGCTCGACCATTTCGTCGTTCATGCGACCAGCCGGTCGGCAGGAGCACCGGAACAGCGGCCCGGAATGGGTTGACTAAAGATTGCAGGTTATTGTAATAAAATACGATGCATTGTTATGTCACTTTCTGGCACGGTTCTTGAAAATAACTGACGAGACGGTGCCGGGAAGGCATACATTCAGAACAAAAATAAAGGAGTTGCTATGCGTGCATCAATGCGGCTGTTCATCATTACCGGGGTTCTTTTATCCCTTCCTCTTTCATCAGCGCTGTACGCCAGAGGCGGCGGCGGTGGCGGCGGAATGCGCTCGATGGGCATATCCGGCGGTGGTGGCAACGGTACGGGCAGCATGAACATGTATCAGGGAAGCGGCGGGAAAGGGAAGGCAGATGCAGACGGCGACGGCATCAGTGACCGCGCCCGTGATTCTGATGGCGACGGCATTTTCAACGGACAGGATGCCGATTACGTTCGCCCACAGGACGGGACAGGGCGGGGCGCCACAGAGTTCCAGGGCTCCGGGACAGGTGTTCGCAAGCTTGACGGCACAGGGCCGGGTGCTGTTACTGTAGAATAAGAGGAATGATGGGACCCCGAAGCGGGTCCCTTTTTTTTAGTGGTGCGCCCTAAGCATGGGCGTCTCTCCAAAAAAGGAAGTTCGTCCTGTGATTGTCGTATATTCCATACGGATGCATCGTGCCGATATTCCCTCACCCCATGATTCCGTGCCCCATGCCCCTTTCCTCCATTACCAGTAAAGACCTTCTCGGCAGGCTTCAAAATGCCCTCTACCTCGAGGAAACAGGGATATCTCTCTATACAAAACATCTTGCAAATACGCTCTTTTTTTCTGGATTCAGCGAGTCCAAACGTGTACGGATGCAGGAAATACTCGCTCTTCTTGCCTCCGAGTCCAAAGGACATGAGGCCACCCTCTATAACGTCATCGAATTCGTCAATTCATCCGGTCTAGATGTTTACCCAAGAGAGTTTTAACGAATACTTCCAGCAGCTTTTGGAACTTGAGCAGATGATGCACCGTGAGGCTTCGGAGCTTGCGGCATACCTGCCCGAAGGGAAATACTCACTGCTGATGCGCCATGTGGCAGAGGATGAAGCACGGCATGTTGAGCTTGTCAAAGAGCTGATCCGTCTTTCACGGGAAGCCTGATGCGCCGACGCATTTTTAAATCCGCCGCTCATCTCTGGATTGTTGCAGCCTCTGCTGCGGCTGTGGCAGGATTGACGACAGCCATTTTCCTCAGCACGCAGGATACTTCCCAGCCCTGGGGCCGATTCGCTGAGATGTATACTCAGCCACCTGTCATTGGTATCCCGCATCGTCCGGGCGATATGGTCCTGGATGAGATGGGCTTTGTGTCGCCTCCCTCAAGCATACCTGGCGGACCCGTGCCTTCCGCCGGGCTCTCACTGGAAGTTCCTGGAGTCATGGGTCCATATTCCGTTGAGCCGCATGCGGTGCCTGTTATGGCGCCGGCAGGAGATGATGCGCTGTGGCGTGCAAGGCGGTTGAGCTGGCGTCGTCAGTTCCGCCCCGCCCTCGCCCTCTATGACAGCCTCCTTGCTGCCGGCGATGAACCCCTCTCCCTCTTGCGTGAAAAAGCCCGTGTGCTCGGCTGGATGGGTCGGTACGGGGATGCTCTGAAGTGTTACGGCGAAACGGTCCGCCGCTACCCTGACAGCGCTGCTGCTGCCGCAGAGGCGGATGCAAAAGCCGCCCTGTATGACGGACGGTACAGGGAAGGTGTCCGGGCATACCGCCGGTGGCTGGATCTGGAACCGGGGAGCCCCGAGGCGCTGTTCGATCTTACACAGCTCCACTATGGACAGCAGCGATGGACTGATGCCATAGCTCTGAGCGGCCATTTGCTCAAGGAGATTTCCGGTCATGATGCTGCCCGTCAGGTGAGGCGGAAGGCTCTCTTCCATGCCGAGGGTACGCCGCTTTATTCCGAGGCAGTGTTCTTCCATTCCGAAGGCGGTACACGTCAGGCGGAGCTCGAATACCTCTCGATTGCCTCCTCGGTTGCACGTCCCCTCAATCCTAAACTGATGGCTGCCATCAAGGTCGATACCCGCTTTTACAGGTTTAGCGGAAGCAATCCGGATCCTATGGCCATCACGACATCTGCTGCTTTCACATACCGCCGCATGCCGGATGCTGCAGTCGAAGGGTTCATCGGCAGCACCATGAAATCTAACGGTCCCTACAATACTGTTACCGGGGGACTCGGAGTTCAATCTTCGCCTCTCGATGACCTGCATCTCCTATTCCGTTACCGTCACGGAGATGTTGTGGAAAATGCCGCCACATTCCTTGACTGTCTCAGCGAAAACTCTCTCCGCTTCCAGACGGTATACAGGCCCTCCAGAAAATGGCAGGCGGACCTTGAGGGATTTCGTTCATGGTATTCAGACGGCAATGTGCGCACCGATTACGGCGTTGAACTCCGCTCCCATCTCTCCTACGAACCTACCCGCCTTACCCTGTTCTGGCGCTGGGACTCGTTCGGCTACAATCAGGAGCAGCCGGACTATTTTACACCCGGCACATTCAATGTCCATCATGCGGGAGTTGATGCCATTCATTACTTTAAGGGTGATGCTCTCTACGGGGGCGGGAACAATACCTCCATCAGGATGCGCGGCAGCTTGAACTTCGAGCCCTCCGGAGGCCGCTCGAAAAGCGTGCTTGCGGAGTTCCGTCATGATTGGAACGACCGGTTGAGTTCGTCTCTTCTCTACGACCGGACATGGAATGATGAGTCCGGCGTATACAGCGCAGACAGGATGGCGGCTTCATTGCTCTGGTATTTTTAATCGGCAGGGATAAATTCTGGATCAAGGGATAGTATGAGAAAAGCGCCGATCTCCGGCCTGATGGTGGTGCTGGTCATTCTGCTTTTCATTGCGCTGGCGGTCTATGTGACGGTCCGTGGTTATTTTCTTGTCGTTTCCGATTATCCCCTTGTTGAGCGCATCTACGGATTTGTGTTTTTTGCCGCCGAACTGTTCGTCCTTCTGCACGGGTTCGGCTATTTCACCAATGTGCTTGCGCTCTCCATCAAGCCTTATCGTAATCAGCAGGCTGCGTCACAGGAACAGCCCACGGTAGCCATCCTCATACCTGCACGCCATGAGCCAAAAGAGGTTCTTGAAGAGACCCTTCTGGCCTGCCGCAACCTCGGCTACCCGAATAAAACGATCTACATCCTTGACGACTCCTCGATCCTCTCCTACAAGGATGAAGCGCGTGAACTAGCCTCCCGCTTCAATGTCGAACTCTTCAGCAGGAATGGAAACCGCGGTGCGAAGGCTGGCATGCTCAATGACGCACTTGTTCACATCAATGCGAAGTACATCGCGGTTTTCGATGCCGACCAGAATCCCATGCCGGGATTTCTGCAGAAAATTGTTCCCGTGCTCGAAGCCGACAGTCGTCTGGCACTGGTCCAGACACCCCAGTTCTACACCAATACGGCAGAGAGCCGGGTTGCATGGTCGAGCAACATCCAGCAGGCGGTTTTCTACGAGTACATCAGCGAGGGCAAATCGGTAAAAAACGCCATGTTCTGCTGCGGCACGAATTTCGTAATGCGAAAAGATGCACTTGATAGTGTCGGCGGATTCGAGGAGGGTTCGGTTACCGAGGATGTGGCCACTACCCTCAAACTCCACATGGCAGGCTGGAAATCTCTCTATTATGAGTACGCATACGTTTTCGGTATGGCACCTGAAAACCTCGGATCGTATTTCATGCAGCAGAACCGGTGGGCCATGGGGAGTGCACAGCTTTTCAGGAAGGCTGCAGGGTTGTTTCTCAGGCGTCAGGGAAGCCTTTCCCCTCTCCAGTGGTTCGAGTATTTTCTTTCCGGCAGCTACTATTTCATTGGATGGGCCTACCTGATCCTCCTTTCGGCACCGATCAGCTACATTCTTTTCGATACCCCTTCATATTTCATGGACCCTTCGGTGTTCATGCTCACCTTCATACCCTATTTCATTCTTTCGGTGCTGCTGTTCTACTCGGGCCTTGAAATGCGCCATTTCTCTCCCTTCAACCTCATCAAGGGGCAGATGCTTGCCATGATTTCCATTCCGGTCTACATGCGTGCGGTCGTGCAGGGCGTCCTCAACATTTCTGTACCCTTTCAGGTGACGCCCAAAAACGGAGCCGGAGCCCTGTCCTACACGCAACTTGTCCCTCAGCTCATGCTCTGGGTACTGCACCTCGCCTCTCTCTGCTGGGGTCTTCTGCGGATCTATTATGAAGGTGACATCTCCCTTTTCATCAATGTCTTCTGGATCGGGTACCACCTGTTCCTTTTCAGCGGGCTCTTTTATTTCAACGAAGAATGATGCCCCGCAGCCGCATGCTCATTGTTGGCTTCGTTGCCTTTTCCATGATCGGGCTGATATCATGCTGGCCGGCTGAAACCGATGATGCCATCGTTCTCCGCAAATCATGGGCCGGATACCTGCACACGTTTGTCCAGGAGGGCAGGGTGGTAAGGCCCCGGAACGGCTTCGACACCGTCTCTGAAGGTCAGGCCTACGCCATGATCCGGGCGGTGACGGCGTCCGACCGGACCTCGTTCGATGCCATTCTTCTCTGGACTGAGAAAAACCTCTCCCGAAGAGAACTGCACGGAGACAACCTTCTGGCCTGGCATTATGCCGACGGGAGGGTTGTCGACTGGCAAGCGGCATCTGACGCAGACATCGATTATGCATACAGTCTCCTTCTTGCTGCAAGGAAATGGGGGGATCCATCCTATGCCAGGCTCGGACGACAGGTGCTCGCTGATATTCTCCGCATGGAAACCATAACCTATGAAGGCAGGCTCCGCCTGCTTCCCTGGAACCGGAAACCAACGGACGGTAAGGGTTACGTGGTCCAGAACCCATCCTATTATTCACCAGCCCAGTTCAAGCTGTTCTTTGGTGAAACAGGTGACGGGCGATGGCTTGAGCTTGCCGCAACCGGCTATGACCTGCTTGACCGGCTGCAGGAGCCAGCCGGCGGCGGTGCCTTCCTCGTGCCGGACTGGTGCCGAATAGGTGAAGGGGGTGATTTGAGGGAGCTTGAAGGCTATTCATCGCTCTACGGCTGGGATGCGTTACGGGTCCCGATGCGCATTGCACTTGATCATGCACTTTTTCATGAGCCCAGGGCCGCTCGGGTGCTTGGGCGCTTTGCTGAATTCTATACCAGCGAATTCAAGCGGTTCGGTCATGTGCATTCCGTCTATTCAACCGGGGGCAGATCGGTGGTGTACGATGAAAACCCGCTTTCATATGCCGCTGCATACGCAGCCCTTGAGGCGTCCGGATCGCCTCTGGCGGAAACAGCTTACCGCCGTCTGCAGCGGTTCAGCCACCAGAAGAAAGGCCACATCTACTATCTGGACCGTAAGGATTACTATGCCAACAGCCTTTCCTGGCTTCCCTCCTATTACCGTCTTCTCCTGAACTCTGAAAATTCTTCCCTCCAGGACAGGTAGTGTCCTACCGGGTTGCGTATGTTCGCATGCAATGTTCAAGCTGCAGGGGATGGATGGAGTGCTTGCAGCAGCGTATTTAATTGGTTACCGTTAGGTAGGCCCAGTACTTTTCAAAACCCAGATCTTCCCGACGGAGATGAAATTCATCCATACCGCCGACTGGCAGCTCGGCAAGCCGTTTGCCGGCATCAGCGACAGCCTGAAGCGGGCCCTTGTTTCCCGGGAGAGGATTGAGGCGGTCCGGCGCATCGGGGCCGCTGCCGTCCGTGAGGGGGCGTCGTTCGTGCTTGTGGCCGGAGATCTGTTCGACTCGCTGACGCCTGAGAGGGCGACGGTTTCGGCGGCATGCCTGGCCATTTCTTCCATTCCTGTGCCGGTGGTCGTGATTCCCGGCAACCATGATCACAGCGGTCCGGGCTCGATATGGGCCCAGCAGTTTTTTCTCGCCGAACAGGAGAAGCTTGCACCAAACCTCGTCGTTCTTCTTGAAGAACGTCCCTATGAGCTTGAGGATGCGGTGATTTTTCCCTGCCCGCTGCTGAGGCGCAGCGCGGTATCGGATCCTTCGGCATGGCTTCGCGATCCTCTGGTGTTCAATGCATTCGATGACCTGCGCCCGAGGATCCTTATGGCGCACGGCAGCATCGGGGAGTTTCAGTCCCTGGACGATGACGACCGGGTGGCGGGGATTTCATCCAGCGCCATCGATCTCGGGCGTCTGGACAGGGATGTATTCGATTATGCCGCTCTTGGCGACTGGCACGGCACCAAGCAGGTAGGGACGAAAGCATGGTATGCAGGTACTCCTGAACAGGACCGTTTCAGCAGAGGGGAGGAGAACCTGCCGGGCAACATCCTCCTTGTCGAGGCTTCAAGAGGCGCTGTTCCGAAGGTGGAGATCCTTCAGACTGCACGGCTCGGATGGGAGACGCTTCATTATACATTCAGCAGCGACAGCGATCTGGAGCTCCTTTCCGGCAGGCTGGATGCGCTATTCCAGAAAGAGCACGGCCGCTTTCTTCTGCATCTTGTGCTCGAGGGGTCGCTCGGTCTTGACTCATCCGTTATGCTTGAGGAGCTTCTCCAGGCTCTTGAAGCCCGCCTTCTTCGCCTGAAGCTCGAGAACCGTGTCCGGACAGCTCCCGGACCGATGGAGATAGCAGCCCTCCAGGGCAACGCCACAGACCCTCTGAGTGCAAGGGTGGCGGGAAGGCTTGCCGGAATGGCCGCAGGTGAGGGTGATGAGGCGATTCTGGCAGCTCTCGCCCTCAGGGAGCTCCACGGATTGTTCATTCGGGAGGGCGGTCGATGAGGCTTATTTCAGCAACCGTAAGGAATTACCGTATTCACCGTGATACCAGTGTGAATTTCGACCCTTCGCGGACGATCATCGGCGGAGGGAATGAAACCGGCAAAAGCACTTTCGTTGAAGCAATCCACCGCGGTCTGTTCCTGAGGTCGAGGGCTGTCGGGGAGATCAGGTCATCGATGCTTCCGATGCATGCGGCCCCGGCCCCGGAAGTTGAAATCACCATGGAGGCAGGAGGCTCCCGCTACCATCTCATGAAGCGCTTTTCGGGTGCATCGGGAACAACACAGCTGAGCGATGGTGCCGGAAGCCTGTGGCGTGGAGAAGAGGCTGAGAGCCGCCTTGCCGCCCTTGTCGGGGTGAGTGAGCTTCAGCGGGCTTCAAAAGAGCGGCTCCAGGAGCAGTGGGCTCATCTCTGGGTATGGCAGGGGCAGGGCATGCAGGACCCCTCCCTCAGGGACTCCCCTCTGCAGGACCGGCTTATCCGGCGCCTTCAGGAAGAGGGCGGGGCAGTCGTCACCCAGTCCGACACCGATACAGGCATCTTCAGGGCCCTTGAACAGCGTTATCGGGAGTTCTATACCGCAACCGGCATGCCGAAAGCCGGTTCTGAACTGAAAGCGGCCATGGAGGCGCGAGACCGATCAGAAGAGCGGCGCATTGCTGCCGATACGGCATATCAGCGCCTCCTTTTCGCCATAAACGAAGTTGAAAAAGCTGAAGCCGAAAGCCTTGAGTGCAGTAAGCTCGGTGCCACGCTCCGCCGGGATCATGCTGCGGTATCGGCCGGGCTTTCAAAAGCCGCCGAACTTGCCGGAGCAATCATCCGCAAAGAGGCGGATGCAAAACTTGCGGAAGCTCCCTGGAAGGCGCTTGTTGAAGTACGGGAACGGGTCCTAGAGCTGCAGCGGGACATTTCTCTGCATATGGAGTCGCTTGCACCTCTGGAAGCCATGCTTGAAGATCTGAAGCGTCGGGTCAGCGAAGCTGCTGCGGCCTATGAGGCAGCAGCTGCCCGTTCCGGCGGAGCTGGCAGCTCGACAGCTATGGCGGTGAATTCTCTGGAGTGCATCCGTTCATGGGTGGCACTGTTTGCGGCTGAAGAGACTCACAGGCGGATGGCCGGGCTCATGCAGCAGGCTGAAGGGTACAGTATCAGCTCAAGGGCATTGCAGCAGGAACTGTCACTGCTTCCAGCCGTTGACAGCGGAGCTCTTTCTCTTCTTCGTGAGGCACTCTCGGAGCTTGAACGTGCCGATGCCGGGCTGCAGGCCATGGCATCCGGTGTCACCGTGCTTGAGGGCGATAATTCGGTCAGGATCGGTGGTAAAACGGTCAGTGAGGGGGAGTCGGTGCTGCTTGACGATGCTGCCGAAATCGAGGCCGGGGGACGATTCAGGTTCATGATCCAGCCGGGTGGGGGAAACAGCCTTCTACTGGCACGCATCAAGTCCGAAGAGGCCCGAAACCGTTTTTCCTCATTGCTTGAAAGGTACGGTGTCGGTTCCATGCAGGCTGCACTCGAAGCAGACGGCCGCCGTCGGGACCTCTCAGCCGACAGGATGACGGCTGATGCCTCTCTGAGGGCGCTTGATCCGGACGGTATGCTTCGGATGCGTTTCGAGGCATCCGGGCGCCAACTCGAAGAGGCCCGCATAGCAGCATCATCGGCTGCCGGCCGTTCGGGCGGAATTCCCCGTCCGGAGACGGAGGCCGATGCCCGGGCGCTTTTGGAGTCCTTCGAAAGCGCTCTTGGTGAAGCCCGGAGGAAAGAGCGGGAAGAACATGACCTCATGGCTGCCTCTGGAGCCCTTTTTCAGCGCCTCCAGACTGAACTGCAGCTGAAAACTGAAGAATCCGCCCGTCAGCGCCAGGGTCTGGATGCGTGCCGGAGTGAGCTGGAGCGTCTTCGGCAGCGGCATGGCGGAGACGAAGCACTGCAGGAGGCGCTTGGCCGGGCTCTCGGAGATAAAAACGAAGCGGACGGCGCTCTTGCAGCCCTGCAGGCGTTGTACCGTGACCTGCAGCCCAGCCAGCTTGAAAAGGATCTGGAGCGGCTCGACAGGGCAGAAAGGCTCAACCGGCAACGCATCCAGGAGTGCCGTGAATGTGCATCAAGCCAGCGTGCGGTGCTAGAGCGTGACGGTACGGATGATCCCTCCGGCACCCTTTATGCCGCTACCGAGGGTGCCCGGCAGGCCGAAGCGCAGTACAGGGCTGTTCTGCAGCGCGCAATGGCCACCAAACTGCTCTATGAGCTCTTTTGTGAGGAGCAGGCAGAGGATGCCCGGCGCTTCAGCCGGCCTTTGGCGGATAAAATCACCAGTTACCTCCGCTGTATGTTCGGTCCCGGTCTTGAAGCTGCCATCGACTATACCGGCAAGACGTTCAGCAACATCAGGATCCAGCGTGGCGGCACGGGATCAATCGGCTTTTCGGGCCTCAGCGGCGGCATGCAGGAGCAGGTCTCGGCTGCGGTGCGCCTGTCCATCGCCGAACTGCTGGCTGAAGGCTACGGGGGCACGCTCCCCGTAGTGTTCGATGATGCGTTCACAAACACCGATCCCCTGCGGGTGCAGCTCCTGCAGCGGATGCTGGACCGGGCAGCTTCGAACGGGCTGCAGATCATCATTCTCAGCTGCAATCCGGGTGAGTATGCCTCGCTCGGGGCTTCTTCTGTCAGCCTTGATGGGCCGGTCCGAAGAGAGGAGGGCGGGGACGGTGGCATTTAATATCCATACCTCGAACCGGACGGAAGAACTTGCCGCCTGCCTCGCCTCATCTTTCAAGGCCTCTCAGCCAGCTTCGCCCTTTTCGCGCGAGGTGATCGTGGTCCAGAGCCGGGGGATGCAGCGATGGCTCTCCATGGAGCTTGCCCGCCGTCTCGGCGTATGGGCCGGAGCCCGCTACCCCTTTCCGAATGCTGTTGTTTCCGAGCTCTTCGGGCATGTCTTTCCATTGAAGGATGATGAAGCCGGACGGTATGATCCCGAGTTTACGGCCTGGAGCATCATGCGCCTCCTGCCCTCCATGCTGCAGGATGAGCCGTTTTCGATTCTCCGCCGCTATCTTTCGGGAGGCTCCGCTCCGCTCCGCCTCTATCAGCTTGCGACAAAAATTGCCGATTCATTCGACCAGTACACCCTTTTCCGTCCTCAAATGCTTGCCCTGTGGGAAGCCGGCGAGGGCACCGGGGGACCCGACGGATGGCAGGCCATTCTCTGGCGTCGTCTGAATGCCGAACTCGGAGGTCTTCATCGCGGAAGGCTGAAGGAGGAGTTCTGCAGGAACGGGGTGCTTCCAGAAGCAGTGTTCCCGGGGCGTATCGCACTGTTCGGCATTTCCTACCTGCCGCAGTTCCATCTTGACATTCTTGCCTCGATTGCCCGCCAGAGGGAGGTCAATCTGTTCGTCCTGAGCCCTACTGAGGAGTACTGGGGGGACATCGTCTCCCGCCGTACCCTTTCGGCCATGACGCATGACGAACGGGATCTTCATACAGAGGGCAATCCGCTGCTTGCTTCTCTCGGCAGGATAGGCCGTGACTTCTCGGATATGGTGCTGGAGATTCCTGACGAGGAGAGCCGTAGGGTAGAGGGGTACCTTGATCCAGGGCGCGACACCCTGCTGCATGCCGTCCAGTCGGATATCCTTACACTTTCGGGAACCGGTGACGGCCTCCGCCCTTCATATGTCACTGCAGACCGCTCGATTCAGGTGCATGCATGCCACTCTCCGCAGCGTGAAGTCGAGGTCCTGCACGACCGCCTGCTTGATATGCTGGAGTCCATTCCGGGGCTTGCCCCCCGCGATATCGTGGTGATGGCGCCCGACATCGAAACCTACTCTCCGTTCATCACGGCGGTGTTCGGCTCAGCTGGCCAAGAGCGCATTCCTTTTTCCGTCGCTGACCGCCGTCTCATGAATGAAGGCCAGGTGGCATCGGCGGTGCTGCGCCTTCTTTCGCTTCATGGGAGCAGGTCGGCTGCTCCTGAACTGTTCGACCTGCTTTCCAGTCCGCCCGTGGCCCGGCGCTTCGGCCTTGATGCACCCGCACTGCAGAGCATCCGGGGATGGGTCGTCGATACCCGCATCCGATGGGGAATCGATGAAAAGGACCGCGCTATGAACCAGCTCCCGGCGTTCCGCCAGAATTCATGGAGGGCAGGCATTGACCGGCTTCTGCTCGGCTATGCCATGGACAGCCGGGAACCCTCAACCGGCGGGGTTCTCCCGTTTGATGGGATTGAAGGCGGAGCGGTTGAAACCATCGGGCTGCTTGCCGATTTCATCGATGCTGTCGAACTGTTTCGGGACGGGCTTTCCAAAACCCGTCCTCTGGCAGAGTGGCGGGTATTCTTCATCTCCATGCTTGAACGCTTCATCCAGACAGAGGAGGACTCTATCCGCGAGTTTCTGGCGGTTCAGGACCTTATGGAGAGAATGGGCGAAATCAGCCGCCGTTCCCTGTACTCCGACGGGGTACCGCCTGAGGTCGTCATTGCCTGGCTGCAGGGACGCCTTCAGGAGGAGGAGCAGGGACTGGGTTTCATGACAGGAGGCGTGACGTTCTGTTCGATGCTTCCCATGCGGAGCGTTCCCTTCAGGGTTGTTGGCATGCTCGGCATGAATGATGGGGCTTTTCCCCGCCAGCATCATCCTCCGGGGTTCGATCTTATCGCCCGCCACCCGAAGCGCGCCGACCGCTCGGTGCGTGCTGAAGACCGGTATCTCTTCCTCGAGACCATTCTCTCGGCCCGCGATGTCCTCTACATCAGCTACGTTGGCCGGAGCCGGAAGGACAGCAGTCCGATTCCTCCCTCGGTGCTGGTGAGTGAACTGTTCGACGCCGTGGACCGGGGGTTCATGTTCCCGGACGGGATGAGGGCGGAGGAACGGCTTCGCCTCGACCACCCGCTGCAGCCCTTCAATCCGGCATGTTTCAGTGCCCGGGGTCCTCTGTTCAGCTATTCCGAAGAGAATTTTCTTCCAGCTGCCGCTCTGGGCGGTGCAGGCCGGGAAGCGCTGTTTATGGATGCACCGCTTCCCGAACCCGAGGAGCCGCTTCAGCGGGTCGAGCTCATGGACCTCATTGGCTTCTATGACAATCCGTCGGCATATTTCCTTCGCAACCGCCTCGGGCTTCAGGCCGCCGGTCAAATCCTTCCGCTTGAAGAGCGTGAGCCGTTCGGTGTCGACCGGCTGGACGCATACCGGATAAGGGCAGAACTGGCAGAAGCCATGCTTCGGGGCGGGGACCTCGGTAAGGTGCAGGAGCGGTTCCGTGCTGAGGGCGTCCTGCCTCCCGCCCTCTCTGGAGAGCGGCACTACCAATCGATTCTTGATGATGCCGCCCGGTTTGCCCTTACAGTCCGCCGCATCTCTGCTGAACCACTTCCTCTGCCGTCGCTTGATTTCGACCTGCCCCTCGGCACCTTTACCCTCAGCGGCCGGCTCGATGCCCTCCATAGCTCCGGCCAGCTCTTCACCCGGCCGGCGTCCATGAAGGCGAGGGAGCGCATGCGGAGCTGGATCTTCCATCTTGTTCTCTGCTCCCTCCAGCCGGAAGGGGTCCATCCTGAAACCCTGCTTGTCATGCAGAACGGAGCCTACCGCCTTCGTCAACCCGAAGAGCCCCGCCTCCTTCTTGAGGATCTTCTCGACCGGTACCGGTCAGGACAGCGCATGCCGCTTGCCTATTTCCCTGAAACCTCTTTTGCATGGGAGACAAAGCTTGAGAAAGGGGAGCGCGATGCTTTAAAAGCAGCCCGGGGGACCTGGCAGACGAGCGGGTTCGGGGGGGGTGCGGGAGAAGGAGACGACCCCGCTTACAGGCGATGTTTCGGTGAAGGAGGGGTTGATTTCGAGGCTGCGGGCCCTCTCTCTTTCCGCGACGTCGCCGCGGCTCTGGTCCGGCCGCTTCTTCATCATTCGGAGGCGGTAAAATGATGAGGGCTCTCGAGCACGCATCCGTACCGCTCAGCGGAATGAACCTCATCGAGGCCAGTGCCGGAACGGGCAAGACCCATGCCATTGCCTCGCTGTACCTTCGCTTTATCGTCGAAGGAGGCCTGCTGCCCGACAGCATTCTCGTGGTCACCTATACCGAAGCGGCCAGCGGGGAGCTCAGGGGGCGGATCCGGGAACGCATCCGCGATGCTCTTATGGCCCTCAGGGACCCCCGGCGTTGTGATGAGGCGCTTCTCCTGATCGGCAGTGCCGCTCCGGCCATCGGCGTGGAAGAAGCCGCCCGCCGGCTTGAGAGGGCTCTCGGCTCATTCGATACGGCGGCGGTACACACCATCCACGCGTTCTGTCTCCGGGCATTGCAGGACCATGCGTTTGAAAGCGGCTCGCTTTACGATACCGGTCTTGGTGCCGATCAGCATGAACTGCTGCAGGGGATTGTCGAGGATTTCTGGCGCCGGCATTTCTTTTCTCCAGAAGCTCCGCTTTCCGGCTATATCGGATGGAAAAAAGACGTGACGCCTGAATCGTTCATCCGCCTGCTCTCGACACTTCGTCCCGGCCCGTTCACCTCCATCAGGCCCGACTACGCCCCGGGAGAGCCGGAGGCCGCCGAAGCCCGCTGCAGGGAGGCCTATCAAGCCGCAGCATGCCTGTGGAAGGAGGAGCGGGCAGCCATCATCTCCATCCTCAATGACGATCCCGGACTCAGCAGGGCTGCCGGGTCCTATAAAAAAGAGGAGCTCATTCCTCTCTTTGAGCGGATGGACATCTACTTTGCAGGCGACAGAGTGTTCGACTGCTTCGTTGATTTTGCACGATTTACTTCAGAATCGCTCCGTGGGAGCATGAAGAAGAACTACGAGGCACCCGTCCACCCCTTTTTTGATGCTGCCGAAGCGTTGCTCCGGGAACTCGAGGAGCGGGCGAGGGTGCTGAAGTCGGAACTGGTCCGCTATTACCTTTCAGAACTGCCCCGACATAAAGAGGAGCTGAATGTCAGGCTGTTCGACGACCTTCTCACCGATCTTTATCTGGCCCTTGGATCCGAAGGAGGCAAAAGACTCGGCGAGGTGCTCCGCTCTTCCTACCCTGCGGCTCTCATTGATGAGTTCCAGGATACCGATCCCGTGCAGTATGAGATCTTCAGGATGATCTATGCCGGCTCATCTCTCCCGCTGTTCCTCATCGGCGATCCCAAGCAGGCGATCTACAGTTTCCGTGGTGCAGACCTCTTTGCCTATCTCCGGGCCGCGGCATCCGTGGACGCCAGCCGCCGCTTTACGCTCGAGAAGAACTGGCGCTCGTCGCCGCTCCTGCTTGAGGGGTTCAACACCTTGTTCCAGAAAGTACCGAACCCGTTCCTGTACCCCGACATTGCCTATCGGCCGATCAGTTCCGGCGGCGGCGGACCCCGGCACGCGTTCACCTATGAGAACGACAGACATCCTGAACCTCTTCAGGTATGGCTGCTTGACGCACAGGAGGCAAAGAACGGATGCCTTACGGTAGAGGCTGCTGAGGAGATGGCGGCATCGGCGGTGGCGGGTGAAATCGTCCGCCTGCTTGGCGACGCCCGTGAAGGGAAGGCCTGCATCGGAGAGGTGCCCGTTGCCGCTTCGGATATGGCCGTCATCGTCAGGACCCACCTGCAGGCGGCAAAGGTGCACGGTGCCCTTCGGGCGAGGGGGGTGCCGGCAGTATTGCAGAGCGAAAAAAGCGTTTTCCTCTCTCCGGTTGCCGGTGAGGCGCTTCTGCTCCTCGAAGCCCTTCTGAACCCATCCCGGGAAGCCAGGATCCGCAGTGCCCTTGCTACCGGCATCCTCGGCCGGACAGGCAATGCCATAGCTGCATTGTCCGATGACCTGGAGGGGTGGATTGGCTGTCTTCGCGACTTTGAGCGGTGGAACCAGTTGTGGAGAACGAAAGGGTTCATGGCGATGACAAGGGAGTTCATGCGCAATGAGGATGTACGCCGAAGACTTCTTGCCCGGGAGGGCGGTGAGCGTACCCTTACAGACCTTCTTCACTGTTTTGAGCTCCTGCATCAGCATGAACATGCTTCAAATGCAGGACCTGAAGCGCTGCTGGCCTGGTTCAGCGAACGATGTCTCGATACGGACAGAGAAGAGGAAGCATACCAGATGCGGCTTGAGACCGATGAGGCGGCCGTAAGGATCGTGACCGTCCATGTCAGCAAGGGGCTCCAGTATCCTCTGGTGTTCTGTCCGTTCCTGTGGAAGGGTTCGAAGGTACCCAAAGAGGTGGCCGCCTTTCATGAGGATTCTGGTGAAGCGGTCCGGGATTTCGGCTCGCCGGGATTTCTTGAGGGCATGCTGCGTGCCGGAGAGGAGACGATGGCCGAGGATCTCCGGCTCTTTTATGTCGCCCTTACCCGGGCCGAGCATCGATGCTGTTTCGTTTCGGCGAGGATTTCGGGCGCAGTATCTGCTGTGAATTACCTGCTGCATGCCGGAGCGGCCGAACATGAGCGGGTTGAGGGCGCCCCGGAGCGACTTCAAGAGGCCATGGCTGCATCCTCACCCTTCCGTATGGAGGAGGAGCTTCGTGCTTTTGCCGATGAGTCCCGGGCGGCAGTCGGGTTCCGGCTCGTAAAGCCCGATGAGCTTCTGTCTCATCTCCTTCCGCCGCTTAAGGTTGATGGTACCCATTCCCAGGGCCCGAAGCTGCGGCGATTCAGCGGCAGTATCGACCGCGCATGGAGGGTGTCGAGTTTCACATCCTTCACCCGTCAGGGGCATCGCCAGCCGGAACTTCCCGACCGCGATGAAGCAGCAGCAGTCGGACTGCTGCATGAACCTGTTCGGACTATTGATGCGATGGGGATTTTCGCTTTCCCGAAGGGCGCCAAAGCCGGTATCTTCATGCATGAAATCTTTGAGCATATCGACTTTTCATCCCCTGATCCTCTGGCCATCCGCCAGCAGGTTGATGCATCGCTCCTGCGATACGGCTTTGAGCCGACATGGAGCGATGCCGTCACAGGGATGGTGGAGGCCGTGCTGCAGATGCCGCTGGGTGAAGGGGAGAATCCGTTCCGCCTCGGCGCCCTGAAGCCCGGCAGCTGGGTTTCAGAGCTTGAGTTTTTCATGCCCATGTCGCTCCTGCATTGTGATGCCCTTCAGGAGCCCCTCCGCCGCCATGGCCTCATGGCAGAAGGTGCGGATTACCGGAAGCTCGCCGAAAGCCTGGAGTTCCAGCCGGCAACGGGCATGCTGATGGGGTTCATGGACATGGTGTTTGAGGCAGGCGGGCGGTTCTGGCTCCTTGACTGGAAATCAAACCATCTCGGCAACAGCGCTGCCGATTACGGGGAAGAGCGTATGGAGGCCGCAATGGATGAACACCGCTACCACCTCCAGTACCTGTTCTATCTTGCTGCACTGAACCGCCATCTCACCCTCCGGGTTCCGGGCTACACCTACAGGACGCACTTCGGCGGAGTGCTCTACGTCTTTCTCCGCGGGGTTGACGGGGAGGGTGGACGAACAGGTCTCTACCGGGTCCGGCCGCCCGCTCAGCTGATTGAGGAACTCACCATGGCTATTGCCGGGGAGGCTGCACCATGAATTGCATCAGGTACGAAGACCTGCGCCCTCTAGACCGCCAGTTCGGAGCCTTCATCATGCGTCACTCCTCGATGCCCGGCGATGCTGTCCTCAGGGTGCTTGCATCGCTCGCAAGCAGAGTTCCTGACCGGGGGGACGTATGCCTTGATCTCCAGACAGTTGCGGGGCGTGAGATTCTTGCCGGTGATGAGCACGTGACGATGCCGGAACTCCCGGAACTGCTTTCCATACTCAGTCGGAGCGGTGTCGTTTCTGAAGGGGACGGGAACCTGCCGCTAGTGAGGGGGAGAGGAAGCCTTCTCTACCTCCATCGTTACTGGACTGCTGAATCGGGCCTGGCCGGGAACATTCTCAAGCGGTGCAGAACGCCTCAGGTCTCTTTTGATGAGGATGCCCTGAAGGACGGGCTTGACAGGCTTTTTGACGAGGAAGGGATGCAGCGGACTGCTGCCCGCCATGCACTTCTGCGACGCTTTTCGGTGATTGCCGGCGGTCCGGGCACCGGCAAGACCTCAACCGTCGTCAAAATCCTCGCACTGCTTGCCGGTGAAGACGGCATGGGCGGAGGACGGATCGCCATGGCGGCACCGACCGGCAAGGCTGCACTGCGCCTCAGCGGATCGGTGAGGATGCAGAAGGCCGCGCTCGATTGTACAGAAGCAGCACGCCGGGCGATTCCCGACGAAGCCTCAACCCTGCACCGCCTGCTTCAGGCCATACCAGGCACGGGGAGGTTCCGTCACGGCCCCCTTAACCCTCTGCCTTTCGATACGGTCGTCGTCGACGAGGCTTCGATGGTCGCCCTCCCGCTGATGCATGCATTCGTCTCAGCGCTTTCCCCTTCGTGCCGCCTGATTCTTCTCGGAGACCCTGACCAGCTCGCATCGGTCGAGGCGGGGGCTGTGCTCGGCGACATATGCGCTGCTGCGGCCCTTCCCGGTACGCCGCTTTACGGATCCGTCACCGTTCTTGAGAGAAACTACCGCTTTGAGGGTGGTTCGTCCATTAGTGATCTTGCCCGCTCTGTCAACGGGGGCAGGGTGGAGGAGGCGCTGGGGCTGCTTGCCGCAGGGAGGGATCGGGGAGTTGTGCTTCGTCCCCCGTTCAGTCGTTGGAGTGAGCTGGACAGAGTACCGGAGGAACTGGCGGCCGCAATCATCGAAGGGTACCGCCCGTTTCTCGAGGCCGGGAACCCGTCGGCGGCGCTTCTGGCGTTCGACCGGTTCCGGCTGCTTGGAGCCATCAGTGACGCTCCGGGACTTTCTGGAGTCAGAGGGCTCAATATGGCGGCAGAGATTGTTCTCAGGCGCCAGGGTCTCATCGACCCCTCATCTCTTTTTTACCACGGCCGGCCGGTCATGGTCAGAGAGAACGACTACGCAATGCGGCTGTTCAACGGCGATACGGGGATCGTATTCAATGACCCCGGAGCGGGTCCAATGGTATGGTTCAGTGCGCCCGATGGCTCGATGCGGCCGGTTCCGCCCGAAAGGCTCCCGAAGCATGAAACAGCCTACGCCGTCACCATACACAAGAGCCAGGGTTCGGAATTCGATGCCGTGCTCATGGTGCTGCCGCCGGAGGATTCTCCAATGCTTTCGCGGGAGCTTCTCTATACAGCCATCACCCGTGCACGCCGCAGTGTGGAAATCAGGGCTGATCCTGAAACCTTCTCAGCCGCCATCAGGCAGAGAAGAATAAGGGTATCGGGTCTGAAAGACGCCCTTCTCAACCCTTAGGAGGAGGGGTTTCCATACCCTCCGCCTCCCGGCGTTGCGATCTCGACACCTTCACCCGGCTGCATAATGCGCTCGATCCGGCCGCCTGCGGGGATTGCTGTGCCATCCTGCAGGATGATCAGATTGAGCCCGCAGGCTCCGCTGCCACCCCCTTCGAGCCCGAATGGCGCCCTGTCCCTCCGCTCGGAAATCACGCTGAGCTGCATCGGCATGTGGAAGCTGACCCTTCGAACGACCCCGTCGCCACCACGATTCCGTCCGTTGCCTCCGCTTCCCCGTCTGATGGCAAACCGCTCGATTTCAACCCCGGGATACCGTTCTTCGAGGATTTCGGAATCGGTGATTCTGGTATTGGTCATGTGCACCTGCACGGCCGAAGCGCCCTCTCTCGACGCTGTGGCTCCGGACCCGCCCGGTATGGTTTCATAGTACTGGCTTCCCGACCCGTCCGGCGGGCCGAAGAGGAGGTTGTTCATGGTGCCCTGGGATGCAGCTGCGCTGCCGAACGCACCGAGGAGAACGTCGACGATGCGTTGTGAGGTCTCGACATTGCCGATGGCCACCGCTGCCTTCGGGGATGGGCTGAGGATGCTCCCATCCGGGATGATGATGTCGACCGGTTCAAGGCAGCCTGAGTTCAGCGGAATGTCCCCGGCAGCCAGGACCCTGAGCAGGTAGAGAACTGCCGCCCTTGTGACGGCCGGGGGGGCGTTCATGTTTCCGGGATCCTCCTGTGCGCTGCCGGTGAAGTCGAAAACTGCACGGGGATCCTTATCTGGCGGTGAGGTGATGCTAACCCTGACCCGGATAACTGCGCCGTTGTCCATGGTGTCGCTGCAGGATGCCCTGTAAGAGCCGGTCTCGGCGGCTATTTTTCTGAAAAGCGCATGGATGGCATGACGTGCGTTCAGGCGGATGAAGTGCATGTACTGGCTGACCCGGTCCAGGCCGTAGCGCTGGATAACCGCATTGAGCTCCTCCAGCCCCCGGTTGTTGGCCGCAACCTGTGCTTCAAGGTCTGAGATCCGTTCAGGGAGATTGCGTGCCGGCCAGGGGCCGGAAGAAAGGAGTTCAAGCAGCTCTTTTTTGCGGAAACGGCCCCGACGCACCAGATGGAAACTGCTGATGACAACCCCTTCTTCCTCAATAGAGCGGCTGAAAGGGGGCATCGAACCGGGAGTTGTGCCGCCGATGTCTGCATGGTGACCGCGGTTGGCGAGATAGAATGACGGATGCGTGCTGAGGCTGAAGACCGGCGTGACGACGGTCATGTCGGGCAGGTGCGAGCCTCCGCGGTGGGGGTTGTTTGCAAGCAGAACATCTCCAGGCTCCAGCTCTCCGGCATTGTCTTCGATAAGGCAGCGGACGGCCTCTTCCATGGCACCGAGATGGACGGGTATATGCGGTGCATTGGACACAAGCCGTCCTTCAGCGTCGAAGAGGGCACATGAAAAGTCGCGACGCTCCTTCATGTTGACGGAGTACGCGGTGTTTTCCAGCGAGCTTCCCATCTGTTCGGGAATGTTCATGAAGAGGTTGTGGAATACCTCCAGGAGGACGGGATCGGGTTTCAGAACGGGTGAGTCATGGCAAGCTTCATGCACTGCCCCGAAAGGGCTCACGCGTTGCATGAGGATTGATCCTGCATGGTCGAAAAGGGCCTCATATCCCTTTTTTACGAACAGGGTCAGCTGGCTGTCGACAACCATTGCCGGTCCGGAGATCCGGGTTCCCGGCATGAGCGCTTCCAGACGGCAGCAGGGGGCATCGACCCAGCCATCTTCTGTCCATAGTGGTGTCTTGGAGGAAATGGCATCTTCTGGCAGCGCCCGGTCTGGAGATGCAGAAGCTCCGGGTGCAGTGCCGCTTCGGGGGTTCCCGGTCCCGACTTCGACCCTCATACTGACTACCTCCAGCGAACGGACGGAGGGCATGAACCCGTAGCGTGTATGGTAGAAGGCGGTGAAACGTTCAAGAATGGTGTTGATGCCGGCGACTGCTTTATGCGGCGAACTGAGCGATGCGGGCACAGAGAGCCAGCTATCGGTGCCTCTGGGGCGGATGTCGAGAAAGATCGCTGTTCGGGCGGCGGCGGCATCGGCTCCGATGATATCGAGGAGCTTCGTGCTTAAGGCGTCAGCCTTCAGTTCCAGTGCAGCAAGAAGGGTCCCTGTCAGCGGCATCATCACCGGCTCAATGGCACGCTCGGTTTTTTCAGCCATCGCGATCCCCCATGCCGAAAGCACGGACGCGTGGCGGGGGATGGCGATTGTTGGGATGGAAAGGATGTCGGCGACATCACAGGCATGCTGTGCAGCGGCGCCGCCGAATCCGATGAGCGCATGGGTGCGGATGTCATAGCCGCGTGAGACCGAAATGCCCTTCATGGCACGGCACATGATGGCATTGGCTACTTCTAGGAACCCGGCAGCAAGGCTTGAGGAGTCGTATTGAGTATTTGTTGCATCGGTGACCTTCCGGGCGAGTTCGCTGAAAAGGTGGTGCGCAGCCCCGGCATCAAGCCTGCCGTCTCCCGAGGGACCGAACGTGGCAGGGATGGAGGCGGGGATGATGCGCCCGAGAATGAGGTTTGCATCGGTCAGGGTGAGGGGACCGCCAAGGCCGTAACAGGCGGGGCCGGGATTCGAGCCCGCCGACTGAGGTCCGACGCGCAGCCGCTGGCCGTCGAACCAGAGGACCGATCCGCCACCGGCCGCCACGGTCTGTATGTCGAGCATCTCGGTATGGAAGGGAACATTGTCTATCGTGGTCTCGAAGCGGTGCTCAAGCGAGCCGGCATATCGTGATACATCGGTCGAGGTTCCACCCATGTCGAAGCCTATCGCCTCAGTGAAGCCAAGGCGCCCCGCCTCTCCGGCATAGCCCAGCAACCCTCCGGCAGGACCGGAGAGAATGGTGTCGATGGCCCGGAGCCGGTCGGCATCCCGTAGCCCGCCCGAACTCTGCATGAACTCAATCGGCACGTCGCCAGCCAGGCTGCGGAGGGAGAGAACATAGGAAAACAGGGCAGGGGAGAGGTAAGCCTCGATCATGGCCGACTGACCCCGTTTGAGCATATTGATCTGCGGCATGATTTCATGCGACGTCACCACATGCGTAAACCCGGCTCCGTCCCGTGCAAGCTCATGCATGATTTTTTCATGGCGGGGATTTTTCCATGCATGTTTCAGCACGATGGCCAGACTCCTGAACCCCAGATCCCTGAGTTCCAGAAGGGAGGCGAGTGCTGCTTCGGAATCGAGGGGGCGGCGGATGGTGCCATCCGGCCCGATAGCTTCATCGATTCCCCGTACGGCCTGATGGAGCGGCGGCTGTTTTTCGATAGAGAGGGCAAAAAGATCCGGCCTGGTAGCGTTGCCGATCTCGAGCAGGTCCTCGAAGCCTGCCGTAACTGCAAAGGCGGCAGGAGCCCCTTTGCGTTCAAGAAGGGCATTGGTGGCCACCGTCGTGCCGATCCTGATGCGCTCGATTCCGGCAGAACTGAGGGGCCGGGAGTCCTCAATCCCCATAAGGCTCCGGATGCCGGCAATGCCTGCATCCGGCCATCTGCCGGACTCCGAGAGCAGCTTAATGGAGTGTAGCGAACCTTCCGGGTCAATGCCGATGACGTCGGTGAATGTCCCTCCCCGGTCTACGGCGAAATTCCATCGTGCCGTCCGGCTCATCTCAGGCTTTAGGCTCCCAGTAGCAGCGCTTCGGGGACAGAATGGCCCCCTCATCCTTCAGCTCCTTCATTGCCTTGTCCACGTCCTTGCGATCAAGTCCGCTTTTTTCGGCAATCTGGCCTGCGCTCATTGCCGTGCCCTCTTTTTTCAGTACCTCAAGTACCGCTTCCTTGTTGTTCATGATATCGTTATTAATGTAATGACAGGGTAAACAGAGAGCGTTGAGGGTGGTATTGTTACCGTTACCGTTACCTTTACCATGCTCTGCCGCTGGTGTTGTCGCCATGGCAGTGCAAATGTAAGGAATTTTGGCTATTCCTCCGTTCTCAGGCTGATTCTTCTTCTGGTGTAGGTCTCATAGTCGGGCACCAGCCTCTGATAGACCCGATCCATCAGCGGGGAGGATATCATGAAGTCTGCCGATGCACGGTTGCAGGCCGTCGGGATGTTCCAGACGACCGCCATGCGGAGCAGCGCCTTCACGTCGGGATCATGTGGCTGCGGTTCGAGCGGATCCCAGAAAAAGATGAGGAAATCGAGTTCCTCTTTGGCAATCATGGCACCGATCTGCTGATCGCCGCCAAGCGGACCGCTCATGAGCCTGTTGACGGTAAGGCGGAGTTCCATTTCGAATACGCGCCCCGTTGTTCCGGTTGCAAACAGGGTATGGCGCTCCAGAAGGTCGCGGTTATACTTGGCCCATGCCAGAAGATCGGCTTTCTTGTTGTCGTGTGCGACAAGGGCGATCTTCTTCGAGCTTTCCATCACTACTTCGATCTCTTGCATCGTTTCATCAGTTTGGTTGAGTGGTCATCATGCGGCAGTTCGTTCACCGGTGAGTGTGGGCAATATCGACAGTTAACGGGCTGGATGCACAAGGGTTCCGGAATGTTTTCAGCTCCGTAACATATTGTATCATAATTGTTAACTGTTGTCTGACGTCCCGCTTTTCGTATTTTACTTCTGCCGTCGACGGTAACGCATTCGTCATGAATCAACCCGCTATGCATCCGGCCGCGGCAACGCTCACCAATAGGGCCCGGATCGTTCCGATCCGCCCATCAACCATTCACAAGGAGAAATACATATGAAAGCGTTCCTGAAACTCTTTACCCTCGCAGCCCTCATGCTTGCGCTGCCGGCACCTTCCCCCGCCTCGGCCGCCGATGCTCCGGCACAGGCCGAAGCTGCTGATGCAAACGGGATCTTCGTCGTCCTTACCGATGCCGAACCCATGACGCAGATGATGGCACTCGTACTCTCCACCCAGACCCTCCAGCAGGGCCGTCAGGTGCAGGTGCTGCTTTGCGGCCCTGCCGGCAGCCTTGCCATGAAGAACAGCGCCCAAAAGATGTTCAAGCCGCTCGACAAGTCGCCGCAGATGCTCCTCAAGGGGCTCATCGCCAAAGGCGTGAAGGTCGAACTCTGCCCGCTTTACCTACCCAATACCGGAAAGAATGCCGGGGAGATGATTGAAGGCGTCACCATCGCCAAACCTCCGGTTGTTGCCGCTTCCATGGCTGCCGAGGGCATGAAGCTGTTCACGTTCTGAGCTGAACGGGCTGAACTGAGTAAAAAGGACATGCAATAATGCAATAGATAAGAATAAGAAAAGCGCCATGGGGCGCTTTTCTTATTGGAGTGATTTCCTGCAGCCGATTGAGATTTCCCGCAGCTGAGTGAATCTGCCGGGTATCATCAATAGTAGACGAGGGCGTAGAAGAGGTTCTTTTTGAGCTCGCTGTATACAAATCTGCAGCTGATGCTGTTTTTCCACCAGAGGATGGGATCCCACCATTCCGGGCTGGTTGCGATGAGTATGAAGCTTTGCGGTGTTTTCCTGAATGCCTGTCTCCAGGTGCTCTTGAGGCGGAACATATGCGGAGGGTCGCTGACGACAAGGGCTTTCTTCCATCCATTCTTTTTCATCGTCTCTGCGGTGTTGAACGCCTCATCCCAGGTGGTTTCAGAACGGCTGTCCACGCTTATGGCGCTGAGCGGCACTCCGAGGGAGACCATTCTCTTTTGACGCCAGTTAAGCTTTCCGGGCCGGTAATAGCGCTCATCGATGCCGGTCAGGATGACCCGGGGAGCATATCCGCTCCGGTACAGTTCAGCGCCTTTGCGCACGCGCCGTCCGCTGTCACCTCCGAGGATGACGATTACATCGGTTTTTTCGGGGGCTTCTGCCTGAAATGAGAGCAGAAAGCCCAGAGAGAGGAATCCTGCACCGGCGAGAATGGCTGCAACCAGCAGGATGGTGAGAGTGGTTTTGAGCAGTTGTATCATCGTCGTGCGCCGTTCGGTGTTACTCTGTGCTGTCCCGTCACCGGAACAGGGCCGGACGGGCAGTTTATGATGGCATTAATTGCCGAATCATCCAAAAACAATCTTCCGCCCAACGGGGTATCGATGATTTTCCTGTGGCTGGACGGACAGTGTGGAGTTCTTTATTTTTAGCCGCCCCGAACGCCTCAGAGAGAGAGAGGATAAGGGGAGAGGGATTCGACGAATATTGAGCTGGACGATGCCTCTCAGAGCGGTATGGCCTGGCTGTAGAGGCTGTACCGGGAGAGAATGTTCTGGGCGTAGCGGACCGGCATGCCTCCGTTGCAGTACCCGTATTTTGAAGCTTCGTCACGGTAATAGAGCGGTTTGGACTTCAGGCGGAGATAGTGTTCAACATTTTCTTCCCAGCGGTTGGGGTCCTTGCCGAACTTCTTTGCCAGCGCCTGAGCATCACGCACATGCCCCGGGCCTACATTGTAGGATGCCAGAATGAATTTCATCCGTGTTTCCTGATCAGGGATGTCACTCCATTCCTTCTGCAGCGATCGGATGTAGAGTGTTCCGGCCTTGAGGTTTGCCTCAGGGTCGAAGAGGTTATAAATGCCGTACATGCCGGCCGTCTGGGGCATCAGCTGCATGAGGCCGGATGCTCCTGCCCATGAAACTGCTCCGGGGTCAAACTGAGACTCTTCATAGATGAGGGAAGCCAGCAGTCGCCAGTCCCATCCGACTGTTGCGGCATAGCGCCTGATCAGGCGGTCATAGGGAGATATTTCCCCTTGTTTTCCGGAATAGAAAATGCTGATGGCCCTTTTTCTGAAGGTGTACTGCTGTTCATAGTACTTCAGGTGAAGCACAGCGAAGAGGGTAGCTGTGGACTTCTCTGAGAGCCACCGGTTGAGCGCATGAAGGAGTTCCGGCGAATGTCGTCCGAGGCCCCAGGCCAGAGGCTGGCTCAAACTGATTGGAACCGTGGTGTCAAGGTCCGGGAAAAGTGTGCGGTGGGCGGTGGCAATGTCCCGGTCTGCTACGGTATGGGTGATGGCTCCCTTGGATACATCCCGGATGAGCTCGCTCGTCGTTCTCTCTCCCGGAACCGTTACGATTTCCACGTTAATGCCTTCCTCCCGCCGGAGTTTCATGAGTTCGGTGTAGTATGCGGATTCCTTGCGGACATGCACCTGCCGGCCTTCAAGGTCACCGACGCTCTCTACCGGTTTGCCGCCAGGGTTCTTTTTCTGGATCAGGACCTGCCGGGTATAGCTGATCGGATCAGAAAACTCCACCATGGTCCTTCGGTCGGGAGTGATGGTAAGGTTGTGGGCGACGAGGTCGCCTTCCCCTGCCTGCAGCCGGTCGAGCTGGCTGTTGAGGTCACGGACGACAACTACCTCCATCTGAAGCCCGAGACTGGTGCAGAAGCTTTTGGCGGCTTCATAGCTGAACCCCATCGGTGTTCCGCGGTAGATGAAGTAGTTGATGGGATCGTAGCTGAGCAGCACCCGCACGGTGCCGCTCTCCCTGATCTCTTCGAGGTCCCTGTGGCTGCGGAAGAACAGCAGATAGGCAAGGGGGAGAAGCAGGACTGCCAGCACCGGGATGAGCTGCTTGAAGGTCGAGGATGGGGCGCTTGTTTTCATGCAGAGAGTGTGTGAAAGACAGAAAGCGTTGCCTTGATGGGGGCCTTCGGGACGCCTTACCGTTCCCTCGAGCAGGATGCGATCTCGTCCCAAAGCAGGCGGTATGCTTTTGCTGCCGACGCACCGGGTCGGACAGCGTTCAGCGGCGCCCGGTAGATGCCCATTTTCTCGACTTCGGCACTGTTGGGGATAAGCTGGTGGAGGAACCCCGGTGTGCTTTGGTGCTCTTCGATAATTTCGGCGTGCATTGACTTGCGCTTTTCGACCATGGTGAAGAATGCCCTGATTTTGGTGCGGTCAAGATCGTGCTCGTTGAAGAAGTCAAGGAGCTGGGCATAGGTGCGGATGGACAGGGTCGTCGGGATCAGGGGGACGAGTATGAGGTCGGAAGCCGCAAAAACGCTTTCGGAAAGGAGGGTAAGGTTCGGCGGGCAGTCGAAAAACACATGACGGTAGTCTTCGGCGAGCGCTTCGAGGTTCTTTCTGAGCTTTTTCTGCGGTTTTTTCGCCTCCGAGAGCTCGATGTCAAGGTTCCGGTATGAAAAATCCGAGGGGAGGATGTCCAGGTTGTCGAAATCCGTTCCCTTGATGTGTTCGTAGATCCGGTTTTTTCCCTGCAGGAACTTTTCGCTGTTGTATTTGCGCGATGCGCTGATCCTGAAATAGTAGGAGCTCGCCCCCTGTGAGTCGAGATCACAGAGCAGGGTCGGCTCACCCTGGAGTGAAGCCAGATAAGCCATGTTGACGGCAGAGGCGGTTTTTCCAACGCCGCCCTTTATGCTGTATAGCGCTATTGTTTTCATTGGCGATCACCGGTTTTACCGGTCGTGAGTTGTTCAAAGAGTTCTGCGGTCCTGTCGTCATCAAACCGTGAAAATGCCTTGTGGAAGTCCTTGCGGGCATTTTCCTGCCGTTCATGCAGTACGGCCATGAGTCCTCCGAGAGTGGCGGCCAGCTGCATGTCGTTCCGGCGTGTCCCTGCCGATTCAAGCTGGTCGAAGAGGAACCTCAGCTGTACGGAGCAGTCGACGAAACTGCCGAGATTGTCCTGAAGCTCTTTGAGGTGGCGGATGGCCGGCATTATGGTTTTGGCCGGGTAAAGGGACATGAAGAACTCCAGAAGGTAGCGCAGCTTCTTGCAGTCGATGCGCATGGCATGCAGTTCGTCATCAGTGGTTTCGCTACTGACCATGCGCCCGTGGCGGATGAGCTTTTTCCATGACTTGCGGATGGTCCTGCCTGCAACGGTAATGGTTGGAAGTGACGCATTCGGCGCCAGCTCAGCATCCGGCATCAGGGAATCGTCGATGAAGGCGTTCCACTCATTGAGGAATGCCTCGTATTCGGGTGAGTCGAGATAGGTGCTGAATGAACGCTGCAGGGTTTTCCTGCGGCGGCCGAGAGCTGCAAAAAAGGTGTCGAGCCCCGGATGGAGAGCCAGAGGGAGCCAGGACCGGAATCGATCCTGTTCGAGAAGGTAGACGTCAAGGTCGCGCAGCGGGCTGGTTTTTGCTGCAACAGCTTTTACTGCCTGCGACGCCGGACCTGCTGCTTCGGGGGGGAATACCCCCTTGAGCTGCGCCAGTATGGAGCGTGCCCTTCGTATGGCGACCCGGTAGTCGTGGAGGAATTCGGTGTCGATGGACTTTCTGATGCCATCCTCATTCAAGCGCATGATGGAGGTGGTGAAGCGGAGAAGGCTTAGGGCGCTCTCGTGTACAGGAGCTTCGGGGTCAAGGGCGAGATCGATTTTGGAGCTGTAGCCGCCGACCTGCAGGCCACCGGCAGCCATGGCGTCGATGAAAAGCCGGCGAAGACTGCCCTCATCCCCAACGGCAGCCCCGGGAGCCAGCAGTGCGGCAACTTCAAGCATCTCTTCCTGATAGCCCCGTAGCGGGTTCAGCGACATGAATGATGCAAAAGGGGGATTTTGTTCCAGGGGGGCGCTGCTCCAGCTTTCAACATGTACCGTGCCTATGGTTTTTTCTTCACGGTCGAGGATCTTCCATGTCTGAAGTGTCACATCCATCTGTATGAGACGGATGAAGGCCCGTATGGGGCTCACGGCAAAAAGACGGTCGCGAAGAGGCCCGAGAGGGAGATCGGCAGCAAAGAATGACGGGGGGGAGATGAACCGCTCCCGTTCGAGCGTGCAGCCGGAATCAAGATCGTACAGGGACAGGACCCTGCCGGTTGAGGCTACCGAAAGACCTTTATCGAATGCCTGCCATTCAAAGGTGTCGTAGTAGCTGCGGGTTTCACGCTGCGAAATGGACTGTCTGAGCCGGTATCCTTCCTGCAGGAGTGCTTCCGTCATCCGAGGGGCGGCTGCGGCTTCGACGGGTTTCAGGAAGAAGGTGCGCTGGTATCCTGACATTCGGCAATTTTTCAGTTCATTGCGGCTCCCCGGAGGAAAGCCGGAGTAAACTGAAATATAGGAACATCTCCGGGAAGACCGCCGTTTTTACACGAATGTAACCATTCATGAGGGATGAAAAAGCGATTGGGATCGGTCTATCTTTTTTCAAAAGAGCGGGATTTTGGTAACTTAACGGTTTCAAATGAAAGGAGGCTCCCGGGGGGCCCTGATTTCCATACTACAGCATACGGGATGAAGTACTTCCACACGGTGTTCCTTCTCTGGGCGGTTCTGCTTGCAGGCTGCTCTCAAAATCCATCCGGCAGCGGCGACGAGTCCGCTCCCGGCAGCAGCGGACCCCTTCGGGTCGGCCTTGTGTTCGATATCGGCGGACGGGGCGACAGGGCATTCAATGATCTGGCCTACAGCGGCCTGGAAGATGCAAAAAAAGAACTCGGTGTCGATTTCATCTATGTCGAACCGGGTGGAGAGGGTGGTGAGCGCGAGGCGGCTCTCCGCCAGATGGCCGACGATCCCGAAATCGGAATGATCATCGGTGTCGGCCTTCTCTTCAGCGAGGATATCACTGCACTTGCCCGGGAGTATCCCGGCAAGAAATTCGCCTGTGTCGATTATATGCCCGAGGAAGGTGCGCCTGTGCCTTCCAACCTTTCGGGGATGACCTTTGAAGAGAAAAAGGGCTCATTCCTTGCCGGTGCACTGGCCGGCCTCATGACGCAGACGAACACTGTCGGGTTCATTGGCGGCATGGATTCCGGCATCATCAGGAAGTTCGAGACGGGATTCAGGGAGGGTGTGCACTTCGTCAATCCCCGTGCAGCCCTCATCTCCGGCTTCATCGGCATGACCGGCAGCGCGTTTGCCAATCCGGCAAAAGGCAGGGAACTGGCTCTCGGCCAGTATGGCCGGGGAGCAGACATCATCTATCAGGCTGCCGGTGCCAGTGGCCTCGGTGTAATTGAGGCTGCTCGCGAAACCGGTCACCATGTTATCTGTACGGACTGCGACAGTGAGTCGCTGAAGGATAGCCGCATTCTCGGCAGCATGACGAAGGCTGTCGACCGGTCGGTATTCAGCACGGTCGCCTCCGTAGCCGACGGTTCGTTTGAAGGAGGCAGAGCGGTCGTATACGGCCTTGAGGATCGCTATACGGACCTTGTCTACAGTCCTTCAAACAAAGACCGCATTCCATCTTCCGTTCTGGAACGGATCGAAGCGGTCAGAAAAAAGATTCTTTCCGGAGAAATTGCCCTTGATGAAACCGCCGCCCTCCGGTAGCCGGACGGTTTCCTTCGGGTCCTCTTAAGCGGCCCGATGATCCTTAATTGATTGACAAGCCTTATACGGTGAACAAAAAAATCCTTGTGACCGGAGCGACCGGCTTCATTGGATCACGCCTCGTGATCAAACTGGCCTCGACTGCAGATGATGTTGCAATTCTTGTCCGCAGGAGTTCGGATTTGAGCTCCCTTTCGGAGGTGCTTGATAGGATCCGCATCATTCACGGCGACATTACCGACAAAGCCTCGCTATTGACGGCGATGCAGGGCATAGACCATGTCTACCACTCTGCAGGCCTCACCTATATGGGGGACAGGAAGAATGACCTGCTCTACCGCATCAATGTTGAAGGAACCCGGAACATCCTTGAAGCCTCCATTGCGGCCGGCGTGAAACGCCTGGTGCATGTCAGTTCCATCACTGCAGTCGGAATTGCCGGGAAAAACAAGCCGGTCGATGAGACCACCCCCTGGAATTTCGATGCCATCAGTCTCGAGTACGCCCGAACCAAGCATCTTGGTGAACTTGCCGTGGCCGAGGCCGTAAAAAAAGGTTTGGACTGCGTTATCGTCAATCCCGCATTCGTATTCGGTGCCGGAGACATCAATTTCAATGCAGGCCGTATCATCAAGGACGTCTATAACCGCCGCCTGCCGTTCTATCCCCTTGGCGGCATCTGTGTCGTTGATGTCGATATCGTCGCAGAGACCATCATGGCGGCAATGGAGAAAGGGCGTACCGGAGAGCGCTATATCATCGGCGGTGACAATGTGACCTACCACCAGCTTGCCGATACCATCAGCAGGGTCACCGGAGCTCCCCGTGTGCTCTTCCCCCTTCCGTTTGCTCTTGCCAAGGTGCTCAAGTCGCTTCTTGACAGGAAAAAGGCCCGCAACAGCATTTCGAAGCTTTTCAACATGTCCATGTTCCGGGTCGCTTCGGAATTCCTCTTCTATCGCTCAGACAAGGCTGCAAGGGAGCTCGGCATGCGCTCCGCTCCGCATGAAGAGAGCATCCGGAGCGCGTTCGAGTGGTACCGCGACAGGAAAATGCTCGGTTAGCCGATTCGCTCCCGCATTGCCTCTGTTGACGAACCTGATTCACCCGATAAAGAGAGTGCCATGCCGTCAAACACTATTGTCGAGCGGGTAGCCGCTGATCTTGCCAAATACCCTCCGTTCGACAAGCTCGCTGCTGAAGTACTCGGTGAGCTTGCCTCCTCGGTCAGCGTCAGCTACCATGAAGAGGGGGAGCTGCTGTTCAGAAAGGATGATCCCCTCAAAGGCGCCGCCTTCATGGTCATGAAAGGAGCTGTAAAGCTCTATGACCGCATTGACGGAGAGGAAGTGCTTGTCGACATGTACGACGAGGGTGATGTGTTCGGCGTTCGGGCCATATTCGGAGGCGATGGCTACCTGCTCTATGCCCAGGTTGCCGAAGAGAGCCTCATTTATGATATCCCCGTTGAGAAAATAAAGGCACTCATTGCCGCCGATGCCGGCGTGTCGATGTTTTTTGCCGGCGAGTTCGCCAAAAGCGTCCAGGAAATCGAGCGTACCCTTTCCTCTGCATTCTCGCTTCGCCGCCAGGGGCCGACAGGCCCCTCCTGCAGCAGTTTTCTAGAGCACGAGACCCTCGAGGTCAAGCCTGTCGTCAACGTCGTAACCTGCCCTGAAGACATCAGCGTGCGGGAGGCTGCCGTCATCATGGCGGAATGCAACATCGGCTCCATCCTTGTCGTTTCCCCGGAAGGGCACCCCCGCGGCATCATTACCGATACCGACCTCCGCAAAAAGGTCGTTGCCGTGTCGGGGCCGGTCAATGAACGGCCGGTGCGCGATATCATGAGCAGCCCCGTCTACACCATCACGGGTGGAAAAACCGTTGCCGACATGGTGATGCTCATGGTGAAGACGAAGCTCCGGCATTTCTGCATCACTCTTGACGGTACCATTGACAGCCCGGTCAGGGGTATAATATCCGAGCATGACATCATAACCTCTGAAGGCAACAACCCCGCAGTCATCATGAAGGAGATCATGGCGGCTGACGATGTAGAACAGTTCAAAGCCGAGCGCGACAAGGCAGAAAACCTCCTTGGAACCTACATGGGCCAGAACGTGGCGGTTCATTTCATGACGAGCATCATCACGGAAATCAACGATGCCATCATTACCCGCGCAATCCGCACGACAATTGCCGCACTGCAGGCTGAAGGGCGCCCGCTCCCTTCAGTGCCGTTCTCCTGGCTCTCGCTCGGCAGTGAGGGCCGCAAGGAGCAGCTTCTGAGGACCGACCAGGACAACGCGCTCCTGTACGCAGATCCCGCCGGGCACGAACGGGAGGCGGTCCGTGAGTTTTTCCTTGAGCTGGCCAGGCGGGTGACGGGTATGCTGGAGGGGGCGGGGTTCGTGCGATGCCCGGCCGAAGTCATGGCTTCCAATCCGAAATGGTGCCTGCCGCTCTCTGAATGGAAAAGCTGTTTCAGGCGATGGATTGAAACGCCGGAGCCGAAAGCGGTGATGCACTCCACAATCTTTTTTGATTTCAGGCCGGTATACGGTGACGCATCGCTTGCAGGTGAGCTGAAAAGGGACGTGTTCGACAGCATTGCCAGAGGGCGCGGCTTTCTTGAATTCTTTGCCAAAAACGCCCTGCAGAACCCTCCTCCGCTCGGGTTTTTCCGGAACTTCATGGTTGAGAAAAGCCGCGACCATGCAAATGAATTCGACATCAAGTCCCGGGCTATGATGCCGCTTGCCGATGCGGCACGCGTGCTCAGTTACCAGCTGAGGATCCCCGAGTATTTCAGCACTGTCGAGCGCTTCCAACGTATCGGTGAGCTCGAGCCGGCCCTCTCCGGGCTCTCGCTTGAAGCAGCTGCCGCCTATGAGTTTTTGATGAAGCTGCGCGCCCTCAACGGGCTTGAGCACTCCAGCTCCGGCCGCTACATCAAGCCCGAAAGTCTCAATAAGCTCGACCGGCAGATGCTCCGCAACGTCTTCACTACCATTGGCGAGATCCAGCAAACCCTGAACCTGAGGTTCCAGCTTGACTATATCCGCGACTGACATACTGCTTCTCCAGACCGCCCTCTGGCGGTGCCGGAACGGTAAGCTTCCCGGGGCAGTCTGCCGTTATCTGCAGTCGATGAAGGATCGTCCGAAGGGCAATACCCCCTTAGAGTCGGTCCGCATGGTGGTGTTCGATACGGAGACGACAGGGTTCGATGTGAAATCCGACGGGGTCATCTCCATCGGAGCCGTGGCAATAACGGGACTCTCAATCAACGTTGCCGACTCATTCGAGGTACTGGTCCGTCAGGACCGGGTCGGGCGCAGCGAGGCCGTTGCGGTTCACGGTCTGCTGAAAAAAGACATAGCCGGCGGGGCAGGTGAGCTTGAAGCTGCCGAAGCGTTCCTCGAGTACATCGGCTCATCGATCCTTGTCGCCCAGCATGCATCGTTTGACGTTGGCATGCTGAACAGGATTCTTTCCGAGACCTTCCGCATACGGCTTTTCAATGGTGTTGTCGATACCGCCAGCCTTGCCAAACGCCTCGAGAAAGGACCGTACTACAACCTTGCCCATAAAGTCGGAGAGTACCGTCTCGATCATCTCTGCCAGCGCTACGGCATCCGCCTCTACGATCGCCATACGGCCGCCGGCGACGCCTACCTCACCGCACAGCTTCTGCAGCGCCTCCTTGCAAAGGGGCGCACTGCCGGCATCACAACGGCTGGGCGGCTGCTCATGCAGTAAGGCCTGTGCACCTCTGGCTGTAGAGGGTCAGTCTTTTCCTGAAATAATGATCAGACGGGGGGAGTTGAGCGGGTCGAACGCTTCACCATGGTAGCTTCCGGCGATGCTCATAGGGCGGAGCCCCGCTTCGCTGAGCATGCCGGTGATTGTGTCCGGCTGGAACAGGCGCACAGATTCAGTGAAGGAGACCGTTTCACCCGAGTCGCTGGTGATTATGATGTCCTTTCTGATCCGGCCGTCTTCGATGCTGCGCGTTTCTTCGACTGCCAGTTCCCCCGAGCGCCGGACCGAGTGCGGTACGAGGGTTCTTTCCAGATGCCGGGGGTTGATGAGGTCAAGCACATACTTTCCACCAGGGACAAGGGCCCTATGGACGGCCTCAAGCACTATCCGGTCGTCTTCGGGCGCTTCGAAATAACCGAAACTGGTGAACAGCTGCACGGCGAGGCCGTAGGATGCCCTTTCGTCGATGTTGCGCATGTCCCGGCAGGTGAAGCGGATGTCGAGTGAATGGCGCTCAGCTTCAATGCGGGCCTGTTCGAGGAGGTAAGGGGAGAGGTCGTTTGCCGTAACCCTGCAGCCGAGCTTCCGGAGCTCCAGCGCGTGGCGGCCGGCTCCGCAGGCTATGTCGAGGACCGTAAGACCCTGGGAGGCGGTGCCTTCGGGATCGGTAAGCCGCAGAATGGTCTGTACGCACCGGGCAGCTTCATCCCTGTCCCTGTGGCTGTAGATCCTGAGATAGAAAGGATGGTTGAACCAGTCCTGAAACCATTTCCCCGATGGTTCATTTCCGGACGGGGATGGATCTCTTTGCATTCGCTGTTCTCACTCTCTTGTGTGTTCCCATCATCCTCCTGCAGTTGAAGGGTTTCGGGACGTGTAGGGGGGACGGGCGTCGGCAGGGACCCTGAAGGCGCCCTGCCATGAGACGGGGAACCGTTTACTTTACGGAGTCGCTGATTGCCTTGGTGAGGATTGCCTGGTCGTTTTCACCGTTGGGGATGCGGACATTCTTTTCAACGAACTTCCATGCATTGCGCTTTTCGGATTTAACGGAAAACACGAGCTTTGCTACCTTGAAATCGCTGGTTCCGCTTTTCTTGTTTTTATCGCCGAACGACTGTTTCTTTGCCATGGTTGGTGAGGTGGTTCTATTTGTTGTCTAAAAAGAAAACGAAAGTAATAAAAATTAATGCCATAACCAAGATCGGACTTCACCGTTCTATGGCCGCCCATTTCATGCACCGGGCGCTTCAGTAAAAATGCCCTTGTGATAGATTCCGAGCGGGCGTCCTGTCAGCTGGCGGCCGATGAAGGGCGTATTCGAGGATTTGGAACGGATATGGCCGGCATCCACCCTCCAGACGGCTTCGGGATCGATGAGGGTGAGGTTGGCTTTTTCCCCTTCACGAATGCGTATCGGGGGGAGCTGCAGGATTTTTCTCGGATTGACCGAAAGCAGTTCAACCGCCCGCTGCATTGTGATGACTCCTTTCATCACCAGTTCCGTCATGGTCAGGCCCAGCGAGGTTTCCAGCCCGATGATGCCGAACGATGCTTCGCCGGGGGGGCACTCCTTTTCGTGGAGGGCATGCGGCGCATGGTCGGTGGCGATGGCGTCCGCAGTTCCGTCGGCAAGGGCTTCCAGCACCGCGTCCCTGTTCTTCGGGGATGTAAGCGGTGGCTTCATGATGAAGTTGCCTTTCTTTTCTGCCTGGTAGAGGTCCTGGTCGGTCAGGGTGAAGTGGTGCGGGGTGACCTCGCAGCTCACCTGCAGTCCCTCCCGCTTGGCTTCCCGGATCAGCTGGAGCGATGCTGCCGTGCTGAGGTGGGCTGCGTGGTATCGGGGGCGGGAGAGCGGGGCGTGCAGCTTGTGTTCTTCGAGCCAGCGGAGCAGCATGAGGTCACGGGCAAGCATCATGGCCTCTGAGATGTCGGGGATTCCCTTGAGTCCGAGTTTCGACGACCACATTCCCTCATTCATGACTCCTCCCGTCGTCAGGGAGCGGTCTTCACAGTGCTGGATGATGAGCATGTCGAAGTTTGATGCGTATTCAAACGCAAGGCGCATCGACTGGCTTGCCTGGATGGCCGTGCCGTCATCTGATACAGCCGTGACGCCGTAGGTTTTCAGGCTGCCGAACGCCGTGAGCTTCTCACCGCGGCTTCCCTCGGTCATGGCGGCAATCACTTCAAGGTCGACAGGAAGGCTTGCGGCATGGTAACGGATGAAGGTGACGCCCTGCGGGCTGTCGATGACGGGGGTAGTGTTCGGCATCAGCGCCACTCCGGTGAATCCACCGGCAGCAGCGGCAGCGGCGCCGCTTTCGAGCGTTTCCTTGTATTCCTGGCCGGGTTCGCGGAAATGACAGTGCATATCGAAGAGACCCGGAGAGAGCAGCTTCCCCTCCATAGCAACGACTTTTTCTCCTCTCCGAGGCTCGAGCGGGGTGTCTCCGATCGAGAGGGTTTCGATGATGCCGTTGTCGGATACCCTGATGGAGCCTTTTGTATCAAGGCCGTCCGGGGGGCTGATGATATGCGCCTGCTGAAAAACTATGCTCATGGATATGGGGTGCATGGTTATGGGTTGTGCTCTTTCTCCACAGTGGCTTCAAGGACTGCCAGCTCTAGAGGTGCGCCGGAGGCATCAGGCATGGAAAGCGAAGCCCGGAGCGAGTCTCCGGGAGAGACGGGTCCGACTCCTGCCGGAGTGCCGGTAAATATCAGGTCACCCTGACGCAGCCCGTAAAGATACGACAAATAGTGGACAAGCGCTGAGGGAGTATGGATCATTTCACCAAGCGTCGCATGCTGGAGTAAAACGCCGTTGCAGTGGAGCGAAATCGACCAGTCGTCTCCGGGAATGGACCCATCGAGCCGGACAAGGTCGGAAACGAGTGCGCTGCTGCGGAACCCCTTGCTTTTCAGCCAGGGGTTCCCGGCTTTCTTTGCTTCAAGCTGTACGTCGCGAAGCGTCATGTCGAGACCTGCGCCGATGGCCGAGATGTATTCCATTGCACCTTCTTCAGGGCATCCGTCGGTGTCGCGCCCGACCAGGAGCACTATTTCAGCCTCGAAGTGCATCAAGCGGGAGAGGGGGCGGCCTTCGAAGTGCGGCATCCTGATTATCGCGTCAGGGGCAAGTGCGGTGGCCGGCTTCATGAAGATGATCGGCTCCGGGTCGGGGGACGCCGCTGCTTGCGGGGCAGCGCCTTCCATCATGAGCATCTCCAGGGCGTGCAGGCGGTAGTTCTTTCCGACACAGAAGATTGAATGCGGCGAAAGCCGGTGTCGGGATATGAGGATGGGGGACTTTCTCATGGCATCCATGTCGGCTGTGTTGCGATTGTGTTAATTGGGCTCCCGGCAGTCCGGTTTCGGGTGTCCGGAGCGCCCCGCAGCGGCGGGAAAGCCTTCCGTTTTATTATCTTATTGTATGATAACGGATGTATGATTCCAACAGTTTATTTCTCCTGATTTTTTGGTGCAAGTGAGCCTGATGCCGCATCGACACAAGGCGGGGATACGTGCTTCGTCCATCAGGGCGCGGAAATCGATACCCGCCCCCGAGGCCCTGGCCATGAGCCGGGCTGCGGCGAAGCTTGCTTTGGCTGTTGAAGAGCTGGCTGGAGCCCGCGCGGTGCACATCTACCTGCCGATGCAAGCGGCGGGGGAGATGGATACGTCTTCACTGGCCGGCGGTCTCCTGGCTATGGGAATTCCCCTCATGGTCCCTGTCATTGAAGATGATGATGAAGATGAGGATGAGAAGAAGGGGGGGGACTGGTTTCAGTAGTGTATCGCCCCGGCATGCCGCTTGTGCGTTCCCGTTTCGGCAGCCCTGAGCCCCTGGAGCGCTCTTTGGGTGATGAATATCAGATTGATGCGGTTGTCGTACCTGTTGTCTCGGTGGACCGGAGCGGGTACCGTCTCGGGTATGGCAAAGGGTTTTATGACCGTTTTTTTGCTCATCTTTCCCGGCGGGGCATGCGTCCATGCCGAATCGGGTTCGGGTTCAGCATGCAGCTTCATGCCAGCCTGCCGCGTGACCCATGGGATGAGCCGCTCGACCTGTTTGTAGATGAAAATGCTGTAATGAGATTTAATTCATATTAAGATAAATGCATGTCATGAGTGAAGAAACACGAGATGCGAAGCTTCCCAAAAGCCAGGATCCCCAAGCTGATTTCAAAGACGAGACTCTCTTTGTAAACCGCGAGCTCAGCTGGATATATTTCAATCAGCGCGTCCTCGAAGAGGCAGTGAACGGAGGAGCGCATCCGCTTCTTGAGAGGGTCAAGTTCATTTCCATCTTCAGTTCCAACCTCGACGAATACTTCATGATCCGCGTGGCGGGCATAGAAGACCAGTATGAGGCCGGCATTCAGGACCGGACCATCGACGGGTTCACCCCCATTGAGCAGCTTGACAGCATCCGCGAGATGGTCACCCGGCAGATCATCCAGCGCAACAACTGCTTCTACAACGATCTGCTTCCCGCAATGCAGAAGGAGGGAATCAGTTTCGTATGCTTCAATGATCTTGACGCATCCCGCAAAGAGGCGCTGAGACGGTATTTCCGGCAGGAGATCTATCCGGTTCTGACGCCGCTGGCTTTCGATACCGGCCATCCGTTTCCTTTCATGTCGAACCTTTCCCTGAATCTCGCCATAGAGCTTGAAGACGCTGAATCCGGCATGAAGCGGTTTGCAAGGGTGAAGGTGCCGAGCATCCTTCCGAGGATGCTTCCTTTCAGCAGTATCGAGGGTCTTTGTTTCGATGACGGCATCACCAGGTTCATCTGGCTTGAGGATCTTATCAGGAACAACCTCGACATGCTTTTCCCGAAGATGCGGATCATCAAGTCACATCTTTTCCGCCTTGTCCGCAACGCTGATATTGAAATCGAGGAGGATGAGGCAGGCGATCTGCTTGAGACGATCGAGCAGGGAATCCGTTCACGACGGTATGGCAAGGTTGTCCGGCTCGACATCAGTCCTGAAATGCCGGATTCGGTGCGCAAGCTCCTCATGAAGAATCTCCAGGTATCGGAGCGCAACGTCTATGCCATCGAGGGCATACTTGGCCTCGGCTGCCTGATTGACCTGCTCCGCATAGAGCGCCCCGACCTCAAGGATGAACCCTTCGTTCCGGCCAATCCCATCGAAGACCAGTACGGGCGAAACATTTTTGCGGCAATCCGGACCCGCGACCAGCTGCTCTATCATCCTTATGACTCATTCCAGCCTGTTGTCGATTTCATCGCTCAGGCGGCAGCCGATCCCGATGTACTCTCCATCAAACAGACCCTTTACCGCGTCGGCAGCAATTCTCCGATCGTCAAGGCCCTCATGAAAGCCGCAGAATCCGGCAAGCAGGTTGCCGTTCTCGTGGAGCTGAAGGCACGTTTTGACGAGGAGAACAACATCGTCTGGGCCAGAGCGCTTGAAGATGTCGGAGCGCATGTCATCTATGGGCTGCCGGGTTTAAAAACACACGCCAAGCTGACCCTGGTCGTTCGTCGCGAGTACCACCAACTGCAGCGATACCTTCATCTCGGGACCGGCAACTACAACCCGGCGACAGGCAAGATCTATACCGACTACAGCCTCTTCACCTCGAACGATGAGATTGCTGACGATGTCGCTGAACTCTTCAACTCCCTTACCGGTTATTCAAGAAACACGGAGTACCGGAAGCTGATTGTATCACCAATCAGCACCCGCAGGCGCATCATTGAGATGATTGAGCGTGAAGTGGAGCTGAATGCGATGAAGGGCGGCGGGCGCATAATCATGAAAATGAACGCTCTTGTCGATGGACGCATCATACGATCGCTTTACAGGGCATCGGGAGCAGGAGTGAAGATCGATCTCATCATCCGCGGAATATGCTGCCTCAAGCCCGGAATTCCGGGTGTCAGCGAGAACATTTGTGTGAAAAGTGTTATCGGAAGATTTCTTGAACACAGCCGCGCGTATTATTTTGAGTGCGGTGGCGTTCCAGAGGTGTATCTTGGAAGTGCCGACCTTATGCCGAGAAATCTCGACCACCGGGTCGAAACGCTCTTTCCCGTACTGGATTCTTCCATCGTTGCAGATGTGAAGGCTGATCTGGATCTGATCCTTGCCGACAACCTGAAGTCCTGGCTTATGCAGCCGGACGGCACCTATACTCCTTTTTCGGGAGATGGTGAAGAGGTCAACAGCCAGGCAGCGTTTCTGCATCGCTCAACGAGGAAGAAGCCGCTTTTTAACCTCAAGTAGCATCATCATGAACATTGCAGTAGCAAGTGACCATGCCGGCGTTGAATTCAAGAAAGATATCGTAGCCTGGCTTGAGAGCCATGGCCATGCATGCACCGACATGGGGCCGTACACGGAGGATTCAGTCGATTACCCCGACTATGCCCACAAAGTAGCGAAAGCTGTTGCTGCAGGAGAGTACGACCAGGGGATCCTGCTCTGCGGTACCGGTATCGGTGTATCGATTTCGGCCAACAAAATTCCCGGCATCCGTGCCGCACTCTGCTGCCGCCCTGAGTTTGCAACCCTTGCACGCCAGCATAACGATGCCAACATTCTCTGCTTTTCGGCCCGGTTCACTGATCTTGCAAGCATTCATGAAAGCCTCGACAACTGGTTTTCCGCTGATTTTGAAGGCGGGCGGCACCAGCGCAGGGTGGATAAAATAGATCCATGCGCCTGAGCGACTGCATGGTTCATTGCCTTGAGAGGCACTATCCCGCCTTCGAGGACTCGGCGTCAGCCGCCGTAGTCCTTGGCGTACTTCGTCGTGAAGGACTCGAAGCTGTTCCGGTCCTTCGCGACGGAATGTTCGTGGCGCTTGTCTCCTATGCCGATTTTGACAGGATTCTGGAGAAAAAAGGTACCCTTGAGGGGTTGACGATGCGCAGGCTTGGCCTTAAAAAAGGCGAAGCCGTTGCATCCGGTGATGACCTGTTCGTATTCTTTTCCCGTTTGGGGAGCATTTCCGGGCCGGTCATCCCGGTAGTGGGCGAGGGTGGAGTGTTCGAGGGCGTGGTCCGTAAGGACAAGCTTCTTGGAAGAATCGCAGAGATCTTCCATCTCGGAGAGGACGGCATGACGCTTGAACTCGAAGTGCCGGTATCGGGCATGAAGATTTCCGAAGTGATCGAGGCCATTGAGAAAAACGATGCTACAGTCCAGAGCTTCGGCTCCTATATCCCCTCGACTGAAGGGGAAGAGATGGTGATCATCCTCCGCCTTGCTGCCCAGGACCCGTTCCGTCTGGTCAAGAACCTCGAAAAGTATGGCTACGTGATCCGCTATGCCGCACCGCTTTCTGCCGTCACCGACGAGGACCTGAAAGAAAAGGCCCTCGAGTTCATCCGCTTCATGGACCTTTAGCGGCTTACCGGTACTGCCTTACGGCTGCAAGCACAACCCCCATGATCCTGAAATCGCTGTCCGGCGGAACCGGAATGGGGTGGTACTTCCTGTTTTCCGGCGCAAGTGCAACGGCTCCTCCCTCACTGATGCAGAGCGTTTTCACCGTTACTTCCGAATTCAGGCTTGCAATCACCACCTGTCCGTCCCTTGCGGTTTCTCTTGCTTCGACAAGCAGCGTGTCGCCTGGCATGATGCCGATGTCCATCATGCTGTCTCCGCTAACCGTAAGAGCGTAGATGTTTTTTTTGCCTCTGGTCCATGACCGGGGAAAATCCAGCCATGACTCCACTTCATCTGCTGCCGCTGCAGGTATTCCTGCCGGAACCGCGCTTGCGTAGAGCGGTACCTGCACAACCGCTTCATTCTTTATACCCTCATCATCGACGGTGCCGATGATCCGGCCGACTTTCTCTTCGAGCATAAGCAGGCGGCGGGAGAGGTTGTTTTCATCTCCGGGCTTTTCGGCCTCTTCCAGCATCTCTCCCATGCCTGAAAGGAGCCACTGATGGCTCACGGAAAATGCGGAGCAGAGCGCCTGGACAACGCCGGCGCCGGTTCCGCCTTTTCCGTTTTCAAGTTCCGATACCCTGTTTCCAGATATCCCGATTTTCCGGCCGAACTCTTCCTGCGTCTCTCTGCAGTGTAGCCGGACGGCCCGTATTCTCTCTCCGAGAGTTGATGGCTGCTGCATATCGCCTCCTGTTTCTAGTGGATCCACACCGGTTCCGGATTTCTCTATATCCATAAAATCATGAATAATTCCATTATTTCCGAATATTTTCTTTTCATCTTCCCTTTCGCTGCGGTTTTTGCATTATGCGTGTTATTCGTACCTTTTATCACTGATGCGCGGGCTCCCTCACACGCTGCCGTGCCGATTCAACAGAAATAACCCGTTATGACACCAGATCGTACGTCCGACCTTTCCAGGAGGATCCGGGAACAGGCCGAAGCTGTTTTTCCCGTCATCCAGGCCATCCGCCGTGATATCCACGCTCATCCGGAACTCTCCTATGAGGAGTTCCGCACCAGCGCCATCATCCACGACTATTTAAAGGGGCTTGATATAGAGCCTGAACCGCAGTTTCTGGAAACAGGTGTCGTTGCGCTCTTGAAGGGAAGAGCGGATGGGCCGCAGATTGCGCTTCGCGCCGATATTGACGCCCTGCCGCTTTCGGAAGAAAATGCCTGCGCGTACAGCTCCCGGCATCCGGGCACCATGCATGCCTGCGGCCACGACATGCACACCGCCATGCTGCTTGGCGCAGCATCCATTCTCGCCGGCATGCGTGACGAGCTTGCAGGCAGCGTACTCTTCATTTTCCAGCCTGCAGAGGAAAAAGCGCCGGGCGGCGCCAGGCCACTGATTGAGGCCGGTCTCTTCAAGCGATTCAGCCCTTCAGCCGTCATCGGCCAGCACTGCTTCCCGAATGTTCCGTCCGGGAAGGTCGCCCTCTGCAGGGGCAGCTTCATGGCTGCCGCCGATGAGCTTTATTTTACGGTATCGGGGCAGGGCGGCCATGCGTCTGCACCGCACAAGGCATCGGACCCGGTGCTTGCCGCCGCCCATATCATCACCGCCGCCCAGCATCTGGTCAGCAGGGTAGCGCCTCCGCATGAGCCGGCTGTTGTTTCCATCTCATCAATCCAGGGCGGACATGCTCCGAACGTCATCCCCTCGAAGGTCGTGATGAGCGGCACCATGAGGACGATGAACGAAGAGCTGCGCAGGCTTCTGCATCAAAAACTCCACGAGACCGTCCGCCATGTCGGTGAAGGGCTGGGTGTAGAGGCGGAAGTCGAAATACGGCAGGGCTATCCGGTGCTGTACAATGATCCGGAAATCACCCGCCATGCGGCGATCGCCTGTTCGGAATATCTTGGAAGGGAGAACGTCATCGACAGCGAGCCGCTTATGACGGCGGAGGATTTCGCATACTACCTGCAGGAGAAGCCCGGTACGTTCTGGCAGATCGGTACAGGCCTTCCGGAACAGGACCGATCCAACATGCTGCACTCTCCGACTTTCGACCCTGACGAAAACGCCCTGTCCACAGGAGCAGGGCTTCTGGCCTACTCGGCAATCCGCTTCATGGACTACTTTGCCGGGGAAAAGGACTGAGACGGGGAAGAGGACCTGCCGCTGAGCTGCAAAAAGAAAAAGGCGCCCTGAATATGGAGCGCCTTTTTCTTTATGGTCTCTTGAGAGCTTCGCCTCAGGCCTTACCGTTGGATCCCAGCACGTTGATGATCTTGTGCATGTAGAGCTGTTTCAGGGAGTCGCGGGCAGGACCGAGGTATTTGCGGGGATCGAACTCCTCGGGCTTTTCGTCAAACACCTTGCGGACTGCTGCGGTCATTGCCAGGCGGCCGTCCGAATCGATGTTGATCTTGCAGACTGCCGATTTTGCGGCAAGGCGAAGCTGGTCCTCACCGATGCCGATGGCATCCTTGAGCCGTCCGCCATGCTCGTTGATGGTTTTCACCAGTTCCTGGGGAACCGATGAGGCGCCGTGCAGAACGATGGGGAAGCCGGGGATGCGCTTTTCGATCTCTTCAAGGATATCGAGGCGGATCTTGGGATCTTCGCCGGGTTTGAACTTGAATGCGCCGTGCGAGGTTCCAATCGAGATGGCGAGGCTGTCTACGCCGGTCTTGGCAACGAAGTCCTCAACCTCTTCAGGCTGGGTGTAGGTATGGGCGGCGTGTGAGACTTCGTCCTCAATGCCGGCCAGGACGCCGAGCTCGCCTTCAACCGTCACATCAAACTGGTGTGCGTATTCGACAACTTTTTTCGTCAGTGCGACGTTCTCTTCATACGGGAGGTGTGAACCATCGATCATGACTGAGGAAAAGCCCGACTCGATGCAGTCCTTGCAGAGTTCGAAGCTGTCGCCGTGGTCAAGGTGAAGCACGATGGGGATGGGGCTTCCAAGCTCTTCGGCATACGCTACCGCACCCTGGGCAAGAAAGCGCAGGAGGGTTTCGTTGGCATAGCTCCTGGCACCTTTGGAGACCTGGAGGATGACGGGGGACTTTGTCTCGGCACATGCCATGATGATGGCCTGCAGCTGCTCGAGATTGTTGAAATTGTAGGCCGGAATGGCGTAGCCGCCGGAGACCGCCTTCTGGAAAAGCTCCCTGCTGTTGCAGAGGCCCAATGATTTATAACTAACTGCTTGCTTTTGCATTGAATGCGCTCCCTTTTGTATTATTATGTGCGTAAATACCGGTATTCTCCTGCCTGAATCGTACCTGAGGTTTTTTCAGGCTGACGCAATATAATAATTTGTCTTTCATTACCGATTCACTGCTGCAAGAGCAGCTTAACACTTAAGATCATTTCATACCCGACGATGTCCCGAAAAACCCTCCTGATCCTCATTGTTGCAGTTTTTACGGGGGCCTGGCCTCTCATTGCAAACAATGTGAAAACTCCTGTAAAGAAAGCACCGGCACCGGCCGTGCTTCGGGCCACTCCCGCCCAGGAGGAGGCCGCGAGGTATATCAGCCAGTACCTGCTGGAAAACCATTACCGCAAGGTGGCGGTCGGCGATTCGCTTTCCCAGGAGGTTTTTTCAAGATACATGGACAATCTTGATGGCAACCGGAGCTATTTTCTTGCCGGAGAGGTCGAGTATCTCCGCAATGCTTACGGCAACCGTATAGACGATGATTTTCTTTCGGGCAGGCCGACATCGGGATTTGCGATCTACAACCGTTTTCTGAAACGGGCATACGAAAAGATGCGCTATATGAGGGCTGCGGCCGATACCGTCAAGTTCAATTTTGCCGCACCTGAAACCCTCGCCGTACAGCGCAAGGACGATCCGTGGCCCCGCACCCGCGGTGAACTCACTTCACTCTGGCGCAAAGAGCTGAAATACCAGTGGCTCAACCTGAAATACTCCGGGGAAAGCCCAAAGACCATCCGCACGACTCTTGCAAAAAGCTTCACCAGCAGGATGAACCTTCTTCGCAGACAGAAGCCGGAAGATGCGTTCCATGCCTATACCTATGCATTGACAACATCGTTCGACCCGCATACGGACTACTTCTCACCGGATGAGTACGAGAACTTCCAGATTGATATGAGCCGCTCGCTGGAGGGGATAGGAGCAAAGCTGCAGACAGAAAGCGAATACACCATTGTGAATGAGGTCATTCCCGGTGGGCCCGCCTACAGGAGCAACCTGCTCAAGAAAGGTGACAAGATCATCGGCGTCGGGCAGGGTCGCATTACGGAAATCGTCGATGTTGTCGGCTGGCGCATCAATGACGTCGTCAAGCTCATAAGGGGCAAGAAGGGAACGGTTGTCCGCATCAAGATCCTTCCTGCAAGCCAGGCCGGAAGGGGACCGGCCAAGGTCATTATGCTGACACGTGACAAGGTTGATCTGGAGGAGCAGGCAGCACACAAGACCATCATCCAGCAGAATGGAAAGAAGATCGGTGTCATCACCATACCCTCGTTCTACCTTGATTTTGAAGCGCAGAAGAAGAATGACGGATCCTACAACAGCACGAGCCGTGACGTCGCCCGCATACTTGGAGAACTTTCGGCTGCCGCGGTCGACGGCGTGGTGATCGATCTTCGCGACAACGGAGGCGGCTCTCTGGAGGAAGCCGTCAATGTGACCGGGCTGTTCATCACCACGGGGCCTGTCGTCCAGATCAGCAATTCAACTGGAGGAAAGATGGTCCTGCGCGACGAGGACCGCCAGATGACCTATCCCGGGCCGCTTGTCGTGCTCGTGAACCGTTACAGCGCCTCGGCTTCGGAGATCTTTGCCGCAGCCATCCAGGACTATGGCAGGGGAGTCGTCGTCGGGGAACGGACGTTTGGAAAAGGTACCGTCCAGAGCATCATCAACCTCCAGCGGCCGTACTCGCTTTTCCCTCGTCAGCCGAACCTCGGCCAGATGAAACTGACGATCGCGAAGTTCTACAGGATTTCGGGCGAGAGCACCCAGCACAAGGGCGTTGTGCCGGACATCACCATCCCCTCCCTGATTGATGCCACGGCCATCGGTGAGGACACCTACACCAGCAGCCTTCCCTGGAGCACGGTTACACGCACCCTCTACCGTCCTATCGACGACGTGATGGCTCCGGACATACTCCTGCTCCGCCAGAAGTTCCAGTCCCGGGCTCTCGCTAACAGGCGTTATCAGAGCTATCTCACCGACCTTGCTGCCCTGAACCGCATCCGCAAGAAAAAGTCGGTCTCCTTGAAGGAGTCCTCGTTCAGGCTGGAAACGGAGAAGATCAAGCAGATCGAAAAACTCTGGTCCACGGACGGGGAGCAGGAGCCGGCCGCCAAGAAAACACCGAAGATGGCCGATGTGGTCCTGAATGAAGCTGCCGTCATTGCCACAGACCTTGCCGTGCTTGAAGCAGCAAGAAGTCAAACTATCGTCCGGAGGGCGACTGTGGTTCCGGCAGGAGTTCTTTTACTGAAGAAATAATCCGCTGAGGAAATTTTGTTCTTGTAAACTACCGTTAATAAAGGTAAACTCCATACATAAATCAGCCAATGGTTGGCTGATCGCGCTATCAAGTAATTGGTGCTTTGGTTACTTGCCTGCTCTCTTTTTATCAATGCACGCGTATACTGAGACTGATAATGAACATTTATGTTGGCAATCTGCCTTACACCATTTCCGAAGATGACCTTCGTGACGCTTTCTCCGAGTTTGGAGAAGTAGCAAGCGCAAACATCATCACTGACAAATTCTCCGGCCGCTCCAAGGGCTTCGGATTTGTTGAGATGCCTGATGATGATGCAGCACGCGAAGCCATTGAGTCCATGCACAACAAGGACTTCAAGGGCCGTTCCATCATGGTCAACGAGGCTAAGCCCCGCGAAGAAAGAGCTCCCCGCCGCGATCGTTACTGATCCCTGCTGAATAGCAAAAGCTTCCAGGCCGGACAGGATCTTTTTCCTGCCCGGCTTTTTTTTGCGTATATTTACGCATGATCTCCCCCCCTAAATCCATCCGATGGCTTTTCTGCCTGGTGCTGGGTCTTGCCGGAGTTTTTCCGGCACCAGCGTCCAGCGCTGCCGCTACGGAACCACTTGTTCTTGGTTCCGGTGATTCCTATTACATTGCAGGCCATATGGAGGTGCTGAAGGATCCGTCAGAGAACCTGGAGTTCAGGGACGCTCTGGCAGCGTTCGAGCGCGGAGATTTCCAACCGATGGATGGAAACCTCAACGCCGGATATGGCCGTGCGGCATATTGGATTCATTTCAGCATGATTAGGCAGAAGGGCTTTCCCGAGAAAGCGATGCTCAGCCTTTCGCCAAGTTACACGAACAGCGTCAAGGTTTACGTGCAGTGTCATGGCCAATCTCCACTCCTTCCTTCCTCCTTCCGTCCTGTTATGCTCGGCAGTGACGTCCCCGTCGCCCAGCGACCGGTACTGAACCCGAATTTTATCGTCCCGCTTGAACTCCCAGCAGATGAACCTGTTGACGTGTTCGTGAGGGTATACTCCAAAGGCTCAATCAGCCTGACGGGGGTGCTCGCCACCCCTGAAAGCATCAGGAACAGCACTTACAACAGCATCATGCTTCAGTTTGGCTATCTCGGCATAGCCGCAGTCCTCTGCGTCATGAACCTGATCTTTTTCATCTCGATCCGTGACCGGCTGTTCCTGTATTTCGCCCTCTATGTCCTGACGGTGCTCATCAACAATTTCGGTGTGGCCGGCATGCAGGCCCTCATTCTGCCCGCGTATGCTCACGTTCTGTCTGATTATATGGTGTATATGGGCATCGGCGCCCAGCTGCTTGTCTTTTCTGAATTCTGTCACAACCTTTTCCGTGATTCAGCCGGTCCCTGGACTCTTCGTTATATGCGCCTTATGTCGGCAACTGGAGTCCTCACTATTGTGTCGGTGCCGTTCGGGCTCTATGCATCAGTTGTTCCGTTCGCCCTCGTCGGTACCGTCATCCTTATCGCCATGCTGCTACTGACCAGCAAAAAGCTTCTGGTCAGCATGCCGCAGAGCGGCATTTTCATAACCATAGCCTTCGGCATCAGTACTTTAGGCTATTTTTACCAGATATTCCGCCTTATCGGCGTATTCCCCCTCGAACCAGGGTGGGACATCAACATGATCGAACCGGCCACACTGGTTCATATGGTCCTCATTTCAATCGCTCTTTCCGAACGGTTCCGCATCACGGAACGGCAACTCGGCGAAGCCTCACGGGAGGCAGAGAAGCGGGCCAAGGAGATTGCTGACGACATGACGAGCGAGCTGCGGGACAACAAGGAACGTCTGGAGGTAGCTCTTGCTGCCGAGCAGGTATCGGCTGAGATGCAGAATAGCTTCCTGTCCATGCTTTCCCATGAATATCGAACACCGCTGGCTGTCATTCAGGGGAATCTTGATATTCTTGAAATGCATTCACGAGAGTATCTGACATCGGATGAGTCCTCTGCGCTTATGAAGATGCGGCGAGCCGTTATGCGCCTTGTTGAGATTATGGATGTCTCATTAGAACGAAGCCGTATTCTTGATACCAAGGTCCCCACCGTATTTAAAACCATTATTCTTAGAGATTTTGTGCGTCAGCAGGTTGACGCTATCAAATGGATGTACCCCGCTCAATCCTTTTTTGTTGCAGCACCGATGCTGGCATTGGCAATGTCGGGAGATCTGCCCCTGTTGAATACGGCACTTTTCAACCTGTTGGATAATGCCCGGAAATATTCCATTCCCGGCACTATGATTGAAGTCTATTGCAGGCAGATCGATGAAGGTGTTCTTATCAGCGTATGCAATGAATCCGATATGCTGAATGAAGGCGAGATTGACGAGCTCTTTGAGAAATACACCCGGGGCAGAAAAACCAATAATACCTCAGGAGCAGGTATTGGGCTATGGCTTGTACGTAAGATTGTCGAGCAGCATGGTGGTACCGTGAGGATGTACTGGGTAAAGGGGGAAAAAGTGACGGTCTCTATGACTATCCCGAGCTTCACCATTGATGCTGCCGGCTAGGTTTTATCAGATAAAATCAGGTGAGAGTGTCGCTCTATTTGATTACTCTCTTAATGACGTCATTCACCTGTTCCACATTATCGTATGTGTCAGCCTCCATTCGTTCTCAAGAAAGTATTGGTCGTGGAAGATGATTGCGACCTCCGGGAAAGCATCATTATGTACCTCCAGCATCATGAAGTTGAAGTGATTGGTGTGGGTACGGCCATTGACTTTTACAATGAAGTCAAAAAAGGATCTTACGGTCTGGCGATTCTTGATATTTCGCTGCCCGATCAGGATGGATTGGTTCTTGCCAGGTATCTTCGCGCAAATACCCGTATGCGCATCATCATGCTCACAGCCAGAGTTGCTCTTGAAGACCGCCTGCTTGGTTATGAGTCCGGCGCAGACCTCTATCTTTCAAAACCTGTCGATTTTCGTGAACTTCTGGTATCAGTCCAAAACCTGCTTACTCGTTTCAATGATTCGCACCAGGGTGAACTGACAGTTGAGACACCTCCTTCCGAACTGGAGGCGGATACATGGGTACTTCACAGGAACAGCTGGGAGCTTGTGTTGCCTGATGGTGCTACGGTGCAGCTTACCGGCAAGGAGCTGGAGTTCCTGATTCTTCTGGCAGGCAGGCACTCCGGTTTGGTATCGCGCGACCGAATTCTTCAATCGCTTGGTTATGCCAAACAGGAGTCTTCGCACCGCGCTCTTGAGTCCCTCGTCTACCGCCTTCGTAAGAAGATTTCACCAACCCTTGAAACACCCATCAAGACAGCCAGTGGTTCCGGGTACAGTTTCTCCTCCCATCTTCTTGTCCTCAACACATGATATCCCGGTGATATCATGTCAGAAAAAGTGAGTATTCGTTTCTTTTATTCTGGATTTCATGCCCGTAAACTTATGAGTGAATGACTCACTTAGAGTCGATTCATTGAACATCTCGTTCATTAAACCCTCATATGGAGATTGAAAGATGAAACAGAAGAAACTCTTGGCAGTTGCAGCACTGCTCTCGATGTCGGCATTTGGCTTTAGTGATGCGCATGCAGTTACAGCTAATGCTACTGCACTAATCAGGAATGATATCTCTATTACGACTGTTGACACGCCTTTGAATTTCGGCGTCATCATTCCTGGGTCCGCGGCAGGAACTGTTGTTGTGGCGGCCGGCTCAGCGGTTGGTGCCAATCCCACTGTCACCGGCACTGGGGTCTCAATGGCTAATTATTCCGCTTGCAGCCCTGGTCATTTTTCGGTAACGGGAGATAAAAGCACAAATTATGTAATAACGCTACCTGCGGCATCTATTACGCTTACTCATACCACAATTGGCTCTAACACCATGACGGTGGATACCTGGACATCCTCTAAAGTAGCTACTCAGCCAGTTCTTGGTACGGATGGTACAGATACCTTCAGTGTTGGGGGTACTCTTAATTTGGCTGCTGGACAGCTCTCAGGGACCTACAATGGTCAATATGATGTGACTGTTGCCTATGGAAATATTTGAGGGTAATTGACTGGATATGGGTTCTCGATGCCCATTCTTTTCGTAGCTCCCTATCGCCGGCTCGATTATTTTCAGTGAATCGAGCCGGCTACAATTTATAATTTTAATGTACGGCGGCTATGGCGTATCACTGTTATATGAAGATCGCTCTATTTCTTGCATTAGTCGTGCTGTTTCCGGCCAGGTTGCTTCTTGCTGATCCCGCCGAAGAGTCACCATCGTCACCAACACAATTCGCGTCTTCTCCTCTTGATTTGAGGGTGGCTCCTCCATACGTTTTATTTGAGGATGGGGTCCGAGCTACTGAAATATCCCTTATTAACAGTTCCAATCATAAACTTACTTATGCATTGTCCTTCAAGCGAATGAGAATGCTTGAGGATGGCGACATTGTATCAATTCATGAACCTCGGCCTGGGGAGCAGTTTGCGGACGAGATGGTCCGGTTTACTCCACGAAGAGTTGTATTGCTACCCCGTCAGATTCAGACTGTAAGATTGCGGGCAATGAGGCCTGCTACCTTGCAAGATGGTGAATACCGCTCTTTTCTCAATTTTGCCGTCGTTCCGAATGCACAGGAAGCCTTACCGGTTGATGAAAAACAGCCAACTACTGGACTCAAGATTAATTTGACCCCGGTCTATGGGGTTGCAATTCCGGTCGTTGTGCGTAAAGGAAAGCTTGATCTAGCGGTCCGCCTTGTCGGGCTTAAAGTCGTAGAAGATGCAAAGCGAGGTCAGCTGCTTTCTATGACCATTGAGCGGGATGGGAAACGATCATCGGCAGGAATCCTTGAGGTCGAAAGGGATGTTCCCGGCACTAAACGCGTTCAGGTGGCAAGAGTCGCTGGCGTCTCTGTTATGGCTCCGCTGGCTAAAAGAAACATTCTGATGCAACTCCGTCACCCTGAGGGTATTCGCTTGGGTCATGGAACGTTGAAAGTCCGGTATCTAGACAGTGTTGACCGCCATGTCCTTGCTGAAGGCCAACTCATTCTGTAGTCATCAGGCATTATTGTAATACGTAGATGCCAATGCGCAATACGCACAAAGCGCCCTATCCGGTAGGATTGAAGGGGCGCTTTTCTGTTTTATGGCGCGTGCCATCCCGCCAAAAGCCTCGCCCAGACATCCATGGCCAGCGGCTTGGATTGCGTATAGCTCTACTATTGTCTGTGTTGCAATTGGCACTCATATCTCTTGGCGCCTCTTCCTTGCAGGCAGTTGATAAGCCACAGTTCTATATGGCAATAGTGAGTGGAGACTGGCCGGCCCATTCTCTTCTGGCGTTGAAGCGTAACGATACGACATACCTTCCACTTGCAGCATTCAGCCATCTCATGGGTTATGATCTCTATGTGGATCTTGGAAATGGGCGGGCGTCAGGGCATGGAGGCTTGAGCGGAGGGGAGTTCAATCTCGATATCAGTGCATCGAAGGCGATGGTTGCAGGCCATTCTGTTCCATTCGATAGCGCTCTCATCGTGCCCTTGTCTGACGACATTTATGTTGCGACTACACTGCTGGCGAAGTGGTTTTCTTTGAGCATCATGTCCGACATGTGGGGAGATATGAGCATTAAAAGATTGGAAAATCAGCAACCAAGCCATCCTGAACAAGGCGTTCCTGCCACACAGCCAGTTCAGGCAGTGCCTACGCCAACAATCAGTGAAGCACCGCCGGAAAAGACTGATAATGTTTCCAACGCCATTGAAGATCAGGATGTTCATCGAGATTCTACTGTAAAGGTCCCATCGCCTGAAGATGGAGGGGGCGTTGTGGAATGTCCAAACCCTGAGCCTGTTAAGGTTCATGAAGAGCCTACCGCGAACGATGGTGTTGGTGATAATGGAATTGTGCCTGAACTGAAACCGGAACCTCTGGTGCAAGAGGTTATTGTCGGTACCTCAGAACCAAGTCCTCTGAATGAATCTTCAGCCGGGGTAATGCAAAGTTCTAGCGGATTCACTGACGATGATGCACTTCTTTGCCTTTTGACGCTGTATCGTACACCGTTGAGTGATGAGTTCATGATCTTTGCTACACCAGAGCGTTCATATATCCCCCTCACCGAGTTCAGCAGGTTGCTGGAATTAGGTATTGATGTCGATTGCAATGCCAAAAAGGCGACAGGATATGTCGGTAGGCCGGGACAGACCTTCCTTTTAGATATTCCGGGATCATCTGTTTCTGTTTCCGGGCATGCATGCTCCTGCGATACGAGCCGCATCGTTGTGACAGCAAATGATATCTATGTCGAAAGCCAGATGCTTGCAAGCTGGCTGTCCATGCATATTGAAGTCAACAGGCTCAACGCAGCAGTAGCAGTGAAGCCATTTGTGCCGTTGCCATTGCAGGAACGCATCGCCCGTGAAGAGGCAGGGGGCAATACATGGGGCTATGGTGTGTATCAGGACCCAGGGTATTCCCGAATGAAGTTCCCCTACAGTGTGTTAAATGGCGCAAGTGTCGATGTGTCACTGCGAACATCCTTTGTGTCCCGCAGCCCTCAATCTCCTCAACAATACAACGCATCGCATTACACTCGTATTACAGGAGATCTGCTCTGGATGAACACTCATGCTGATTTTTCCGGCCAGATTGCAAACAGCAGTGATCCTGGGCTGTTGATTGAGGACGGGCGTCTTCGACTTGAACGAGTTGACCCGGACGGTAATCTCCTTGGTCCGCTTGGTGCGAAGACCATAGCGTTTGGCGATCTGTCGCAGTATAATAACCTTCCGCTTATTGGTACTGCGGTCATTGGGCCTGGTGGTCTGGTGAGCAGCTACCCAATTTCTTCGCCATCACTTTTTGATCTGGTCTCCTTAAAGGGCTATCTCGGACCCGGATGGGATGTCCAGTTGTTTCGCAATGGTGCGTTGCTTGATTACAGGCCGTCCAACTCATTCAACGAGTATGAATTCGTTGATATTCCGCTGAATTACGGAGTGAATGAGCTGCAACTGGTATTCAACGGGCCACAAGGTGAACGCCGAACAGAATCCTATCACTACAATATCGGTCAGAACATGATGAAACCGGGCCAGTGGGCCTATCAGGCGAGCCTCTCTTTCCCGTCCAGGCATTCGCTATTGTTAAATGGAAATACCTCGCTTCAGGATGATAGCAACCGACCCGGCCCACTCATGGCCTGGAAAAGCACTCTTGGCCTCACTGAATGGCTTACCTTCAGCAATTATCTTGCATCAGCTAAAATAAAAGGGGTCAATCATTCATATCTCGGCTCAGGGGTGAGCGGTTACCTGCAATCAATGCAGATAGATGCCGACATGGCCTTTGACACTCAGCAATCATCAAAAGCAATGCAGGTAGGTGTTATGACCAGCATTGCAGGCGTGTCGCTGTCCGGCAGGTATGCAAGCCTCGATAGCAATTGGGTGGCAACAGGCGGATCGGTCGGTTACCGGGATCAACTGGAAGTCCGTGCGGGAGGGATTCGCTTATTTCCGTTTATTCCATCGACAAGTTTTTCAACGGATTACCGGAGACAAATCATTGACGATGAACAACGCAATGAATCTTGGGGAATATCAAATTATAACCAGACCTTTGGGATCACTCACTCCCACAGGATTTACTTACAGAAGCAAATGCTGTACGGGACAACACTGGAAACCAGTGAAGGAACATCTTCTTTTTCCTGGATGAACGGCGCATTGCACTGGACTGGGGAAGTGAACTATCAGCTCCATCCCGAACGCCAGTGGAATTATTTGATAATGAGCGGTAACATAGACCTTGGGGACGATATCATACTGACCAATGGATTCAACTATAACTTCCCGCAACAGACCTGGCGGGCGTTGCTGTCAATGAATAAACAGGGGCGGTCGGCACTGCTTGGTATCAGCCTTAACTATAACAGCGATAGTGTCTGGGGCGCAGGTCTCAATCTGTCAATGAATTTTACGCGTGAACCGAGGCGATCTTCATGGGTGATGGATGGATCATCGGGTAGCGGATATTCTGCCGTGTCTGCTATGGCATTCATCGATGAGAACAAGAACAGGCAAAAAGATGAAAGTGAAGAGGTCATACCTGATGTCGGTTATTTTGTCAATCGGTATGACCATCCGGCAACAAGTGATTCTACGGGGATTGCTTTTTTAAATAACATTGCCTCGAATATTCCTGCCAACATCACCCTCTCTCCGGCAACCTTACCAGATCTTTCTTATGTTGCGGCAGATAAGGGATATCGTCTTGTTCCGCGTCCGGGATGTCCCTTTGAGCTGGATTTCCCTGTATGGATAACTGGTGAAGTTTCAGGGCTTGTCTGTGAGGTTCAAGGGGAGATGATTCGACCCGTTTCAGGTATTATCATCGAGGCGGTCGACGCAGATGGTAAGACAATAGGCACAACGCTATCGGGTTATGATGGCTTCTATGACTTTGAAGCTCTTCCGACAGGCCCGATCACACTCCGGATTTCGTCTGAACAGGCAGAAAAAATTGGTTTTGAGGGGGAGGCGACATGCGTTACCATACCGTCGAACGGAGGCTATATCGATAATGTCCGCCTGGTTCTCCAGAAGAAGAACCAGAATCGCACGAACACCGAGGAACTATGATTTCCAAATCATGGGCAAGCGTGATGTTCATGGCCCAGTTACAACAGCAAACACGCAGACTTCACCCTCACTGCTCAGCTGGAAAGGAAGCACCCCACAGGCACTGTCGGTATCACTAACAGTCATAATGAAAAGAATGCAATGAACAAGAAGATCGAATTAATGCCCGGGATCATTGCTGATCCGGTTGCCGTCGAGACCAAGGCCGGTATAATTGAATATTCATTGACAGGATCGAATGGTCCGGTCGTCATGGTCGTGCATGGAGGCGTTGGAGGTTATGACCAGGCACGGGTCATGGCTGCACGATGGATTAATGAGAACAACTTTCGCATCCTGTGCCCGTCCCGCCCCGGTTACCTTGGTACCCCGCTTGAAAGTGGCCGGAGCATTGAAGAGCAGGCCGACCTCTTCGCTTCACTTCTGGACCATCTCGGGATTGAGAAGGTTGTTGTCGTCAGTGCATCTGCAGGAGGCCCTCCAGGCTATGTTTTCGCAATGCGCCATCCCGAACGGGTATCGGCAATGATTGCCATTGATGGCGTCAGTGGTTATTACGACCTTCCGGAAAAGGTCGGCCCGGTTGCCGAAGCGCTCTTTCTCAACAGCTTTGGTCAAAAGCTAACAAGCATGATGGAAAAGATCAGTCCGGCTTCATTCCTGAAGCAGCTGTTCGTTACCGAGGCGTATTACACCAAGGAGCAGATGAAAACGCATATCGACTTTGCCCTCAATACTCCATCCGCCCTGGAATTCGTAGATGCCTTCATGAACACCATGTACCCGTACAAGCCCCGTAAGGGCGGAACGGATAATGATATGGCAATCTACAGGACCTATACCCGACTGCCATTGAGCGGCATACAATGCCCGACGCTCATCATCCATGGCACCCATGATGCCGATGTCAAGTTCTACGATGGTGTCTATGCATATGAAAGCATTGAGGGAGCAGAACGCCACTGGATCGAATTCGGATCGCATGTCGGCTTCTGGGTCAGTCCAGGCTCTGCTGCTGCCCAGAAACATGCTGCGGCTTTTCTCGAACGCCATACCGGCTGATACCCGCAGCATTGTAGCGTGCCTGCCCTAACCTCCGTAACCCCCATCCCTGGGGTATCTTCTCTGCCCGCCTTACCTGTGCGATGCCGGAGCGATCATAAACCGCTCCGGCATCAGGTTCGCAGGGTGGCTCCTGAGATGTGGAGGTATTTCAGGACATAGACCCGGTATCTGGTTACGCCGCCTTTGGTGGTTACCAGCTAGTCCAAACCGCCACGAAGCCAGCGGTGCCAACGGGTGCGGTACTGCCGGAGACTGTGTTGGGTTTTCTTGCTGTATTGGGTAACTTATTGAAGTAGTCGTGATCGTAATAGTTGGATACATTCAACCATTGGGATCAAAAGGAGACCCTCATGTCATTAGAGCAGACAGAAGCCTTCCCTTCATCCACATTGAGGGATTGAGGATTGTCATGATGACTGGCTCCCAAGATAGGTTCAGTCCCAGGTGATTCTTCGGCCTTGGAATATCTCCAGCTGCATCTTATGCAATGATTACAAGCCGGGGTCTTTGGCTTTCTTAACCTGTCCATGTCTTTCTTGCAACTCCAGTCCCTCGGTGCCATGCACGAACGCCAGCGATCAACAGGTTCCTTACTGTTCCAGGCATTCAGCCTGATGGTTGTTGTTGCGCTGCTTTCCCTTGCTGCATATCCCTCCCTGCTCCATGCAGAACCCCCGTTTAAAAAAGCTTCCCTCATCCCTCTCTGGAGCCCGCAGGCACAGTTTGCCGGGTATTATGTTGCCCTTGAAAAAGGGCTGTACCGCCGTTACGGGGTTGAACTGACTATCCTGAACGGAGGCTCGGGCAATTCGCCAGTCGAGGCCCTACAGAGCGGCAGGGCCGACTATGCGGTGATGTGGCTGACCACGGCGTTGCGGCATCGTGATGCAGGGATACGTCTTGTGAACATAAGTCAGGTTATCCAGCGGTCTTCGATGATGCTGATTTCAAGGAAATCCAGCAGGATTGATTCATTGCAGGGGATGAACGGAAAAAAGGTCGGACTGTGGGACGGAGATTTATCGATTCCACCACTGACGTTGTTTTCCCGCAGGGGCATTACGATCCGTCAGGTACCGCTAACAAATACGGTGAACCTGTTCCTGCGCGGGGGGATTGAGGTGACCTCGGCGATGTGGTACAACGAGTATCACGTGATCCTGAACTCAGGGGTGGACGCCGATGAACTCAATGCGGTCTTTCTGAGCGAACAGGGCGTGAACTTCCCGGAAGACGGGATTTACGGGCTTGAAAAGACCGTGAAGGGCGATCCTGCTTTGGCTGCAGCCATTGCGGATGCCTCACGGGAGGGGTGGCAGTACGCGTTCGATCATCCTGAAGAGGCACTTGATATTGTAATGAAATATATGCTTCGTGCTCATGTACCGGCAAACCGGATGCACCAGAAGTGGATGCTGAACCGGATGCGCGACATTATCATGCCCGGTACGGCTTTCGGCAAACTGCCGTCCGGAACATTGGATCGGAAGGACTACCATGATGCGGGAAATGCCATGCAGCGTGCAGGGCTGATAGGGGGGTATCCGGACTATGCCGATTTTACCTGGAGACATGATGCGGTTCAGTAAGAGCATTGTCATCCGAATGATTGTGGTGATTACCCTGTGCAGCGCGGGAATTTTCGCCGTAACGCTGGTCGTCAACTATCTGCAATCACGGAGCATGCTTGAAATGGAGCTTGAAGAGAATGCCCGCAATCTGGCATCTTCACTGGCTAACAGGGTGGACGCAGAGCTGGTTTCGGTGGCGAAGGTGACGGAGGGGATGGCACGCTCACTCGATACAGCAGAATATAGTCGAGAGGGCCTTGTTTCTCTCATTGGCAGCATGCTTGATGCCAACCCGTCGGTCTATGGTTCGGCCATTGCATTCGAGCCTTATGCATTCAATAAGCAGGAGCGCCTCTATGCGCCCTACCTGTTCCGTGACGAAGGAGCGGTAAAGGCAATCCGTCTTGATGCCTCCTACCGGTATGTGCCGTACCTTTATCAGGACTGGTACCAGATTCCCGTCGAGCTGCAGGCGCCGGTGTGGAGCGAGCCTTATTTTGACGATGGAGGCGGGAATGCGACCATGGCGACCTGTTCGGTTCCCTTTTATTATTCGAGTGGGGGAAAACGGGAGGTTAAGGGCGTGGTATCGGCAGATATCCGGCTTGATTCACTGACCCAGCTGATTTCTTCCGTCAGAATCCTCAAAACCGGCTATGCGATGCTCCTGTCGCGCAACGGCATGGTGCTCACCCATCCTGACAGTTCATTCATCATGAACGAGTCCATTTTCAGCATTGCCGAAGAGCGAAGAGATCCTGTGCTGCGGGAGATGGGAAGAAAGATGATTGCCGGAGAGTCGGGTTTTGTGCACCACTCCCTGACGGACGAACCGGGCTGGATGTATTATGCTCCGATCCGTTCGACAGGCTGGACTCTGGCTGTTGTTTTTCCTGAAGCGGAACTGTTCGAAAATGTAAGGAGCCTGAGCCTGACTATGGCAGGGATTGGCACTGGCGGCCTATTGCTTCTTGCGCTGGTTGTGGCCATGGCCACCCGTTCCATAACCCTTCCGCTCAGGGCGCTGGCAAGTGCAACGGGGCCGATGGCTTCAGGTAACTTCGATGTGGAACTGCCTGCTGTCCGCTCGAACGATGAAATCGGCATGCTCACCAGTTCATTCCGCATGATGGGGAAGTCACTGAAAGAGTATATCCGCAACCTGACGGAAACTACGGCACAGAAAGAACGGATACAGAGTGAGCTACAGATGGCCACCGACATTCAGGCGAGCCTCCTGCCCCGTATCTTCCCGGCATTCCCTGAGCGCCCCGAGTTCGATATCTTTGCATCGATGGATGCGGCCAAAGAGGTCGGTGGAGATTTTTATGATTTCTTTTTCATCGATGACAGTCATCTCTGTTTCCTTATTGCCGATGTTGCAGACAAGGGGGTGCCTGCGGCACTCTACATGATGGTTGCAAAGACGCTTCTGAAGTCGGAGGCGCAGCGGTTGAGAGATCCCGGTGTGATTCTTGAGCATGTGAACAACATCCTTGCCGAAGATAATGAGAGCTGCATGTTCGCTACCGTGTTCTGCGCCATACTCGATACCGCATCAGGGGAGCTGATCTTTTCGAATGCAGGCCACAACCCGCCGCTCCTCGTCGGTTCGGGCGGTGTGCGTTATCTGGATGTGAAGCCGGGATTCCTGCTTGGACCCGTGCCGGATTCCGGGTACGAGACCGAACGCATCACACTGCGCAACGGTGATGTATTCTTCCTCTATACGGACGGGGTCACCGAAGCAAAAAACAGGGAGGATGAACTGTTCGGGGAGCAGCGCCTGCTGGAGATTCTGCAGGGTGATTTCTCCATGGCGGTGGAAGATATGGTCCATGCCGTCCGCTCCAGTGTGGCGGGGTTTGCAGAAGGGGCGGCGCAGTCGGACGACATCACGATGGTTGCGCTGCAATACACGGGAAATGGCATATCAAGTTCAGCAATTGATGCCCCGCTGATTATAAGTAAAAGCTGACAGCAATAATAGACGAATCCACCCGTAATCAAGACACCATGAATAAATTGCGACCTTCAGTATTGGTGATTGTGCTCTTCTCCCTCTTCATTGTGCTTGGCGGATGCAGCCAGCGGGAGAAAATCACTGCACTGCAGCAGCTGTCAGGAAAAGAGTTCGCCGTTCCTACCGGAACTGTTGCCGACAAGCTGGTGCTCTCAAAACTGCCCGATGCACGGTTCCAGTACTATAACACCGTTATGGACGGGGCTCTTGCCGTGAAAACGGGAAAGGCGGATGCGCTGGCATATGATGAGCCCATCCTGAAAAACATTGCCGCAAAGGTCGATGGGCTTGTCATTCTCAAAGAGATGATCACGGTCGACCAGTATGGTTTTGCTGTCCGTAAAGATGACGCCCCGCTCAAGCAGGCCATCGACAGGACGCTGGGCCAGCTGAAGACGGACGGGACCGGTACGGAGATGCTGCGGCGCTGGTTTCCTGTATCCGGAAGTCCGCCTCCGATGCCCGAAATCGCCTCAAGCGGTGACAACGGAATATTGCGCCTCGGCACTTCAAGCGTGACTGAGCCTTTTTCATTTGTTGATGGCAGCGGGATGGTTGTCGGGTATGACATCGAGCTTGCCCGGCGTGTAGCTGCGGGGCTCGGCCAGCAGCTGGAGGTCGTGAACATGGACTTCGGCGCGCTGATCCCGGCCCTGATGTCCGGCAAGGTAGACATGATTGCAGCCTGCATCACCATTACCGAAGAGCGCTCAGAAAAGGTACTCTTTTCAGAGCCTTATTATACGGGCGGCATCGCCGCAATGGTGGCTCAATGAAGGGGCGCATGCATAGATGGTTCCCGGTCCTTTTTATCCTTGCCCTGCTTTCCGGCTGCGGCAAAGATGCGCAGGAGATCCGCTCGATTGAGGATGCCCGCGACGCAAGGATTGGAGTGATGACCGGTTCGACCGGCGAAGAGCTGGCGCTGCAGATGTTTCCTGAAGCCGATATCAAGAGTTTCGATGACGTCATGGACGCCGTCACCGCGATGATGTCCGGCAAGCTGGATGCAATCGTCACAGCCTATCCCACGGCGCTGCAGGTAACAAAGAAGCATACTGCATTCCGTGTCCTCGAAGAACCGCTCCGCAACGAGAATACATGCATTGCCCTGAGAAAAGGCAATCCAGCACTCCTCACGACCCTGAACGGCATCATCGATTCGCTCCACCAGGATGGTACGCTTGCCGACATGCGCAGGCGGTGGTTTAAAAAGGACCTGTCCCCATATGAGGAACGCACGCTTGAGGTGCCGACGAAGGGGGAGGTACTTAAAATAGGTGTCACCGCCACAAGGGAACCGATGTCGTTCATGGACAGGGATGCAGAGGTCAGCGGATTCGACGGAGAACTGGCACGCATCATCGGCCGGGTTCTCCGCCGGCCGGTAGAGTTCCATAACATGAAGTTCATGGGGCTTATTCCTGCGCTTCAGTCTGCAAAGATCGATCTGGTGATTACCGGTATGACGGCCACGGCTGAGCGGAAGCGATCGGTTGATTTCACAAAGACCTATTTCGAGAACGCCCAGGTTATGCTGGTCAAGACCGCAGCTCCCCACGGTGATGGCAAGGTAAGGGTACTGAAGGATATCGACGGGAAACGGGTTGCGGTGCTGTCGGGTTCTGCCGGAGACCTTGCCGCGCGCCGCCGGTTCCGCGATTCAGAGTTCCTTGTGATGGAAAATGCAGCCGATGCTGCCGTTGCCCTGAACACCCGAAAGGCGGATGCATTTATCTATGACAGGAGCGTGCTCGAGAATATTGCCCGACAAGAGCCGGGGCTTGTGATTCTTGGAGAACCGGTGGCGAAGCTTGAGGTTGCCGCAGCCCTCAAGAAGGGTAATACGGCGCTTGCTTCGGAGTTGAACGAGGCGATTGGGGCGTTCACAGAAGACGGCACTCTTGCCATACTCAGAAAGAAATGGATCGACGGGGATGGCGGCTCCCTTCAGGAATCGAATGCAGTCGGGAGGAAAGGCGAAGCAGAGCTTCGGATGGGGACCTGCGCTACCCTGGCTCCATTCTCCTATCACGCGAATGGAGAAATCACGGGACTTGACATTGAGCTGGCCAGGATGATCGGCAATCGGCTCCAGAAAAAAATCACGCTTGTCGACATGCCGTTCGGAGCCCTGATTCCGGCACTGCAGGCGGGCAAGATTGATTTTGCCCTTTCTAACTTCAATGTCACCGAAGAGCGAAAGAAGCTGATCCTGTTCTCGAGGCCCTATCTTCAGAATGACATTTCCGCGCTTGTGCTCCGTTCAGCCGCTGCTCCTGCGACACCGGTTTCGGAGGGGGCATCACTTTCAGCTCCTGATCTGAACGGCACGCGGGTTGCCGTGCTGCTTGGTTCCACGCATGACACCTATGCACTCAGTCACTACCCGAACGCAACGCTCCTGCAGTACAAGACCCCATCCGACATCATTCTTGCCGTCAAGAGCGGCAAGGTGGACGCGGGTATATACACAACCGAGACCCTCCGGGAGATTTTCAGGGCAGACCCGTCCCTTGAGCTCAAGGGCGGGGTCCTGTTCTCCGTACCCGTGGCCATGGGGTTCAATAAGCAGAATGACAGCCTTCGGGAGCAATTCAATGTCTTTCTTCAAGACATCCGTCAAAACGGAGTCTATCATGATATGGTCGACCGCTGGATCACCCGGGGTGAGGATGCAATGCCCTCCATTTCCGGCACAAGGGCCAATGGCGTCTTGAGGGTCGGGGTTGTCAGCGACAAGGGGCTTCCGTTCATGATTGTCAAAAACAACCGCCTGGTAGGGTTTGACGAGGAGCTCGCAGAACGGTTTGCCGCATATCTCGGCAAGGAGATCAAGACAAGTGATATGGATTTCGGCAACTTGATCGCAGCTGCGGCCACGAACAAGATTGACATGATTGCCAGCACGCTCATGATTACCCCGGAACGGGCACTCCAGATCAGTTTTTCTGATCCATATTATGAGATTGGGGCAAGCGCTTTCGTCATGAAGACGGGGGGAGCTGAGGCTGTCGCTGGAAACGACGCTCCGGGTGCTGCATACTCCTTCATTCAGCCCATTGTGGACGGATTCCAGAATAATATCATAAAGGAAAACCGCTGGAAACTGATTCTCAGCGGACTGAGAGTCACCGTAATCATTTCGGTGCTTTCAGCTCTGTTCGGCACGGTGCTCGGGGCGGGTGTATGCGCCATGCGCATGTCATCGGCCAAAACCTTGAAGACGCTGGCATCGGTGTTCATTTCCCTGCTTCGGGGAACGCCTGTATTGGTGCTGTTGATGCTGATTTTTTATGTCGTGTTCGCATCGGTCTCCATTGATCCTGTGGCTGTTGCCGTCATTGCCTTCGGGCTGAATTTTGCAGCCTATGTGGCCGAAATTTTCCGGAGCGGCGTGGAGAGCATCGACAATGGGCAGCGTGAGGCGGGGATTTCCATGGGGTTCACCCGGCTTCGTACCTTCCTGCTCATCATCCTTCCTCAGACCATCCAGCGCATCCTGCCGGTGTACAAGGGCGAGTTCCTTTCGCTCGTTAAAATGACCTCGATCGTCGGATACATCGCTGTCGAGGACCTCACGAAAGCAGGCGACATCATCCGGAGCAGGACTTTCGATGCATTCTTTCCCCTCATCATGGTAGCAATACTGTACTTTTCAATTTCCTGGCTGCTGTTGCAGTCGATGGCATATCTTGAACGAAGGACGGATCCGAAATTCAAACGGATAAAGACAGCGGTATGAGAAAGCTGGCCATGATATCCGCACTTCTTTTCGTTGCGGCGTCGCTGGTAGCCGGAACATCTTTAAACGGCGCAACCCTCCGCTCACCCGATGACCTCAGGCTTGGGCGGATAGGGGTCCTTCAGGGCACCATCCATGAGCGCTATGCCATGAAAGCCTGGCCTGAGGCCACGATACTCCAGTACCAGTCTCCGTCTGATCTCTTGCTGGCGGTGAAGTCGGGAAAGGCAGACGCTGCCATTTACAGTGATGACGAACTCATGGTGATGCTACGCCAGAACGATGACCTTGCCGTTCTGGGGGATGAGCTGCTTGCAACCCCGCTCGGCATGGGGTTCCGCTACGAACAGACCGAACTGCGCAGCGCATTCAACAATTTCCTCCGGGACATCAAGGCTGACGGGCGGCAGGACGCGATGGTCCGCTACTGGATGAAGGAAGGCGGAACCCGGATGCCGGAGATTCCGGCATCGGCAGAGAACGAAGTGCTCCGGGTTGGTATTGTCAGCGATAACGGTATGCCGTTCTGCGCACTTATCGATAACCGGCTTACCGGATACTCCATCGAACTGCTCGACAGGTTCGGGCTGTACACAGGGCGTAAGATTACCTATGTGAATATCGAGTTCGGGAGCATGATAGCCGCTCTTGCAAGCCGAAAAATCGACATGATCGGCGCCGTGATGGCAATTACCCCTGAGCGGCGCAAAAAGGTGGCTTTTTCCGACCCTTACTATGAACAGGGAGCCAACCTCTTTGCCCTGAAAAAGAACATTGCATCACTACCTCAGCCCTCGACAGCCGGCAGTGTAAAGGATGGGAAGTCGTTCCTTGCGGGGATTGCCGAAAGTTTCCGGAGCAACATCCTGCTGGAGAACCGCTGGCAGCTCATCCTTGAGGGGTTCCGGACAACCCTTGTCATTTCCGTGTTTTCCGCACTGCTTGGAACCCTCTTCGGCGCCCTGGTCTGTTTTATGAGAATGTCACGCCTCAATGTCCTGAGGGTGTCGGCCGGAGTTTTCATCTCGCTGCTTCGCGGCACGCCGGTGCTGGTGCTCCTGATGCTGGTATTCTATGTGGTCTTTGCCTCCGTCAACATCGACCCGGTGCTGGTGGCAGTCATCGCCTTCGGACTGAACTTTGCAGCCTACTCTGCGGAAATCTTCCGGGCCGGCATTGAGGGTATCGACAGGGGGCAGACCGAGGCGGGTATCGCGATGGGCTTTACCGGGCCGGCAACGTTTTACTTCATTGTTCTGCCGCAGACCCTGCAGCGCATCCTGCCGGTCTACAAAGGGGAGTTCATTTCATTGGTGAAAATGACCTCGATTGTGGGCTATATCGCGGTGCAGGATCTGACGAAAGCTGGAGATATCATCCGAAGCCGTACCTTCGATGCCTTTTTCCCGCTCATTATGGTAGCGGCATTATATTTCTTCCTCTCATGGGCTCTCATGCGCCTGCTTGAATACCTTGAAGGCATGATGGCCCCAAAACACCGGAACCGAACCGTTGCAGCATGATACAGATCAAGCATCTTTCCAAGAAGTTCGGGGCACTTGAAGTACTCCGCGATGTAAGCATAACCGTCCGGAAAGGAGAAGTGATTTCAATCATCGGCCCCTCCGGTACGGGAAAAAGCACATTCCTGCGATGCATCAACCTGCTTGATCGTCCGAGTGGAGGGTCGATTGTCATCAACGGAGTCGATATTCTTGATCCCAAAGCCGATGTACCGGCCATCCGCAGGAAGATGAACATGGTGTTCCAGTCCTTTAACCTGTATCAGCATCTTTCCGTGATGGACAACCTGACCCTCGGTCCTGTGAAGCTGTTGCAGACCGGCAGGCAGGAGGCGGAGAAAAAGGCGCTCGAGCTGCTCAAGCTTGTAGGGCTTGCTGAAAAGGCTGACAGTTTTCCCGATGAGCTGTCCGGAGGCCAGAAACAGCGTGTAGCCATTGCCCGCTGCCTGGCGATGGAGCCATCAATCATTCTGTTCGACGAGCCGACCTCTGCACTTGATCCTACCATGGTAAGCGAGGTGCTGGCTGTCATCCGCCGTCTGGCCCGGGACGGTATGACCATGCTCATCGTTACCCATGAAATGAAGTTTGCAAGGGATGTGTCCAGCAGGGTGCTCTATATGGACGAGGGTGTGATTTATGAGGAGGGGCCCCCTGAGCAGATCTTTGACAACCCCCAGAAGGAGAGGACGAAAATCTTCATCAATCGGGTGAGGAGCTTCAACTACCGGATTGCTTCCCCCGATTACGATCTATATGCCATGAATGCGGAAATTGAGCTGTTCTGTGAAAAGCAGATCCTTCCGCTGAAGTCCCGACAGAGTCTGCAGCTGCTCGTCGAAGAGGTCTTGCAGATATGCGCAGATACCCTGCGCTCCACGGCGATCGAGCTGGCCATAACCCATTCGGAAAAGACCGGGGAGATAAAGCTTCTGGTCGAGAGCGGAGGAGCAGAGGAGAACATCCTTGAATCGGCAGCCCTGCCGGACGAACTGGGCCTGACGATCATCCGCAATCTTACCCGGAGCATTGCATACAAGCGGGATGGTGGTCAAAACAGGCTCACATTGATCTTAAAAGAACAATAAATGAAAGGTGGTCAAAATGGAATTCCAGATACAAAAAGAAACAGCGGCAACGGTTGTTGCTGTCATCGGCAGGATGGACGCCGTAACGGCTCCCGAGTATGAAAAAAAACTTGCCGGGATGATGGACGAAGGGGAAAAGAATTTCATCATTGATTTCGGCAAGCTCGACTATATCAGCAGTGCCGGTTTGAGGGCTTTGCTCATGACTGGCAAAAGAGTCAAAAGCCTCGGGGGTCTTATGCTGCTTGCCAATATTGGCGGTGCAGTCAAGGACGTGTTTGCGATCTCCGGTTTCGGAACAATCTTTCCAATGCACGATACCGTGCAGAGTGCGCTTGGCGCAGCTGAAGAGTAGACGATGATGCCGGAAGAACGGATAAGGGTTGATGCGAAGCTTGACCGGCTTGAGGAGATAGTCGGTTTCGTGGAGGACTGTGCCGATCGGTTCAGGCTGGAAGACTCCCGGAAATTCGGGCTGAACATTGCCGTTGAAGAGGCTGTTGTCAATATCTGCAGTTATGCATACCCTGATACTGAAGGCATGCTTGATGTGGCGTGCAGGGTTACGGATGAGTCACTCGTGATTGAACTGTCCGATTCAGGTATCCCATTCAACATCCTTACGCTTCCTGACCCTGAAACAGATGCTGCGATAGAGGATCGGGAAATCGGAGGCCTTGGCGGCTATTTCATCCGGCAGTTCAGCGATGCTGTCAGTTATACACGAAGGGATGGAATGAATGTTCTGACCCTTTTGTTCCGGCGTGGAGCATCAATAGAGCTGCCATGAATCAAAAACCGCCCAATCTGACCTATGGCCTTGAGGACACCCCGCCTTTTCCGGTGAATGTTCTGCTCGGCTTTCAGCACGCGGCCCTTGCCCTGGTGTTCATTGTCTATCCTCTCATGCGCCTTGCTGCCGCTCTCATGGGGCAGTATGCCGACAGTGTGACGACTGGGATATACAACGGAAAGCAGGACATTTCCATGCGTGTTGATCACTGATATCCGGCAGTTCAATGACTTCAGCGCTCGGCACTTTCCAGGTCTCTTTCCACATCACGCTGGAAATCGCATGAGAGGTAATCGAAATTCATGGGCATTGCCAGCTCAAGAGCTGTGATGAACTGTATGCCCGCATTGATGTTTGCAGGAGTGCACTCAAGCAGATGCCCGCCATGGTGCCTGTCACGCGAAAGAAAATGGAGATGAAGGCCGGGTACACTGACCGAGCCCATGAACGCAGGGGTATAGAATCCGACCAGCGTTCCCTCGATTTCCTGATACTCAAAAATTGGCTGGTCTTTTGCGACCTCAGCGAGGGGCCGGTAGTTTTCCTGACGGGGTACTGAGCGGACTTTCATGGAAGAAAAGGTCCCCTCGATGCGGATGGCGTAAAAAATGTTCAGGGACGGAAGGAGGCTGTACAGCCAAGCCTGAAAATCCGGATAGGGCGTTCTCCTATCAAGGCGGTCATGACTGACCGGCGAGTAAAACGTTACGCAGGAAAATGGTGTCAGCGTGGCGTCATCAACCATTGCCGCAACACCATCGGATGTGATCTGATAGATCTTCCCGTCAAACATCACCATCTCTCCGTCGAGGTCGTCAAAGGTACCCAATCCGAAATCCCCATGTTTCTTGATCTCGGTAAACGGGATTTTTTGCCTGTATATACCCTCAACAAGCGCGTTGACAGGTGCGCAGAAGTATATGCTTGAGCCCATTAGTTTCTTTTCTTGAAAAGTTATGGCTGCCGAAATAAAGGTGTCTGGATTGCGCTGATTGATCTCTGCCACTTCATGCTAAACTACAAAATAACGTATCAAAAGAAATTGTCCGCCGGGGGCAGAACGCCACTGGATCGAGTAAGGTTCCCACCCAGAGTTCTGGGTCAGCCCCGGAGCAGGCCGTGGCTGCAGGGTTTCTAGATGGCCATACCAAATGATCCCCCCCCCAGCACTGAACACTTCCTCCTGTACCCCGGGGCATTCATTGATTCCGTGTTTTGCCAATATAATCCAATGGATTATATTGGGGTATGAATGTCACAGTCGTAGAGCTTCCTGAATTCATTCGTCGGTCAGATAATCTCTTGACTTCTGATGAGCGAGATGCGCTCGTCTTCTATCTGTCGATGCATCCCCAGGCCGGAAGCATCGTGCGTGGCTCCGGTGGGATCAGAAAGCTGCGGTGGGCGAAAGGAAACAAAGGCAAGAGCGGCGGAGTTCGTGTCATATACTTTTATCATGATCCGCGCATGCCATTATTTCTATTGACGCTTTTCAGCAAAAGCGAGAGGAAAAATCTGACGAAGGCGGACATGAACGGTCTTCGGCAGATGGTTAATGTCCTTATAACCAATCAGGTGGAATTACGATGCATTCAGACTTCGACAGTATCAGGAGGGGGCTTGAAGAAGCCATCGCCTACATGGGGGGGGAAGACGTCGGGGCAAGGGTTTATAGACCTCGGCCCATAGACGTGAAGGTTGTCAGGGAGAAGACCGGTCTGACCCAGGAGCGGTTTGCTGCGGCCTTCGGCATCAGCGTGGCCACATTGCGGCATTGGGAGCGGGGAGACCGCAAACCCCACGGGCCAGCTCTCGTTCTCCTCGACCTTGTCCGTAAGGCTCCCGATACCGTACTTGGGGTGCTCAATGAAGATGAAGCTCCTTACGGGGAGTGAGCCGGGCCCTTCAGCCGAGCAGTTCCCGGGCCTCCCTGATCTGCCGTTCGACCGACTCGAACGAGCAGCTCCCGTGCGACTTTTTCGACGTGATGCTCGCTTCCGGCGTCAGCGCCGTGAATATTCCCTCGTCGAACACCTCCGAGAACTCCCTGAAGCGCTCGAGCGGGATGTCGGGCAGGGGAGTCTGGTTCTCGATGCTCCAGCTGACAATCTTTCCGGTGATGCGGTGCGCGTCGCGGAAGGGGACATCTTTCTTCACCAGGTACTCGGCGATCTCGGTTGCCAGGCTCAAATCCTTCTTCGTGAGCTCTTTCAGGCGCTCCTCCCTGAGCCGCGTGTGCTGCAGCATGCGGTTGAAGAGGGTAACGCTTGAGATGGCGGTTTCGGCACTGTCGAACAAAGGCGGCTTGTCCTCCTGCATGTCCCGGTTGTAGGAGAGCGGGAGCCCTTTCATGATGGTGAGCATTGCCATGAGGTCCCCGTACACCCTTCCGGTTTTTCCCCTGATCAGTTCTGCGATATCAGCGTTCTTCTTCTGCGGCATGATGGAGGAACCGGTCGAGAAGGCGTCGCTGATCTCCAGATAGCCGAACTCATACGAACTCCAGAGAATGATGTCCTCACAGAAACGCGAGAGGTGCATCATCACGATGGAGCAGCAGGAGATGAATTCAATCAGGATATCACGGTCGCTGACGGCATCGATGCTGTTCGTGAAGAGCTCGCTGAAATCAAGCAGCTCGGCCGTACGCCCTGCATTAAGCGGGAGGGTGCTGCCGGCAAATGCCGCCGCACCAAGCGGAGAAACGTTCACCCGCATCAGAAGATCAAGCAGGCGCTCAGTGTCCCGGTTGAACATGTTGAAGTAGGCCAGGTAGTAATGGCCTGCCGATATCGGCTGGGCCCTCTGCAGGTGGGTGTAGCCGAAGATGATGGAGTCCTTGTAGGTTTCGGCTTTCTGGACGAGGGTTCCGAGGAGGTCGTTCAGCGCTTCCTGCAGCTCTTCGATCCGCTCACGCATGTAGAGCCGGGTATCGGTTGCCACCTGGTCGTTACGGCTGCGGCCGGAGTGGAGTTTGCCGGCAGCGGCTCCTATTTTCTCCTTCAACCGGTTTTCAATCACCGTGTGGATGTCTTCATCCTCCCACTGCGGAACGAGCGTTCCCGTTTCAATTTCCTTTTCAATCTCTTTCAGCCCCCTGCATATCGCATGGGCGTCATCCGCCGAGATGATGCCTTCCTCGCCGAGCATGGTGGCATGGGCGATGGAGCCTTGAATGTCTTCATGGTAGAGCTTTCCATCGACATGGACCGATGAGGAAAACCTCAACGCCTCGCTGTCGAACGGTTCATTGAAGCGGCTTGCCCAGAGAAGTTCTTTCTTGTTGCTCATGGCTGCGGCTGGTTGTGCTGGTGGAAAAGAGGAGAAAGGCCATACGCCTGCCCCCCCCCGGGAAAAGGGAGCAGGTGTATGACCGGGATCCTTGCTGTGCAGTTATTTTGCGGGATGGACTTCGCTGAAGGTCTTCAGGCCGAGTCCGTAGATTTGTATGAACCCTGCTGCCGCCTTGTGGTCGAACGAGTCGGCCTCGGTGTAGGTAGCCAGCGATTCATTGTAGAGCGAGTACGGAGACTGGCGGCCGAGCAGCGTAACAGAGCCTTTGAAGAGTTTCAGGCGGACCATGCCGGTGACAGGATTCTGGGTATCGTCGACGAATGCGTCGAGGGCAGTGCGCATCGGCGAGAACCAGGTGCCGTTGTAGATGATGTTTGCGTAGTCCTGAGCGATGTTCTTCTTGTACTGGAAGACGGTTTTCTCAAGGGTAAGGCGCTCGAGTTCGCGGTGTGCGAAGTGCAGGATTGTGGCTGCCGGGGCTTCATAGATCTCACGCGACTTGATGCCGACGACTCGGTTCTCGATCATGTCAAGGCGGCCGATGCCGTTCTTTGCGCCGAGCTCATTGAGGCGGTTGATGATGTCCAGTCCGGCCATCTTCTTGCCGTCGACCGATACAGGAACACCCTGTTCGAACTCGATTTCGACCACGGCAGCCTCATTCGGGGCGTTCTCGGGGGAGGTGGTTATCTGGTAGGCATCTTCGGGAGGCGCAACCATCGGGTCTTCGAGCACGCCGCATTCGATGCTGATTCCCCAGATGTTCTCGTCAATTGAGTAGGGGCTCTTTTTTGTGGCCGACACCGGGATGTTGTGCTTGATGGCGTAGTCCATTTCAGACTCGCGTGAGGTGAACTCCCATTCACGGAGCGGAGCGAGCACCTTCAGGTGCGGGGCGAGCGAGGCGAAGGTCACTTCAAAGCGGACCTGGTCGTTGCCTTTGCCGGTGCAGCCGTGGGCGAGCATGGTGCAGTTCTCTTCAAGTGCGACGTCGACAAGCGCTTTGGCCAGGAGCGGACGGCCGAGCGCAGTCGCCAGCGGATAGACATCCTCATACAGGGCGCCTGCCTTCAGTGCGCGCCAGATGTAGTCTTCGACAAACGGCTTCTTGAGGTCGACGAAATGGAAAGCCGAAGCGCCGGTCGCTATGGCTTTGGATTCAAGGTTCTCTATCTCTTTCTGCTGGCCGAGGTTGCCCGTGACGGCAACGATATCGGCATCGTACTTGTCCTTCAGCCATTTGATCATGATCGAAGTGTCAAGTCCGCCGGAATAGGCGATCGCAATTTTTTCTCTCTGCATTGTCGTTGTGGTATTGATCAGTTTGTGGAAAGATTTTTCTGAATATAGGACATCAGCACCGAAATATTCTGCACTGAATCAGGAATTACCAGGACCGTATCGTCACCGGCGATGGTACCGAGAATGAGCGGGCTTTTGAACTGGTCGAGCCATGATCCTACGCCGTGAGCACGGCCGGGAAGGGTGCGGACGATGACCGAGGTTTCATTTGCGGCAACAGAGGTGACTTCCATCCCCACCAGCCCCTTGATGATGCGGCCGGTGCTTTCATCGCCGAGCAGCAGGCGGTAGCCTGCATGGGTTTTCGAGCGCACAATGCCAAGCTCGGCGCAGTCGCGCGAAAGGGTTGCCTGCGCGACCTTGATGCCGGATTCCCGGAGAAGGCGGAGAAGGTCATGCTGGTTTCCGACGCCCTCCTGCTGGATGAGCTCCCGGATCCGCTGCTGGCGTATGTGCTTGTTCATCGGCACCTTCAGGCCTTGATGTTTTTGGCAGCGTTCTGCAGCCGGTGGGTGAGATGGAACTTGCGGTACTCGTCGTGGTTGAGAAGCTTCACGAGGAGCGCCTTCTGCACATGCAGGCGGTTTTCCGCCTCATCGATGATGATGGCCTGCGGCCCGTCCATCACTTCGGCCGTTATCTCCTCTCCCCGATGTGCCGGCATGCAGTGCATGACGACAGCGGAGGGTTTGGCAACGGCAAGCATCCGGCTGTTGATCTGGAACGGTGCGAACGCCTTAAGCCGCTCTTTCTGCTCCTCTTCCTGGCCCATGCTGGTCCAGACATCGGTATAGAGCACGTCGGCGTCTTTTGCTGCAGCCATCGGATCGTGAATGATCTCAATGGTGCTGATGCCCTTTTTCCTGGCCGCTTCAAGCAGCCCGGCGTCCGGAGTATAGCCTTCGGGGCAGGCGAGCACGAAATGGAAGGGGAGGATGCCGGCAAGTTCAATCCAGGAGTTTGCCACGTTGTTGCCGTCACCGACGAAGACGACCTTGATGCCCGCTTTCCAGAGCCCTTTTTCGTACAGGGTGAAGGCATCGGCCAGAATCTGGCACGGGTGTGAGAGGTCGGTCAGGGCGTTGACGACCGGAATTGAGGCACTGCCGGCAAGGCCCTCTATGACGGAATGCTCGTGCAGACGGGCGACGATTGCGTCATTGTAACGGGAAAGGAGGAGGCCGATGTCCTCGACCGATTCTCGCGAACCGACGCCGATGGACTTGCCGTCGAGGTTGATCGAGTACCCTCCGAGCTCATGGATGCCGAGCTCAAAGGAGACCCGGGTCCTCAGCGAGGGCTTGTTGAAGATCATGGCGACCGTTTTGCCCTCAAGCGGGCGGAATCCGTTTCCGCCCTCACGGCGGGTTTTCTTGATGAAGAGGGAGTAGTCGAACAGTTCTATGATCTTCGAAGCGTCAAGAGGTTCGAATCCAAGAAAATCGCGTTTATCGGTAGGTTTCATGTGAGTTGGCTCGCGCCAGGGTTAATGGTTGCTGTCGTCGTCCTGTTCGGATATGAACTGGGTGCCGACTCCCTCATGGGTAAATATTTCAAGCAGGAGGGAGTGGACTGACTTTCCGTCGATGATGTGGATCTTCCGGACCCCTCCGTCGAGCGTCAGGAACCCGGAAAGGACTTTCGGGATCATGCCGCCGGTGATGATGCCCTGCTCGATGAAGTCTGCGGCTTCAGCCTTGCATATGGTTTTCAGGATCCTCTCGCCGACCTGGATACCTGCCACGTCGCTCACATAGATGAGCTTTTCGGCCTTCAGGGCAATGGCGATGCTGCTGGCGGCGTCGTCAGCGTTGATGTTGTAGATGTTTCCATCATCGTCAAAGCCGATAGGGGCAATGACGGGGATCAGCCCCGCCTTGCAGAGCAGGTCGATGTAGGCGGTGTTGATCGTTTCAATCTCACCTACAAGGCCGAGCGTGGCGGCATCCCTGCACGGCACGGCCTGGATGGTGTCGGCATCAAGGCCGGTCACGCCGACCGCCTTGCCGCCGTGTTCGCTGATCAGCTGGACGATGTCCTGGTTGACCTTTCCGGCAAGCGTCATCTGCACCACGGAGATCATATCCTTGTCGGTTACCCGTTTGCCGTGCACGAACGTGGAGGTGATGCCGAGCTTTTCAGCCGTTTTGGTGATGGCGTCTCCGCCGCCGTGCACCAGCACGACGTTGATGCCGACCTTGCGGAGCAGTGTGACGTTCTGTGCGAATGAGTTCTTGAGGCACAGATCCTTCATCGCCGAACCTCCGTACTTTATGACGAAGGTTTTCCTCTCGAATTTACGGATGTAGGGCAGGGCCTCGATGAGCACCTGGCCAATGGCCGTCTTTGGTGCCTTGCGTACCGGCCTCAGGTCGCTGCAGGAGAGTGAATCGATTTGTTTCAATACGGTCTGCTTTGTTGGGTGTTAGATACGGTCAGCTCCTGTAGCTGCCGTTGATGTCTACATATTCTTTGCTGAGGTCGCAGGTCCATACGCGCGCCGAAGCAGTTCCAGCCCCGAGGCGAAGGGTGATTGCGTAAGAAGGCCGGGCAAGTATGGCGGCCGCCTCCTCCTCTGAAAAATCAGCCTGAAGTCCGCGCCGGAGAATCGGCAGCTCCTCGAAGTAGAGCTCGAGGTCCTCTTCGCGGAACATGGCGCCCGAGCGGCCTGCGGCGGCAATGATGCGGCCCCAGTTGGCGTCTTCGCCGTGCAGGGCTGTCTTGACGAGGCTCGACTGCGCGATGGTGCGGGCTGCCATTACAGCCTCCCCGGTGCTCCGGGCCTCCTGCACGTTGATTTCAACAAGCTTCGTCGCACCTTCTCCGTCGATGACGATGAGACGGGCGAGAAACCCCATCAGCGACTCCAGACCGGCGGTAAAGAGTCTGAGGTCTTCACTGCCGGCTTCAACTGAGGGGCCCGTGCCGCTGGCCATGATGACTGCCATGTCGTTGGTACTCGTATCGCCGTCGACAGTGATTGCATTGAAGCTTCCCAGGTTGGCGATCCGGAGGGCTTCCTGCAAAAGGCCTTGTTCGATATCGGCATCGGTGGCAAGGAATGCGAGCATGGTGGCCATGTTCGGAGCAATCATCCCGGACCCTTTCGCTACGCCACTGATCCTGACGGTGCCGCCGCTGAGCGCTATGTCGACGTAAAAGAATTTCGGAAAGGTGTCGGTGGTCATGATGGCTTCAGCCGCCTCGACGCCGGATGATTCCCCGAGGGTGGCGGGGAGAGCTTCAACACCGCGAAGGATATTCTCCATCGGCAGCAGCTGGCCGATCACGCCGGTTGAGGAGACGATGACCTCTTCGGCTTTGATGCCGAGCACTTCGGCAGCTTTTGCCGCCGTGTCTTCAGCATCCCGCAGCCCCTGCATCCCGGTTGCAGCATTGGCGTTGCCGCTGTTGCAGATGACTGCGCGGATGTCCGAGCCAGCAGCGGCAATGTTCCTGCGGGACAGCACGACCGGAGCGGCACAGCAGAGATTGGTGGTGAACACGCCTGCCGTCACGGCCGGCTGCTCACTGAAGAGAAGGAACATGTCGGTTCTTCCTGAGTACTTTATGCCTGCGGCTGCGGCCGACGTCTTAAATCCTTTCGGCCAGAACCCTTTTGCTCCATCTCTATCAGCAGCCATTGGCTGAACCCCTGCAGGCCAGAGGGTTGCAGCAGCATGAGCTTGGATGGTGGCGAGCGCCTTCTCTCTTTTTTTCAACGGTGTTGTGTTCTTCTTTGCGTGTTGTTTCTTTCGCCTCTTCTAGGATTCAAAGCCCTGCGGTTTCATCAATCCCGAGCATGATGTTCATGTTCTCGACAGCCTGGCCGGCTGCTCCCTTCAGGAGGTTGTCGATGGTCGATACAATGGTAAGGGTGCCGTTCTGCCCGGCACATGCAACATGAAGGTCGCAGAAGTTGGTATGGGCGACATGACGCACCTCCGGCATTTCACACCGCACTCTTGTGAAGGGCGCATTGCCGTAGAATGCCTCATAGGCGCTCCTTGTCTCATTGAGATCAACCGGACCGTCCAGCGTTACGGAGAGGGTTGCGTAGATGCCGCGGACCAGGGGGCCGATAAGGGGGGTGAAGCTGAAGTCGAATGAGGGGTTTCTGACTGAGGTGCCGAGCGCCTGCATGATTTCAGGGGTGTGCTGGTGCACTCCTACCTTGTAGGCCCTGATGTTTTCACTCATTTCGGCAAACGAAAGTTCGGTTTTGGAGCTCCGTCCTGCACCCGAAAGGCCCGAAATCGCCGTACAGGCGACAGAGCGCACCCGAGGCAGTGATGCAGAGGGGGCAAACAGGGGAGCGAGCGCGAGAATGATCGCCGTGGCGTAGCATCCGGGATTGCTTACGGTACGGGCTCCGGCTATCGCTTCACGGGAAAGTTCCGGCATGGCATAGGTCATCACGGCATCGGGGGATTTCCTGCCGCCGTAGAACTGCTCATGCTCATCCGTGTCCCGAAGGCGGAAGTCTCCTGACAGGTCTATGACCATTTTACCTGCGGCCTGAAGCTTCGGCACTATGGCGTGCGCTTCGCCGTGCGGCAGTGCGAGGAAATAGATGTCGCTTCCGGTTTCTCCATCGTAGGTGCGGTAGACACGGTCACAGCCGAGGGCAGGGTAGAGGGAGGAAACTGATTTTCCTGCCTGCGAGAATGCATAGAGGTGCTCAAGTCTGACGGCCGGGTGGCGGAGGATGAGCCGGGTGAGTTCGGCTCCGGAATACCCGGAAGCGCCGATGATCGAGACGGTCGGTCCCGATGGTGCCCCATGCAGGGAAGCGTTCATGCAGATCTCTCTTTAAACAATGAATAAATATCCAGCAAAGCGGATATATAAATCTTTTCCTGCGCATTTTCAAACCCTGCAGGGCATTTTTGCATTCGTGTGTCAATTGCATCGCATTTTTATGCCAAGCGCTTTTTTCTCAGTATCTTACCCCAAGCCGGGGGTGCGCCTGAAGCCACCCGTAACCGCCCTTATGGATACCTATGCATATGATCCTTTTCCGTTGGTCCTCTTCACGCCCTGCCTTCGCGCTGATTCCGGGGCTTCTTCTAG
>NZ_LVWG01000031.1 GCF_001622165.1 Pelodictyon luteolum
GGGGTGCTGATGGACTCAGTGGTTTCAGTTGCCCCTGTGTTGGTTTGACTGGTTATTCTTTCCTGCAGCTGAATCCCAAACATTCGGCAACCGTGGTGTGCAGCCTCGGGCGGAACTTCCTGATTTTCCTGTTTTCGGAACTGGGGCATACCCTGTTGCTGAGCATGATGACTGCCAGGTCTTTCCGGGGGTCAATCCAGAGGCTGGTGCCCGTGAAGCCGAGATGGCCCCATGAGTCCTTTGAGAAGCAGCTTCCGGTGGATGCATAGCCTTCCAGTGAACGGAGGTCCCAGCCGAGTGCTCTTTCATCGTTGCCATTTCGCCTGGTGAACTGCCGGATGCTTGATTCCCGGAAATAGCGAACTCCGTCCTGCTTGCCGTCGTTCATGAGCATCAGGGTGAATCGGATGAGGTCGCCGGTGCTGGAGAAGAGTCCGGCATGGCCTGCCGCACCTCCGAGGATTGCTGCATTCTGGTCATTGACGAGCGGACGGGGCCCGATCTTTGTGTTCCATGTGCTGTCGCGTCCGGTCGGCGCTATCCGCCGCAGCATCTCGCCGGATGGGTTGAAGGATGTCGACTGCATACCGAGCGGCGTACTGAAACGGGCGCGGAAATTCTCTTCGAGGCTTCTTCCCGTAATCTGCTCCACAATCGTGCCGAGGATGATGAACCCGTTGTCACTGTAGGCGGTGGCGGTTCCGGGTTTGGTCAGGAGCGTGTCGTTGCAGATTGCTGCAATCAGTTCCTGCGGGGTGGAGCAGGTTTTGATATACCATGCATGTGGCCGCAGTCCGGAGGTGTGGTTGAGGAGCTGGCGGATGGTGATGCCGTTCTTGCCGTTCCGGCCGAATTGCGGAACGTATCGGGCTGCAGGATGGTCGAGATTGAGCGAGTCGCGCTCAACGAGCTGCATGATGGTGGCCGTTGTGGCGACGGCTTTTGTAAGGGAGGCGATGTCGTAGACGGTGGAAGTATAGGCTGGCTTGGGGCTGAGTCCGCATCCGATGGTGCCGAAAGCTTCATGGAAGATTGTGTTGCCTCGGTAGATGACGGCGATGGAGGCTCCTGGAAAGACGTTTTCATCTACTCCCTCCTGCATGAGGCGGCGCACAGGAGTGAAATCAAACTCTTCAGCCCGGAGCGGAAACGCTGCCGGGCATACTGTCATGAGGAGTAGAAATGCGAGTGTGACAGGCCTAAAAAAGCGTGAAGCGGACATACCGTTCGGGCCGTTTTTTGAGGTCCACCATGAGGGTATCGAGCGATGAGAGCGCCTTGGTCAGGTTGTCGTAGAGTTCCGGGTTCCGGCGCAGCTGTCCGAGGGTCCCTTCGCCGCTGTTGATGGCAGTCATGAGGGAGTCGGTTGTTGCTGCCGCATGCTGGATCTTTGCGATTGCATCGGTGGTGTTGTCTGCCAGCTTCGGGTCATTGATGAGTTTCGGGAGCAGGCCGTTGCCGCTTGATGCTTTGCGTGAAACCGTTGCAAGCTCGTCGGCTGTGCTGCGGAGGCTGCTGATGGTGGCGGCAAGTTCGCTGCCCATCTTTTCATCGGAAATCAACCTTCCTGCAACGCCCTTTCCGCTCTGGAGCTGTTCGAGCAGGGTGTTGATGTTCTCCAGTGCCTTTGACGCTCCTGTGGTCAGCCCCGACATGCCGTCGTTGGCATCAAGTGCAATGAAGTCGCCGTCCCGGACCGGTTCGCCTTTTCCGGTCATGATATCCACGTACTTGTCACCGAGCACGCCTAGCGAGCGTATGGTCGCTTTTGAGTCTTTGGTGACGAGGTTTGCGTATTCGTTGCGGATCCTGAGATCGGCTACCACGAGAAGCGAGTCATTCAGGATGTTGAATTCCATCTTCGAGACGGTTCCGACTTTCTTGCCCGATACCGAAACGAAATTGTTTTCAGCCAGTCCCTGCATGTTGCCGGCCTGCACCTTCACGGTGGTCACTCCGGTGAACAGACTGCTGTTTTTCCCGATGACCAGCCCGAGATAGGCGGCAAAGCCTATGCCGAAGATGAAAAAAATGCCGGTTTTCAGGTCGCTCCATTTCAGTGCGTTGGGATTTCTCATGCCCGCTTGTTCGTTTGGTGTTACAGTTCAAGAATCTTGTCGGAGAGGATGGACCGGATGAATGGATGGTCCGACCCTTGCAGTTTTCCGGTGACGTCGTCAAAAATGATTCCGCCCTTGTAGAGCACCGCCACGCAGTCGGCGACATTGAAGACATCGTCGATGATGTGGGTGACGATCACCGCTCCGAGGTTGTTGTGGTGTCGAAGTGAACTGATAAGGGTAAGAATCTTCTTCGAGCTGACGGGGTCGAGTCCTGCGGTCGGTTCGTCGAAGAGGATCATGTGGGGTTTGAAGATCAGCGCCCGACCGATGGCAACGCGCTTGCGCATTCCCCCGCTGAGGCTTTCGGGTAACTGTTCTTCGTAGCCTTCGAGTCCGGCGAACTGAATCTGCTCAGTCACCCTCTCTTGGATCTCCTGTTCAGGGAGGTTGAGGTTTTCACGGAGGAAGAACCCGAGGTTCTGGCTGATGGTCATCGAGTCGAACAGGGCGTTTCCCTGAAACACCATACCCATTTTCCTCCGGATCGGGTAGAGGTCCGACTCCTTCATGGTGGAAATGTCCGTGCCGTCGACAAACACCTGGCCGGAGGTCGGTTTAATCAGCCCGAGCATAAGTTTCAGAATGGTGCTCTTGCCGACACCGCTCGGGCCGAGTATGGCCTTGATGGTGTTGTCTTCGATGGTGAGGGAGACGTTTTTCAGAATCTCTTTTTCACCGTATTTCAGGCTGACATTGCGTAGTTCAATCATGCCGTTACATGTTTTCCAGGACGATCTTCGAAACATAGAAATTGGCGACGAGCACCAGTCCCGATGAGACGACGATTCCCTTGATGGTCGAACGGCCTACGCCGGAGGTTCCGCCGCTGGCTGAAAATCCGTTGAAGCTGCTGACGAGGGTTATGATGACGGCGAACACCGGGGCTTTTGCGAAGCCGACGACAAAGTCTTTCATTGCGAGGCGCGGGTAGACAGAGTTCCAGAAGATGCCGGGATCAAGATGATGATAGTGCTCGGCCATATATGCCGCGCTGTGCAGTCCGGCAAAGTCTGAAAGCGCTGTGAGCGGGAGGAACATGATCAGTGCGGCCAGAAGGCGCGGCATCACGAGTTTGGCCACAGGATCGGTGCCGAATGCCCTGAGCGCGTCGATCTGCTCTGATATCTGCATGGCTCCGAGTTCTGCTCCATTGCGCGAACCGAACCGCGCGGAGAGCATGAGGCCCATGAGCAGGGGGCCGAGTTCGCGGATGACGGAAATGGATGTGGAGCGGCCGAGCATTGTTTTGGCGCCGAAGTCTTCGAGGAGGTTGCCTACCTCGATGGCAAGCAGTGAGCCGATCGAAATGGCGCTGACGAGCACGATGGGAATGGAGTCTGCGCCGCAGATGGCCGCCTGGTCGAGGAAATCCCTCCAGTAACGACGGATTTTAGGCATGGTGGCGAACGCCCGCACGGAAAAGAAGAGGAACTCCTGCATGGTGAGGAAGAACCCCTTGAGCCGCAGGGTCAGGTGGTGCCCCATGTTCCGTATGTGGGTTGCTGGCATGGCTAATGGTACAATGAGGCAGGCACCGCCGGAGCGGTGCCGCCAGTAAAATGAGTCCGGATTATAGTAAAAATCGGGCAATTCACCAATCAGCGGTCCCTTAGGCCTTTACCAGCCTGCTTTTCATTTTCTCTACCCAGTCACCCGGAATCGTTATCCTGCCGAAGGTGTCGTCGTCCCTGTCCTTGAGTCCGTGGTAGTCCGATCCTCCCGAAAAAAGCATGAAGTACTCGTTGGCGATTTCCCTGTAGTAGTTCTGCTTATAGCTGTCGTGCGAGGGGTGTACGATTTCTATGCCGTCGAGTCCCACGGTGATCAGCTGCTTGAGGATTTCGTCGGGTGCGCTCTGGGCCGGATGCGCAAGAAAAGACAGTCCATCGGCTTCGTTGATGAGCCGTATGACCTCCGCCGGATGCGTTTCGATGCTTTTGACGTAAGCGGGGCTATGGGCTCCGAGGTACTTGCTGAACGCTTCGCTGAAGCTTTTGACATATCCTCCGTCCTGCAGCACCGCCGCGATGTGCGGCCTGCCGACGCTGCCGTTCTGGGCCTTGAGAATGATCTGGTCAAGCCCGATCTTGACGCCCATTTTGGCAAGTTTGCCCACCATGCGCTCAGCCCGTTCTGTACGCAGGTGGCGGCAGTGGTCCAGATACCCCGTGAGGGCCGGGTGCCGGTGGTTGAAAAAATATCCAAGGACATGAATGTCGTAGCCCTTGTATGTCGAGCTCATCTCCACACCGGGAATGAGCTCTATGCCTTTGGCTGAGGCTGATGGCTTTGCTTTGTCAATACCTGCGACGGAATCATGGTCTGTGATGCTGATTGCTGACAGCCCTACTGCGGCTGCCTTATCAACGATCTCCTCTGGTGTATGGATCCCGTCCGAACATTTGGTGTGTATGTGTAAGTCTGCTTTTTCAAAGCCATTATGCCCTGCGCCGGATGAGCTCGGAGGCATGGCTGTATGGTATTAAAGGGTTAATGTCTCTATCTCTGTATATAAGAAAAATTCACTACTGTCTGGTAGAAAACAGAATTATTCTGCGCCCTAAAAAGTTGCATTCCGGGCATCTCCAGGCGTTCAGAGTGACCAGGCCGGTTCAGGGCACGATGGTGCCACCGGCGAGCAGCAGGAGGAGTCCTGCGCCGGCGGCAAGACGGTATGCTATGAAGATGCTGGTGGTGTGGTTCTTGAGGTAGTTCAATAGAAACGCGATGGACAGGTAGCCGACAATGCCGGATGTTATGGTCGCGGCAGCAAGGTTCATGATGTTGCCCGGGTCGGCAGTAATGAGCTCCCAGGTCTTGTAGAGCTCGAAGACGCCTGCGGCAAAGACGGCCGGAAGTGAAAGCAGGAAGGAGAACCGTGCTGCGGTTTCGCGTGAGAGGTTGAGGAGGAGACCACCGGTGATGGTGGTGCCGGAGCGTGACGAACCCGGTATGAGGGCGATGGCCTGGGCAAGTCCGATGAGGAGAGCCTCTTTCCATCCGATGTCTTCCATCGATTTGAGTGGAAGTCCCTTTTCCAGGCGCTGTTTTATCTTCCACTCTGCAAGAGAGAGCACGAGTGCAAGGATGATGAGAGCTCCGCTGATCCAGTAGAGCGAGCGGAGGGTCGTTTCGATTTCATGCTTGAAAAGCAGTCCGAATGCGACGATCGGGAGGGTACCGGCGGCGATCATCCATCCCATTTTCGCATCTCCGTCATGGAGCGGCTGTCCTTTCCAGAGGCCGGTAATGACGGATTTTACTATAGAAAAGATGTCGCGCCGGAAATAGATCAGGACGGCTCCGAGCGTCCCGATCTGGATGATGGCCGTAAATGCGGCGCCGGGGTCTTCCCATCCCGCAAGGGCGGGGATGATGCGGAGGTGGGCTGTGCTGCTGATGGGCAGAAACTCCGTCAGTCCCTGGATGATGCCGAGCAGGATCGCCTGGATGAGTGTCATGGTTGGGTTTCGGTGATGGTGTGGAGCCAGAAGATGGTTCGCTTGACGGCCAGAGCCCGGTGGCTGATCGTGTTTTTTTCTTCAGGTGTCATCCGCGCAAAGGTTTTTTTTGTGGCTTCCGACCTGAATACCGGGTCGTAGCCGAATCCTCCTTCGCCTTCGGGTTCCGTGGTGATGCTTCCCTCTGCCACACCCTCCTCGATATGCTCGAATACCCTGCCGCCCTCATGGCCGGGGATGGTTCCCTTAAGGGCGATCACCGTCCGGAAGCGGGCGCTGCGTTTAAACTTCCCCTCCATTTCCTGAAGGAGGTGACGGACATTGTCACTGTATGTGGGCTTTTCGCCCAAGGGCATCGGGGCAAATCGCGCAGAATAGACTCCCGGGCGTCCGCCGAGCATGTCGACCTCAAGACCGGTATCGTCGGCGAATGCGATCATGGAAGGGAATCTTGCCGAAAGCATCTCGAAGACGGTCCGGGCTTTCAGGATGGCGTTCCCTTCCAGGGTATCCTCCGTTTCATCGATATCGGCGTCGATGCCCTCATCCATGAGGGTTGTTACCCTGAACCGGGGTGAAATGCCTTCCAGAAGCGGGCGTAGTTCCCGCACTTTGTCCCTGTTGGCGGTGGCGAGGACGATGGTCGTTATATCCTGTGGGGTCTGCATTTCAGCCGATAAGGTCGAGCATTTCACGGACAGCCTCGGGGATGCCGACGAAGGCCGCCCGAGCTATGAGTGCGTGGCCGATGCTGACCTCCTCAATCTCGGAAATCTGGCGGAACGGCTGTATGTTGCGGTAGTTGAGTCCGTGGCCTGCGACTACCTTGAGCCCCCGGCTTACGGCATATTTCGCTGCACTCCGGATCCGTTCGAATTCCGCCTTCTGCAGCTCTCCGCTTTTCAGGGCGTAGGAGCCGGTATGGAGCTCGACAAGGTCCGATCCTGCTTCGGCAGCCAGATCGATTGCCCGGTTGTCGGGTTCGATGAAAAGACTGACCTCGATGCCTGCAGCACGGACAGGCTCGATGAAAAGGGCGAGCCGTTTGAAGTGCCGCTCGATGTCGAACCCTCCTTCGGTTGTCAGCTCTTCACGTTTTTCCGGCACGAGGGTGATGAGTTCCGGTACTGTTTCTATGGCTATCCGCTGCATCTCGTCCGTCATGGCCATCTCCAGATCGAGCTTGGTTTTCACTGAACGGCGGAGCCCTTTGAGATCGTTGTCGCGGATATGGCGGCGGTCTTCGCGCAGATGGCAGACAATGCCTGCTGCGCCGCTTTCCTCTGCAAGCAGCGCTGCTGCGACGGGATCGGGCTCACCTTCATTGCGGGCATTGCGGAGGGTTGCTATATGGTCGATGTTGACGGCGAGGCGCATGGTGCATTCATATGATGATTCAGGGGAGACGACGCTTATCCTGCATTGCGAAAGTAATGAAAAAATGCGCAAAGCGTCAAAACTCTCCGGCCCATCGCGTATCTTGCCCTCCAACCACAAACCATACGGGAACCGAGACGACATGGCAGAGGGTACCGCCAGAAAACTTGAATTTGATAGGGTCGTCACCCATGCGTCGGGCTACGCCCTCTCAGCCTACGGACGCGACACACTGTTTTCCTCCCGTCCTTTTGCCGGGTACCGGGAGTTGCAGGAGGAGCTTGAGCGGGTACTTGAACTGAAGGGTTTTCTCGAAGAGGGTTCCTCGCTTCCATTCAATACTCTTGCGGACATGCGCCCCCTGCTTGCCACGCTCGAAATGCATGGGGGTGTTCTTGAGCCAGTCGAACTGCAGGATCTTCACCGTTTTCTTGATGCATCCGCCGGGCTCCGGCGCCGAATGGTCCGGGAGGCCGAGCTGCGGCCCCGCCTTGCCGCCTTCAGTGCAGGGATTCCGGAGGATGCTTTTGTCAGGCCGGTTATCTGGGAGGTCATTGATGAACAGGGATCTGTAAGGAGTTCGGCCAGCGGGGAGCTTGCCAGGATCCGTCGTGCCCTTTCCGACCGGCGCCAGGCGCTCGGGCGAACGCTGGATCGGATTCTGGCCGGATGCCGCTCAAGCGGCTGGCTGATGGAGGATACCCTCACCATCCGCAACGGCCGCCAATGTCTCGCTATGCGTCTCGAGTACCGCCACCGCATTCCGGGGTTCGTACAGGACTACTCGGGGAGCGGCCAGACCGTATTCCTGGAGCCTGCCGAGTGCATGGAGATTACCAACGCCATTCTTGAGGGAGAGATCGAGGAACGGCGGGAGATTGAGCGGATTCTCAGGGCAACGACAGCCAGAATTCGCCCGGAACTGCCGGCCCTTCTGTCGGGTGCGGCCCTCATGGCTGCATTCGATTCTCTTTACGCCCGTGCCCGTTTTGCCCTGGAAACACATTCTGTCCTGCCGGCTCTCTCCCGTGACGGGGCGCTCAGCATTAAGCGGGGTTATCATCCCTGGCTACTCATTTCCCACCGTGATCGCGAAGTCCTGCCTCTTGATCTGGAGCTTGGTCCAAATGAACAGGTACTCATCATTTCGGGCCCGAACGCCGGCGGCAAGTCGGTGGCCATGAAAACAGCCGGCCTGCTCTCATTCATGCTCCTGCACGGGTACCTTGTTCCCTGCAGCGAAAGCTCCGTTTTCCCGCTGTTCACGAGCATCGGTATTGAAATCGGAGACGAGCAGTCCATAGAGAACGATCTGTCGACCTTCAGTTCTCACCTTCGGGAGGTACGCCGTATCCTCAATGGAGCTGGACGGGGATCGCTGGTGCTGATCGACGAACTCTGCTCGGGCACTGACGTTGAAGAGGGTAGCGCCATTGCCCGCTCCATCATCGAAGAGCTTCTCCGGCGCGGTACGAAGGCCATCGTCACAACACATCTCGGTGAGCTCAAGGCATACGCCCACAGCCGTGAAGGCGTGGTGAACGGCGCTATGGAGTTCGACCGACGCGCTCTGGAGCCGACTTTCCGCTTTATCAAGGGCGTGCCGGGCAGTAGTTTCGCATTTGCCATGATGCAGCGGATGGGATTTCCACCGGCCATGGTTCGGGAGGCCGAATCCGCCATCGGCGATGGGCACCGGGGCCTGGAGGAACTGCTCGAGGACCTGCAGGAGCTCCTGGCCTCCAACCGCTTGCGCCATCTGGAGCTTGAGGCGCAGTCGTCACATATTCTTTTGAGGGAGCAGGATGTCGCCGAAGCCGAACGCATGTTCCGGCGACGGGATCGGGAGCAGAAACAGAAGGCCTCGAGGGAACTCCAACGGGAACTTGAGCGGGCCCGCCGCGAAATCCGCGATATCCTTTCTGAAGCAAAAGCGGCGGCTGGAGATCCGCGTGCCGTGCAGGAGGCCCGTCGCAGGCTGGCCTCAAGAGCCAGTGAGGCTGAAAAGAAAGATGCCCTGCTCCGGGAGGCCGCCGCCCCGCCCCTCGACCGGAGCATCCGTCCCGGGGACCTTGTCCGGCTCCTGGATACTTCGGCATCCGGGGAGGTCGAAAGCCTCAGGGGTGACATGGCCGTCGTACTTTGCGGTACCTTCCGTCTCACCACATCACTGGCGAACCTCGAGAAAACATCGAAGCGGCAGGTCCGCAAGGCCGTCGTCGCCCCGGCCCCCCGTTCCGTGGGATGGACCGCTACTGCTTCCCCTGTCGAATCCACCACGCTCGACCTGCGGGGCCTGACCGGCGACGAAGCCGCCCCGAAAATCGAGCGGTTCCTCGACGCCCTCCGGCTCAACCGCATCGCGCGCGCTACCATCATCCACGGCATGGGTACCGGTGCTCTCCGCCGACGCACCGAAGAGGTGCTTCACGACCATCCCCATGTCCATTCCTGGCGATTGGGAGGGCAGGGTGAAGGGGGTTCGGGAGTGACTGTCGTCACGCTCGCCTGAAAAGGGAAAAACGGGCCGGAACCCCTTCTTCCGAAAAGAATTAAATTTTGGTATCTTGATTGCAACTATTGTCATTGCCGCCTGTCCTTCCGGTGGTATCCACTGATTCAACCGATTTCATCCCTTGAAAGCACAGCAGGAGAGCTTCCTCACCATACCGAACCAGCTGACGGTCCTTCGTATACTGCTTGTCCCCGTGTTTGTCCTGCTTCTCTTGCAGGATGATGCGTTCCTCAAGCTTCTCGGGGTGATTGCATTCACGGTGGCCAGCCTGACCGATCTTTATGATGGATGGCATGCCCGCCGGTTCAATGTCGTGACCCGGATCGGCGCGTTTCTTGATCCGCTCGCCGACAAACTGCTCATTACGGCGGCTTTCCTCGTTTATGTGTGGATGGGTTACATCTCCCTCTGGATGGTGGTGCTTGTCATCGTGCGCGATGTGGTGGTGACGGCGCTGAGGAGTTGGGCGGAGTTCCGGGACCATCCTGTTGTGACCTCCAGGCAGGCCAAGTACAAGACGCTTTTCCAGAATCTGTTCGCTTACCTTGTGATGGTGCTGATCTTTCTGAAAGAGGCGGCACTCTTCGGCAGAGGATCCTCTGAGGCGATTCTCCGCTTTCTTTCCTCCAACGCCCTCGACTGGATCATGTTTGCCGTGACGGTGGTGACGGTTGCAACGGGCGTGTCCTACCTTATAGACAACTGGCAGGTCATTACCGGAAAGCATGAATAAAGCAGCTGAGGGGACACTGTTGCGGGTCGCCCGGGTGCTTTCGACCTGTTTTTTTGTCGGGTATTTTCCACTTGCTCCCGGGACGCTCGTCAGTGCTCTTGCCGTTCTGCTCTATCTCTTTGTTCCCGTTCTGCAGGATCCGGTTGTTCTGGCCGGGGGAGTGCTCCTCTCAGCGGTGCTCGGTGTATGGTCCGGTGGCCTCATGGAAGAGTCAGCCGGCCTGGATCCTTCCGAGGTGACGATTGACGAGCTGTCCGGCCAGTGGCTTGCGCTTCTTCTTCTGCCGGCAGGGCCTGTCCCCGCCCTGCTCGCGTTTCTTTTTTTCCGTCTCTACGATATCCTCAAGCCCGGGCCCGTCGACATGGCCCAGCGTCTTCCCGGCGGATGGGGCATCATGGCCGATGACCTTCTTGCAGGCCTTTTTGCCAATGTCTCTGTCCGGCTGGTCCTTCTTCTTGTGCCGGCTCAGTGGGCGGGCTTCCTGTAGAACTCTTTCACTTTTTCAGCTATCCCCGCCGCATCAAGGCCGGTCTCCCGGTAGAGGTCCCGCATGCTGCCGTGGGTCACGAACCGGTCGGGCAGGCCTATTTTCAGGAGTGGAGTCTTTTTCGGTGATGACGCCAGATGATCGCTGACAGCGCTGCCGAGTCCACCGAGGATGCTGTTTTCCTCAATCGTGACAATATGGGTTGCCGATGCAGCAAGCCGGTCGATGAGGGCGGTATCGAGCGGCTTGAGGAACCGCATGTCGATGATGTCGGGTTTGATGCCCTCCGCTTCAAGCAGCGCCGCTGCCTCAACTGCCGCCTGCACCATGGAGCCGATGGCAAAAAGAACCGGGCCGGTTCCTTCCCTGATGATCCGTCCTCTGCCTGTGTCGAGCCGGGTGAAGTCTTTCTGGAGCGGTCCTCCGCCGCTGCTGCCCCTCGGGTAGCGGATGGCTACAGGTCCTTCAATGTGGTAAAGGGCGGTATGAAGCATATCGCGCAGTTCCTGGGCGTCAGAAGGGGCCATGATGGTGAGGCCCGGGACTGCATGGAGGTAGGAGAGGTCGAAGGCGCCGTGATGGGTCGGCCCGTCTTCACCGACGAGGCCCGCCCGGTCGATGGCAAATACCACATGGAGGCTCTGCAGGGCAACATCATGGATGAGCTGGTCGAGGGCCCGTTGCAGAAAGGTCGAGTAGATGGCACAGACCGGTTTCAGCCCTTCGACAGCAAGGCCTGCGGCGAAAGTGACTGCATGGCCTTCGGCGATTCCGACGTCATAAAACCGGTCCGGTGCGGCTTTCTGGAACAAATCGAGCGAGGTGCCGCTCGGCATGGCGGCCGTGATGGCTGTGATGGTCGGGTCTTTCAGAGCCATTTCCACCAGCGCCTCTCCGAAGACTTCCTGGTATTTCGGCGGATCGGGCTCGCCCGTTTTCTTTGCCGTTACGCCGGTTGTCGTATCAAATCCTCCACTGTGCGCGTGCCAGCTGCTCTGATTTTCTTCTGCCGGAAGGAATCCCTTGCCTTTTGTTGTGACGACATGGAGCAGTTTGGGGTTGGGGAGTTCGTGCATCTCTTTGAGTGCGCGTACGAGGCGTCCCATGTCATGACCGTCGATCGGCCCGAAGTATCGGAGACCGAGGGCCTCGAAGAAGGCTCCCGGGGTGAGCGCTGCTTTCATGCCGTCCTCAAGCCGGCGGAGGGCGTTCTTCGCGCCCTCGTGGTTGAGCAGCGACATTGAGTTCCACAGAAGCCGCCGTGCCTTGTTGTATGTCTTGTTGAGGGTGATGTCGACAAGGTGGTTCTTGAGTCCGCCGGTGCTCGGTGAGATGGCCATCTGGTTGTCGTTCAAAATGACGAGCACGTCGCTTTTCAGGTCTCCGAGGTGGTTCATGGCTTCAAAGGCCATGCCGCCGGTCATGCTGCCGTCACCGATGACGGCCACCATTTTTTCCTTGCCTCCCTTCAGGTCCCTTCCTGCCGCCATGCCCGCCGCTGCTGAGATGGAGGTTGATGCGTGTCCGGTGCCGAATGCATCGTGCGGGCTTTCATGGATTTTAGGGAAGCCGGCGATGCCGCCGTATTTCCGGTTGGTCTGCATCATGTTGCGCCGGCCGGTCAGCATTTTATGGATATATGCCTGGTGTCCCACGTCCCAGACGATCCGGTCCTCTTCGGTATCATAGACATGGTGAAGCGCAACGGTCAGTTCGGTGACGCCGAGACTGGATGCGAAATGCCCGCCGTTCAGGGCGATGAGCTCGATCAGCTCCTGACGGCACTCGTCGGCAAGCTGTTGCAGCTGCTTCGTCGTGAGTTTTTTGAGGTCGCGCGGGGAGTTGATCCGGTCAAGGATAGGGCGTGTGTCGTTCATGGCGCTGGGGGTTTCAGATGCCGGTTGCCTGCATGAGGACGCTGCGTTCGGGCCTCGGCCCGTCAAGTTCGACAAAGAAGATCGACTGCCACCGGCCGAGCATGAGCTTGCCTTCCGAGAACGGAATGGTTTCGGTGGTGTTCATGAAGAGCCCGAGAAGATGGGAGTGCGCGTTGTCGCGACCGTCAATCGGCTGGAGGTTGTGGAGATAGTTTCCGTCTCTCGGCGCAAGGCGCTTGAGGAACGTTTCGATGTCCTCCAGCAGCCGCTCTTCCCGTTCATTGATGTTGAGGCACGCGGTGGTGTGGCGGCTGACGAGGGTGAGGAGTCCGTCCTGAAGGCCTGAAGCAGCTACGGCATCCTCTGCCGCCCGGGTGATGTCGATGATCTCGATCGGCTTATCGGTACAAAGTTCCAGTGTCGTTCTATGGATACGCATGATGGAGATGGTTGCCGGCGTTGTTCGGGTTTTCTTGCGCTTAGAAGGTTATCGCGACTGCTTCGTGCGGAGCGAGGCGCACCTGCATGACCTGGCCGGACAGGTGGGGCGCTGCGGTCCTGTTCCCGTGTGCGGTGCTGAGGATGCCGATCTGGTTTCGCTCCACCGGTTCGAGCGCGGGGTGCGTTACATCGAAGGCGATTCCTGTGGAACCGAAGTTGGCAAGTACGAAGGCGTGGCGTTCCGTGGTGAAACGGTGGAACCCTATGCAGTGAGTGTGGTTCGAGCCCTGGAGGTCGAGCCATTCGATCTGTCCTTCCTGAAACGCAGGGTCGCGCTGCAGGATGAAGAGTTTCCGGTAGAGGTCGGCGAGGTCCCGGTCTGCGTGCTCAGGCGCCTGGTGGATGAGCTGCACAGGGATTTTGTGGCGGTACCCGTCCATCTGGTCCTGGTGCACGAGGTGCATGCCGGGTGCCATGAGACACCAGAGTGCTGCGGCGCGGTTGTTCAGCCCCATCTTGTCTGCGGCTCTCGGTTCGTCGTGGTTCTCGATGAAGCGGCAGAGGTGCTGCTGGTAGCTCCACTGGGCCTGCATGTGGCCTTTCAGCTTTTCGACGTTGACCGGAGCACTGGCGAGGTAGTCGTAGAAGGGCTTGTCGTAGGTGAAGTCGAATCCCTGCTGCTGCAGTTCCCACTCCTTGTTCCAGTATGATTCGGCCAAAAACGTGAACTTCGGATGGCGTGCCTTGACGGCGGCGATTGCCGGGCCCCAGAACTCCTCCTTCATATGCCCGCTGAGGTTCTTCCATGTGGTGTTGAACACGCTTTTCAGCACCAGCATGGCAACGTCGCAGCGGACGGCGTCGCAGAGTTCGCTGATTTTCAGGAGGTTCCCTGTCATCATCGCATGCGTCGCGGGGTTGGCGTAGTTGATCTGCAGGGTATCGGTCCATGCCGGGAAGTAGGGGTCGCGGCCATAGGCGAGGTATTTTCCCTGTGCATATTCGAAGCTGGAGCCGGGGTCATGGCTGCGTTCTGCCGGCGAGACGGAGATGAAGAACTCCGGGTGGGCCGGAAGCCACTGGTTGTCAAGCGCCAGATGGTTAGGCACGAAGTCGAGCATGAGGCGGATGCCGTAATGGGCAAGCTTCTCGCGGAACAGGAGCAGTTCGTCATGCCCACCGAGCGCCTCGTTGACGGTGTAGGAGGGGATGGAATAGGGAGAAGACGCTATGTCGGCCGGCTGGAGTGATGGAAGATGCTCGAGCAGCGAGGCCCTGAGGTCGGGGTGCGAGGTGGCTATGGCCCGGCTGTACTCGCTGGGTTTCCATACACCCATGAGCCACACCATGTCGAATCCCGATTCGGAGAAGAATCGGAACTCACTGTCCGGAACGGTGCCGAGGGTGACGGGATGGTTGTTGAGACGGCCGAGCTTCTGCAGCCAGATCCGTGTATTGATTTCGTAGACGAGTGGGAACATCGGTTGTTGCAGTGTTAAATGAGCATGGCCCTGTACTTCAATATAGCAACTCCGCAGCAACTCCCGTAGAGAATTGCCTCATTCAGGTTCCTTATGAAGTGAAAAACATCCTTATGCCGGGATGCCCTAAAAAGTTGTAAAAAGGGTATACTTATACGAACTTCAACGGGCGGCGCCCTCACCGGCTTGTCCGCCTCCATCAACAACACGTCCGAACCGTTTTGACCGACTTTTTACGCGATCTCAGCCCGGTGCAGCGAAGCGCCGTCAGCGCAACCGAAGGACCCGTCATGGTGCTGGCCGGTGCCGGCTCCGGCAAGACCCGGGTGATTACCTACCGCATTGCACACCTGATCGGGACCAAAGGTGTCCCTTCAGGGAACATTCTCGCACTGACATTCACCAACAAGGCCGCAGGCGAAATGCGCCACCGCGTTGATGCCCTTCTCGGGCCGGGTGCTTCTTCCGGGCTTTGGATCGGCACGTTCCATTCCGTTTTCGCCCGCCTGCTCCGCGACTACATAGACCGGCTTGGCTACAGCCGGAGTTTTTCAATATTCGATTCCGACGACAGCAAGAGCCTGATCCGCCAGTCGATGACGGAGCTCGGCATCCAGCAGGACTCCGTGCCGGTCAACACGGTGCAGGGTCTCATCAGCCGCGCCAAAAACAGTTTTATCCTGCCCTCCGAGTTCCATCGGAGTGCTCTGGACTACAACCAGCAGAAGGCCGCTCTTGTCTATGAGCTCTACACGAGGAAGCTCAGGGAGAACAACGCCCTTGACTTCGACGACCTGCTCATTAAACCGCTCGAGCTGTTCCGGGAGCACCCCGATGTGCTTCGTGAACTGCAGGAGATGTTCCGTTACATCCTCATCGACGAGTACCAGGACACAAACCGCGCGCAGTACCTGGTGACCAAGCAGCTTGCAGAGCGCTACCGCAACATTTTCGTTGTCGGCGACGATGCGCAGTCCATCTACTCCTGGCGCGGCGCCGACATTTCCAATATCCTGAACTTCCAGGACGATTACCAGGAGTCGGAGACTTTCAAGCTTGTTGACAACTACCGCAGCACCGCCACCATCCTTGCTGCGGCCAACAGCGTGATCAGCCGCAACAGCCGCCAGATCAAAAAAGAGCTGGTGGCGCAGGGCGTCAAGGGCGACCCGCTTACCCTTATTGAGGCATACAATGAACGCAACGAAGCCGAAAAGGTAGGGGAGCGGATACTCTCGATGCACCGCGAAAAGGGGCTCGAATTCCGCAGCTTTGCAGTTTTCTACCGGACCAACGCCCAGTCCCGCGTGCTCGAAGACGCCATGCGCCAGAGCAGGATACCCTATAAAATCTTCGGCAGTGTCTCCTTCTATAAACGTCGCGAGATCAAGGACGCCGTCGCCTACCTGCGTTTCATCCAGAACGACCGCGATGGGGAATCGCTCCTGCGCATCATCAATTTTCCGCCTCGAAAGATCGGTGAGGTCAGCATCACAAAGTTGCGCCAGTTTGCCGATGAGCATGGACTGACACTGTACGAAGCCATACGCTCTGCCGCTGATGGCGGGTTCCCGCAACGCCTGCTCACTGCCCTCGGCTCCTTCTCCGCGGTGATTGAGAAACTCAGGGAAACGGCAATGGAGGGTACTGTCTACGATGTGCTCAACGAACTTTTCGAACTTACAGCCATTCCCTCGCTGCTTCAGGCCGAGAACACGCCCGAATCGCTGGCCCGCCATGAGAACCTGCAGGAACTGCTCTCCATGGCGCGCGACTTTTCGGATCACAACCCCGATCGGGGCTCACTCGGCGATTTCCTCGAGAACATCGCTCTGGCATCCGACTACGACGAGACTCAGGAGTCCGACAACTTCGTCTCACTCATGACGGTTCACGCCTCGAAAGGTCTGGAGTTTCCCGTAGTCTTCATCACCGGCCTCGAGGAACGGCTTTTCCCGCTCAACTGTTTCGAGCCCGAACAGCTCGAAGAGGAGCGTCGGCTGTTCTATGTGGCGGTTACGAGAGCTCGTGAAAAGATTTTCCTCTCCTGGGCCCAGAGCCGATATCTCTACGGCCAGCCGCAGCACTGCCTGCGTTCGAAGTTTATCGGCGAGATTGACCAATCGGTTCTTCTGGGTGAAGGCGGACGCGCCGTGTCGCACGGCGGAGCATCATTACCGGTATCTTCTTCCGCTTCCGCTCCTGTCCGGCGTCCTGCTCTGCCCGGCAACCATGCAGCACCGGCAGCCGTGCGCCCCGCAACCGGCGGGATGCAGAAGGGCTCGAAGGTTCACCATGCGGTTTTTGGTCCCGGCACCGTCGTGGAACTGCAGGGGAAGGGCTCGCAGCAGAAGGCAAGGATCGCATTTCGGAGCGCAGGGGAAAAGACGCTTATGGTCCAGTATGCGAACCTGAAAATCGTTCCATAAACGATGGATATGACGCATTCTTTCCCGTTATTGATCGTTATTGATCGTTATTAATCGTTATTGATCGTAGTTATTGACCGTAGTTGTTCATACTCGCATTGCCAGAGTATTCCGGCCGGGGAACTTCCTCTGCCCCCAATCCTAAACGCACGAGAACCATGAGGATCCTTTTCGGTGTCCAGGGAACCGGAAACGGCCATATCAGCCGGAGCAGGGAGCTTGTCAGAAAGCTGAAGGAAGACGGTCATGACGTCGAGGTCATCGTCAGCGGCCGCAAAGAGGATGAACTGCGCGAGATCGAGGTTTTCGAGCCCTACCGTGTGATGAAGGGGATGACCCTTGTTACCTATCGGGGAAAGCTGAACTACATGGAAACCATGTTCCAGCTTGATTTCAGCCGCCTGATGGCCGATGTCCTCACCCTTGATACCGCGGGCCTTGACCTCATCATCACCGACTTCGAGCCGATCACCTCCATGGCGGCGCGTATCCGCAACGTTCCTTCGCTGGGTTTCGGCCATCAGTATGCATTCCGGTATGCCATTCCTGAGACGAGAGGGAATATTTTTGAGAAGTATACCCTCCTTAATTTCGCTCCGGCCCGTTATAATGCCGGCCTGCACTGGCATCATTTCAATCAGCCGATCTTTCCTCCCGTCATTCCATCAACACTCTACGGTGCCGCTGCACCGGAACCCGTGAAGGGCAAAATCCTCGTCTATCTGCCGTTCGAGGAGATTGACGATGTCACGGCCTTCATTTCCGGGTTCGAGGACTACGATTTTCATATCTACGGGAAGGTCACCGAGGACAGCGACAGGGGAAACCTGCATTTCAGGGCCTATTCGCGTGAGGGGTTCCTCCGTGACCTCACGGAGTGTTCCGGTGTTGTATGCAACGCAGGCTTCGAGCTGCCGGGCGAGGCCCTGCACCTTGGCCGCAAGCTCCTGCTCAGGCCCCTCGACGGACAGATCGAACAGGGTTCGAACGCTATGGCCATGGAGCAGCTCGGCTACGGCATGGCCATGCATGCGCTTGACCGGAAGATACTTGGTGAGTGGCTTGAACAACCGGGGCGCAAGCCCCTCCGCTACGCCCGCACGGTCGATTACATCTCTGAGTGGATCTCAGGCGGCCGGTGGGATGATCTTTCGCATTTTGCCGGCGCTGCATGGCGCGACAAGGGGTGATGATGGTGAGTATGATGCAGTTCAGGGACCTCGTTGTCCGCAGCCGGAGCATCCGGCGATTCGACGAGAGCGTTGCCGTCAAGGACGGGGTGCTCCGCGGTCTGGTGGAGCTGGCCTGCTATGTGCCTTCACCAAAGAACCTCCAGCCGCTGAAGTTCATTGCCCTTAGTGATCCCGACCGTTCGAGGGCCCTGTTTCCTCTCCTGTCATGGGCTGGCTACCTTGCCGACTGGCCGGGTCCCGAAGCGGGGGAGCGACCTTCAGCCTGCATCGTCATGCTCGGCGATACCTCAATTGCCAGTGAGTTTTCCATCGACAGCGGCATCGCCGCCGAGGTCATCATGCTCGGTGCTGCCGCAGAGGGCCTCGGCGGCTGCATCATCGCCTCCATTGACCGGCCCGCCCTCCGGAGCCTGCTCCATATTCCCGACCGCTACCAGATACTGCAGGTCCTTGCGCTCGGCAAGCCGCTCGAAACGGTGGTGATCGACCAGATCGGCGAAGGAGACCCGGTCAGCTACTACCGGGACCTGAACGGGGTTCACCATGTACCGAAGCGGATGCTTGCGGACATTCTTCTTGATTTCAGCGATGATCCCTCTTGACGCCCTCCTGAAAGCGTATCGTGAAGGGTTCTTCCCTATGGCTGATTCTTCCGACGGCCAGCTCTACTGGTGCCGTCCCGAGATGCGGGCGCTTTTCCGGCTGGAAAGCTACCGCCCTTCGCGCGATGTTCTTCGTCTCCAGCGCCGGGGGGAGTACTCGGTCTCCATCGACACGGATTTCGAGGCCGTAATCCGGGCCTGTGCTGCCCCGAGGAAAGATGATCCGGAAACCTGGATTTCAGAAGAGATCGTTGAAACCTACATACGCCTCTATGAGCTTGGTCTTGCCCACAGTGTCGAATGCCGCTACCGGGGGGAGCTTGCAGGCGGCCTTTACGGCATCGCCATCGCGGGGGCGTTCTTCGGGGAATCGATGTTCTTCCGCCGCTCATACGCTTCCCAGGTGGCGCTCTGGCATCTGGTCTGCCATCTCAGGCTGAAAGGATACCTGCTTCTCGATGCCCAGATCATTAACCCCCATCTCCATCGACTCGGGGCTGTGGAAGTGCCGCACGACGAATACATGCGGCTGCTCGAGGAAGCGCTCCGCAAAAAGACCGCTTTTCTCTGAGACGGGAAAGTGGTACCTTACGGGACTATAATTTTTGCGCCATCAAACCGTGGAGCGGCCTATGCTGTCGAGGGATTTAACAGAAAACCAGCCTAAAACCCGGGTCATCATATACTCCGGTAAAGGCGGAACGGGCAAGACCACCATATCCTCCTGTACAGCCGTGGCTCTTGCGCGGTCTGGCAAGCGGGTCCTCATCATGTCGTCCGACCCCGCGCACTCGCTCTCCGATGTCTTCGACCTCCGAATCAGCCGCAACGACCCCCAGAAAATCGAAGAGAACCTCTACGGTCTCGAGGTCGATACGGTGTACGAGCTGAAGAAGAACATGTCGGGCTTCCAGAAGTTCGTCTCCACCTCCTATCAGAACAAGGGGATTGACAGCGGAATGGCCTCGGAGCTGACCACCCAGCCAGGCCTTGACGAAATCTTCGCACTCAGCCGTCTTCTCGACGAGGCACAGTCCGGCAAGTGGGACGCCGTCGTGCTCGACACTTCCCCGACCGGCAACACGCTCCGTCTTCTGGCCTATCCCGAGATCATCATCGGCGGCAACATGGGCAAGCAGTTCTTTAAGCTCTACAAGAGCATGTCTTCGCTCGCACGTCCTCTCTCCGGCACATCCATTCCTGACGACGACTTTTTCAACGAGGTCAATGTGCTGCTCAAGCAGATGGAGGACATCAACCAGTTCATCCTCAGCCCCGAGGTTACGTTCCGCCTCGTTCTGAACCCCGAAAAGCTCTCGATTCTGGAGACGAAACGGGCATACACCTTCGTGCATCTTTACGGTATCAACATCGACGGCATCGTCATCAACAAGATCCTTCCGACATCGAGGACCGTCGGTGAGTACTTCGAGTTCTGGGCCGACCTGCACAGCAAGTATCTGATGGAAATCGACAACTCGTTCTATCCCACACCGGTTTTCCGCTGCCACCTGCAGCGCACCGAGCCAATCGGGCCCGATGCCCTCTACGGCATCAGTGAGATGGTGTTCGGAGAGCAGGCGCCTGACAAGATCTTCTACTCGGGAAAGAATTTCTGGATCGAGACGAAGCGTAGCGAGCTCACCAAGGACCACCGTGAAATCCTTTGCATCAAGATCCCCTTCCTGAAGGATGCAGAAGAGGTGACGGTGGATCGTATGGGCACCGACATCGTCGTCGCCATCGACCGCGCCCAGCGCATAATTACCCTGCCGAGGGCGCTCTACAGTCTTGAGATGGAGAAGTTTGTCCGAGAAGACAGCCTGCTGCGGGTCATTTTCCGTGAAATTCCGGTCGACAAGGAAGAATCCGAGCTTAACGTCAACCGCAACGTGCTTGACAAGCTCCGCTCGCTACGGAGAATGAAGATCTGACGGGCGTTTCCGGGGTCTGGCGATAAAATTTGAAGCGAAACTTTTAAGTTTTACACGGAAACTCGTATCTTCATTGTTTGAAATATTGAAATAAGGGGCTCTCCCCCCATTTTTTGTTAAAGAACCAGCTTATATCATGTCCGAGAACGCGCACTATGGTCTTTTGAAAGGGAAGAAAGGAATTGTTTTCGGCCCGCTTGATGAAAGCAGCATCGGGTGGCAGATTGCAGTCCACGCCCACAGGGAAGGTGCCAGCATAGCTATTTCGAACGTTGCCGCAGCAATGCGTTTCGGCAACACCGATGAGCTTTCGGCTCTCTGCGGCAACGCCCCGGTCATTGTCTGCGACGCTTCCAAGAACGAGGATGTCGACAGCTGCTTTCGCGAACTGAAAGAGAAGCTCGGAAAGGTTGATTTCATCGTGCACTCCATCGGCATGTCGCAGAACATCCGCAAGCAGCTTCCTTACGAGGAGCTGAACTACGAGTGGTTCATGCGCACCCTTGACGTTTCAGGTCTTTCGCTCCACAGGCTAGTCTCCTACGCCCTGAAGAACGACGTACTCAACGATGGTGCCAGTGTACTGGCTCTCTCCTATATCGCATCGCAGCGCAACTACTGGACATACTCCGATATGGGCGACGCAAAGTCGCTTCTCGAGTCGATCGTCCGCAGCTACGGGCCCCGGCTAGCCCGCCGCGGTATCCGCATCAATACGATTTCGCAGAGCCCGACCTACACCAAGGCAGGCAGCGGCATCCCCGGATTCGAAAAAATGTTCGAGTACAGCGACCTCATGTCGCCGCTCGGCAACGCTTCCGCTGTGGAGTGTGCCGAATATGCCATGACCATTCTCAGCGACCTTTCCCGCAAGGTCACCATGCAGAACCTGTTCCATGACGGCGGCTACAGCTCCATGGGTGCAACCATTCCCATGATCAAGCTTGCCCACGAAGTACTCAACGACAAGGAACTCGCCGAACGGGTCGGTCTTGAGGATTTCAAGCCTGCCAAGTGATTTTTGAGGGGGCCGCCGGGTTTCGGCAGCCCCCCTTGTTCCAGTTATTCCAATGTTTTTCAGCTGATCATGCTTCACGGGAGGGTCCCTTCCGTGTTGGTCTTTTATTCCGTTTTCGATGGCTTTCCACCAGTGCTGCTTTCACCGTTTAAAACAGTGACATCAGCCTTGGCGGAGCGTGTGTTTTTTTCTGCAGTTCCCGTAACCAACCATTCAATAAAACGACAATAGAGATGGCAAAAACCGCTACAATCATTTATACCAAGATCGACGAGGCTCCGGCGCTTGCAACCTACTCCCTTCTGCCTGTGATCAAGGCCTTCGCCAAGGGTACCGGCGTCGAGGTTGAAACCAGGGACATCTCCCTTGCCGGTCGAATCCTCGCCAATTTCCCGGACAGCCTGACCGAAACCCAGCGCATCCCCGACTACCTTGCCGAGCTCGGTGAACTTGCCCTGAAGCCCGAGGCCAACATCATCAAGCTTCCGAACATCAGCGCGTCCATTCCGCAGCTTAAGGCAGCCATCAAGGAACTGCAGTCGCAGGGCTACAGCTTACCCGAATACCCCGAAGCACCCTCCACCGATGCCGAAAAAGAGATTCAGAAGCGTTACGCCAAGGTTCTTGGCAGCGCCGTTAACCCGGTGCTCCGTGAGGGCAACTCCGATAGGCGCGCTCCGCTATCCGTCAAGGAGTATGCCAAGAAGAATCCGCACAAGATGAGCGCGTGGTCGGCAGACTCCAAAGCCAGTATCGCCTGCATGTCGTCGGGTGACTTCTACGGCAGCGAGAAATCGGTCACCATGCCTTCAGCAGACAACCTCCGCGTCGAGTTTGCTGGTGCCGACGGCTCAACGACCGTCATGAAAGAGAGCACCCCGGTTCTTGCCGGTGAGGTCATCGACTCTGCCGTCATGAACGTCAACGCGCTCCGCAGCTTCTATGCACAGCAGATCGACGAGACCAAAAAGAACGGTTCGCTGCTTTCGCTGCACCTGAAGGCCACCATGATGAAGATTTCCGATCCCGTCATGTTCGGCCATGCAGTCACCGTGTTCTACAAGGACGTGTTTGAAAAGCATGCCGACGTCATCAGGGAACTCGGCGTCAACGTCAATAACGGCCTCGGCGACCTGTACCTGAAGATCCAGAACCTTCCCGAAGCCAAAAAGGCCGAAATCGAAGCCGACATCCAGGCAGTCTATGCCACCCGTCCGGCTCTGGCCATGGTCGACAGTGACAAGGGCATTACCAACCTCCATGTTCCCAACGACATCATCGTCGACGCTTCCATGCCGGTCGTCATCCGCGATGGCGGAAAAATGTGGGGACCCGACGGTCAGCTCCATGACACCACGGCCATGATTCCCGACCGCTGCTACGCCACCATGTATCAGGCCATGATCGAGGACTGCAAGAAAAACGGTGCCTTCAATCCTTCAACCATCGGCAGCGTGCCGAACGTAGGCCTCATGGCGCAGCAGGCCGAGGAATACGGTTCCCACAACAAAACATTCTTTGCTCCTGCATCGGGTACCGTCCGCGTTCTTGACGCTGCGGGCAACGTCGTCATGGAGCAGCCGGTGGAAACCGGTGATATTTTCCGCATGTGTCAGGCCAAGGATGCTCCGATCCGCGACTGGGTGAAGCTCGCTGTTTCCAGAGCCCGCGCAACCGGTGCACCGGCCATCTTCTGGCTCGACAGCAACCGCGCCCACGATGTGCAGCTGATTGAAAAAGTTACCCGCTACCTGAAGGAGCATGACACCGCAGGGCTCGACATCCGCATCATGAACCCGGTTGATGCCATGTGCTTCTCGCTTGAGCGTTTCAGGGCAGGTCAGGACACCATTTCGGTGACCGGCAACGTGCTTCGCGACTATCTGACTGATCTCTTCCCGATCATCGAACTCGGCACCAGCGCCAAGATGCTCTCCATCGTCCCGCTCATGCAGGGTGGCGGTCTTTTCGAAACCGGTGCAGGCGGCTCCGCTCCGAAGCACGTGCAGCAGTTCCAGAAAGAGGGTTACCTCCGCTGGGATTCGCTCGGCGAATTCTCCGCGCTTGCCGCTTCGCTTGAGCACCTTGCCGGTGCATTCAGCAACCCGAAGGCCCAGGTTCTTGCCGACACCCTTGATACCGCGATCGGAAAGTTCCTGGACAACAGGAAGTCTCCAGCCCGCAAGGTCGGCCAGATCGACAACCGCGGCAGCCACTTCTACCTTGCATGCTACTGGGCCGAGGCGCTTGCCGCACAGTCGGCCGATGCTGACATGCAGGCCCGCTTCAAGCAGGTCGCAGCAGACCTCGCCTTCAACGAGGCGAAGATCAATGAAGAGCTGATTGCAGCACAGGGCAGCCCTGTCGACATGGGTGGATACTACCATCCCAACGAAGAGGCAACCACGAAAGCGATGCGCCCGAGCGCAACCTTCAACGCCATCATCGACGCGATGTAATCATCCCCGTTGATAGAGAGCAGTGCTCCTATGGAGCAGAAAAACCCGGTTTCCAGCCGGGTTTTTCTGCTTTCAGGGGTAGGCTGTCCTTCAGATTCCGCTCTTCCCTTCGTACCTTATGAATCTAGGCGAGGAGACCCCCAACGGAAAACAAAAGGACGGTACAGCATGGCAGCAAAAACCCTCAAGGTGATGTTCATCGGCGACGTGATTGGTACGCCGGGCCTGAAAATGGTCGGGTTGATGCTGAAGGGGTTCATCAATGCCCATCAGATCGATTTCGTCATCTGCAACGGCGAGAACGCCCACAACGGCAAAGGGCTCAGCCTGGATGCACTGAACCAGCTGCTTGAGTCAGGTGTCGATGTGGTCACAGGAGGAAACCACACATGGAGCAATTTCAACTTTTTCGATACCCTGAAAACCCATCCCAAGGTACTCCGGCCACTCAACTACCCGAAAGGCACCTACGGCAGGGGGTTCGGTATCTATCCGCTTCCCGGGGGGCTCGGCAATATCGCCGTGGTGAACCTGCAGGGACGCACCTTCATGTACCCCATCGACTGCCCGTTCCGGACCGCCGACTGGGTTCTGAAGCAGGTCAAGGACCAGGCACGCTTCGTCTTTGTCGACTTCCACGCCGAAGCAACGGCTGAAAAGATCGCCCTCGGCTGGTACCTTGACGGCCGGGTATCGGCCCTTATCGGCACCCATACCCACGTGCAGACGGCTGATGAGCGGATTCTTCCGAAAGGAACCGGTTACTGTTCCGACGCCGGCATGACCGGCCCGTTCCATTCGGTCATCGGCATGCAGACGAAGTCGGCCACAGACCGCATGCTGTATCAGACCCCTCATAAATACGAGTGTGCCGAAGACGACGTGCATTTCTCTGCAGTCATCGTGGCGCTTGATGCCCAAACGGGAAAAACGGTTGGTATCCAGCGCTTCTTTTACCCGGAGTTCGAAAAGGGGAGTCTCTGAGGGTGAGTGCCTGAAACAGTGGAATGAAAAAAGCCGCCCTTATGCAAGGCGGCTTTTTTAGTGGTCGATACGCTGGAAGAGAGCGTGATGCTCAGCGGATACCCTGTTCGAACTCCTCTGCAACCTTTACGTCCGCCATGCTGCCGATATAGAGCGGCGTACGCTGGTGCAGTTCCGAGGGGTCGATCTCAAGGATGCGGCGGTGTCCGTCGGTTGCGCGCCCACCGGCCTGTTCGCAGATGAAGGCAAGCGGGTTAGCCTCATACATCAGGCGCAGCTTGCCGCTGGGATGCTTCGTGGTGGGCGGATAGACGAAGACGCCTCCGGTGAGGAGGTTGCGGTGGAAATCAGCGACGAGTGAGCCGATATAGCGGGTGCTGTAGGGGCGGCCGGTTGCCGGATCCTCCTCCTTGATGTAGTCGAGGTAGCGCTTGGTCCCGTCGTTGAACTGTGCGTAGGATCCCTCGTTGATGGAGTAGTACTTGCCGCTTTCGGGCGTGGTGATGTTTTCATGCGAGAGCAGGAACTCGCCGATGGTCGGGTCGTAGGTGAAGCCGTGGACGCCGTTGCCGGTGGTGTAGACCATGACGACGGAGGAACCGTAGATGACATAGCCTGCCGCAACCTGTTCTGAGCCTTTCTGCAGGCAGTCGCTGATGCTGGCGTTGCAGGGGTTGCTGCTCTTGATCCGGTAAATCGAAAAGATGGTGCCGACGCTGACGTTGACATCGATGTTCGATGAGCCGTCCAGCGGGTCGAAGAGCAGGGCGTAGCTTCCGGTTTCGTTTTTCGGGGGGATGATGATGCCTTCGTTTTCTTCTGATCCCATAATGGCGAACCGTCCGTGCTGGCCGATGGCATTGATGATCTTGTCATTGGCGAACAGATCCAGTTTTTTTACCTCTTCACCCTGCACGTTCGTGCTGCCTGCAAAACCGAGAATGTCCACCAGTCCCGCCCGGACCACTTCACGGCGTACCAGCTTGGCGGCGAACGCAACGTCGCTCAACAGGTCGGTGAGTTCTCCGGTCGCTTCCGGGAAGTTTTTCTGCTGCTCGAGGATGTGGCGTTCGATGGTGATGAGCTGGCTCATGGAGTTATGGGTCCTGATGGTTGATGGGACGGCGACAGGGATAATCCCGGCCGTAAACCTGTAATTTAGAAATATCCCTGTCCAAATTCAAGGAGGGGCCCCTTCCCCTTTTGCGGGGAGTGGCGGAAGCGTTACATTCAATTTTTATGCTTCAGGCAACCTTCCCCAGAGACCCTCCATGAAACGATTCCGCTGGACCATTCTTTCCGCAGATGATGCCGCGGTTGCCGCCATGATGGAATCCATCAATGTCTCTATGCCCCTGGCCCGGGCGCTCCTCAACCGTGGCATCGACACCTTTGATGCCGCCAGAAACTTTTTCAGGGCATCACTCGAAAGCCTGCACTCCCCGCTCCTCTTCGGTGATATGGAAATCGCCGTCAGGCGGGTGCTGAAAGCTGTCCGGGATGGGGAGCGGATTATGCTCTACGGCGACTACGATGTTGATGGCACGACCGGAACGGCAATGCTCCACCGGTTTCTCGGAGGGCTCGGTGCCGAAGTGTCATGGTACATCAATGACCGCTTCCAGGAGGGCTACGGGCTCTCTCCGGAGGGGATTGACGCCGCTGCCTCAAGGGGAGTGGGGCTTGTCATCACCGTCGACTGCGGCATCCGTGCCAATGATGCCGTGAGCCGGGCCCGGGGGCTCGGCATGGATGTGATCGTCTGTGACCACCACGAACCCGACCTCCTTCCCGATGCAGTTGCGATCCTCAACCCCAAGGTTCCCGGTTGCCGCTATCCTTTCCGTGAGCTCTGCGGCTGCGGTGTGGCTTTCAAGTTCATACAGGCCATTGCAGATGAGACGGGAGAGGGTGAAAAAGCCTGGCGGGAGTATCTGGCCTATGTGGCCATCGCAACGGCAGCCGACATGGTTGAACTCACTGACGAGAACCGGGTGCTGGTCCGTGAAGGGCTTGTCCGGATACAGTCGGCTCCCAGTCAGAGTCTTCAGGAAATGTTCCGGATCATGAAGGTTGCCTCCACAGAGGTCGGCATGTTCAATATTGCCTTCGGCATCGCGCCGCGCATCAACGCTGCGGGTCGCATGGGTTCGGCAAAAAGGGCCATGGAGTGGCTTCTCTCGGAGTCGGCTGTGGACGCCCGGCGCCATGCCGACGGACTCGAGGAGCTCAATACCCTGCGACGTCAAACCGATGCCGACATCATGGAGAAAGCCGAAAAGATGCTCGACGGGCATTTCGCCTCCTATTGCTCTTCCATTGTCCTGTACGACGAGTCATGGCACCTCGGCGTGCTCGGTATCGTGGCCTCGAAGATGCTTGAACGCCATTATCTGCCGACGGTCATCATGGGTGGCATGAACGGCCTGGTTAAAGGATCGGTCAGGAGTGTGGAGGGGCTGGATGTATACGGGGTGCTTGAGGAATGCCGAGACCTTCTGCTGCAGTTCGGGGGTCACCGGCAGGCGGCCGGAGTTACATTGCTTCCTGAGAACCTTTCCGCATTCAGGAAACGGTTCGATGCTGCTTCAGCTTCACGGCTCGGCATCCGTGAGCGTCAGAAAGAGCTCGTGATCGATGCTGAACTCCGGCTTGAAGATGCCGGAGAGAAGTTCATCAGGGTGCTTGAGCAGTTCTCACCACACGGGTTCGGCAACCGCGAGCCGGTGTTTATGACAAAGGGACTCCGGGTTCACGGCAGGCCGCGGCTCCTGAAGGAGCGGCATGTCAAGTTCAGTGTCCGCGACGGCAGCGGGCGCTTCTTCGACGTTATCGGTTTCGATCGCCGAGATGTCTTCGATGCTCTGGAGGCCGATCCCCGGGCGGTGTTTTCCATGGCATACTCGCTTGAAAACAGAGTGTGGAACGGCCGTGCCCAGCTGCAGTGCCGCCTGTACGACCTTGATGTTTCGACTCCCCTCGACTGATCAGGGAGGAGTAGGAACTGTTCAGGACTCTTTCGTTTCTTCAGGTATGCTGGCTTCGTGCCGTATCCTGAGGAGTATCCCCGGCAGGGATGATATGGCTGATATCCCGAAGAACACCAGCGAAAGGGCTATGCCGAGGCTGGCGTCAAGGTTGATGTGGCTTAGCATATAATAGAAGGTAACCTCCCTTGCGCCTGCGCCCCCGACCGTGATCGGCAGGATTGTCGCCACCGTCGAAATCATGAAGATGGCCAGATAGTCGATGCTGTGGGTACCGGGTGCCAGGGCCTGCAGGATGAAGAATGCCGTGGCGGCCTGGGCGGCCTGCACCATGACGGATTCAAGCGCCGTAATGGCAAACAGGTCGAGAAACTGCCGGTAGACGAAACGGTTCAGGATGTAGGCCAGGGGATAAACGGCCAGAAGCCCCGCCCATGCATAGGGAACAGCTTCGGGCATGGTGCTGGCGAACGAGCTGGGCAGCAGGAGGATGAGGCCGAGAAAAATGAGCGCGATGATGCCGGTCAGCCGGTCCCAGAATACGGCATGGAAGACGTTGATGGTCTTGACCCGGTGGTTTTTCTGCAGAACGAAAATCTTGTAGCCGTCCCCGCCGACCCCCCCGGGAAGGAAGAGGTTATAGAACATCCCAAGGTAATAGAGCTTCAGGTTGTAGGCCCAGGAGAGGTTGAGCCCGACTGCTTTGAAGAATCTGTTCAGCCTGACGGCGTTGAAGAGCTTCGAAAGGTTGAAAAAAAGAACCGCACAGATGATGTACCATGGGTTGGAGCCGCCGATGGCCGCACCGATCTGGCGGACATCGGTTTTCTGCAGGACGAGGTAGAGGGCGGCAAGGGTAACGAGTATCTGGAGCGCCGCCTTGAGCATCTTTTTGATGCCGGAACTAGTGTTTGCCAACGATTTTCCGGATGATGTAGGGTTTCTTGTTCTGTGACTCGTAGTAGGTCCGCATGATGAACTCGGCAATAAAGCCCGTAGTGATGAGCTGGATGCCGATGAATGTCAGGATGATTCCGAGCGAGAGCAGCGGACGGCTGCCGATGTCCTCTCCGAGAATCTTTACCGTGAGCAGATAGATGTTCATCGTCAGGCCGATAAAGAGCGAGAGAAACCCGAGGGTCCCGAAAAGGTGCATCGGCCGCTGGCTGTATTTCTGGAAGAAAACCATGAAGAGCAGGTCGCTGAGTACCTTGAACGTTCTGCCGATCCCGTATTTCGATGTGCCGAACTTCCGGGCGTGGTGGCGCACGTCGACCTCTTCCATTTTCGCCCCGTAAAGCTGGACAAGTACCGGAATGAAGCGGTGGAGCTCGCCGTACAGCCCGAGGTTTTTTGCCACATCCTGCTTGAACACCTTCAGGGTGCAGCCGTAGTCGCGGATGTGCACGTCGGTCATGTTGCGGATGATGGCGTTGGCGATGGCGCTCGGGATCTTTCGCAGCATCATGCCGTCCTTGCGGCCGGCCCGCCTTCCTGCAACGACGTCGAGGTCGTGGTCATGAAGGTACTGCATCATCATCGGAATGTCGCCGGGGTCGTTCTGCAGATCGCCGTCCATGGTGGCGATGAGCTCACCTTCGGCCTCTGCGATGCCTGCAGCCATGGCCGTTGTCTGGCCGTAGTTCTTGTTCAGCACCACGAGCTTCACGTTCGGTGTCCTGAGTGCTTCGATTGCGTCGATTGTGCCGTCCGAGGATCCGTCGTCGACCAGAACGATTTCATGCTCGACGCCCGACAGTGCCGTCTGGAGCGCTTCGAAGAGCGGCTTGATGCTCTCCTCTTCGTTCATGACCGGTATGACGACTGAGAGTTTCATGGCAGGGGTTTCATTCATTGGGTGGTTCTCAGAAGGACGATGCCGTTTTTCCTGAAGAGCACGACCGGGTTATTCAGCCGGTCAAGATGCTTCGACGTGGTTAGTACCACTTCGCCCCGAACGGGGTCCCGTTTCTCGGCAAATGACTCCGAATATACTAAAAAAGAGGGGTAATCGACCCCCCACATCACGATTTCCCAGCCCTTCTCCTTTGCCAGCAGTGCAGCCTCTTTTACGGGTTCCTGCATGAGCCGGCCCGCTATCGGCATGACGTGCATGTTGATGTAGAGAGCGAACACCACTCCTGAAGCGATAAGTCGGAACTCTATGGGGATAGGCCGGATGAGCACCAGCGCCGCCATTGCAGCTGCGGAAAGCAGGGTGAGCTGGATATGGCGGAGGTCGAGGAGCTCACGGGCGGCAAGGAGCACGTCGCTTACATAGGCATCACCGGCCAGCTCCTCAGCGACAGGAAGTGCCAGCGGGAGGGCGGCGAGGGCGCCGAGCAGGAGGAGCGGCCAGAGCAGGGTGAGGGCCGGTCGCTTCGCCATATGAAGGGCCCTTGCCATGAGGAGGAAGAGCGGCGTGTAACCGTAGATCATGTAATGCGGCAGTTTCGTGCCGGAGAGCGAAAAGAAGACGAACACGAACAGCGTCCAGATGCCGAGCAGGCGGTTTTCAGGGTCCCCGGCAAGCGTCCTGAAGTTGCGTACAACGGTGTAGAGGAGCCCCGTGAACGGCATCAGGCCGATAAGGACGACCGGCACATAGTAAAAAAGTGAGCCGGAGTGCCCTTCAAACGAAGTGCTGAACCGGTCGACGTTGTGCTTGAAGAAGAATCCTTCTATGAAGGCCATCCCTTCGGCCCGGTACTCCATTATATACCAGGGGAGGGAGATGGCGAGGAACAGCAGTATGCCTGCCGGGTTCAGAACCATCCGGAACCAGACGCCGAGGCTCCTCTGGCTGAGATGGAAGAAGAATGTCGCGGCAAGGGGAATGAGGATCGCTACGGGGCCCTTGGTCAGCATGCCGAACCCCATGGCGGCATAGGCCAGAAGAAGCGAGCTTTTCGACTGCGTCCTGTAATGGCTGAGGAGTGCCAGCATGGTGCCGGCAAGGCAGAGGTTGAGCAGTGCATCGGCGATGGCGGCTTTCGAGATGATGGTCACCTGCAGGGATAGGACCAGCATGGCTGCGGCCAGGAATGCACGGCGCGCTCCGTTGCGGCGTGCTTCATGCAGGAACAGTGCGAACGCCCATCCGGCCGCCGCAAGGGCCGATGGGAGGCGGAATGCGAACTCTGTGATTCCGAACGCCTTGATGGAGAGCAGCTGGAGCCAGTAGATCAGGACCGGTTTGTCGAAGCGGGGGACTCCGTTCAGGTAGGTTGTTACGTAGTTGCCGCTCTGGAGCATCTCCCGGGTGGCTTCGCTGAACGCCCCTTCATCCACGTCGAACAGTGGTGCCTGGCCGAGCACTGCAAAGCAGGTGATGGCAAGGATGAACGCCAGAAGCCCGGCGAAGATGGCCGTTTCACGGCTTGAGCTCTTGGGGAGCATGGATGCGCTGTTTGAAGTATCGATGATAGAGAAAGATGCTGGTTGCGATGCCGAGGAAAGAGCCTGCGATGACGTCCGAGAGGTAGTGTTGGCCGAGGAAGATGCGGCTGAAGGCGATGATGGCCGCTGCGCCATAGAACAGAGGCGCGGCGCCTGGATAGAGCAGGACAAGAGCGGCGCCGACGCTAAAGGCCGTTGCCGAATGCCCGGACGGGAACGAGGTCCATGCGTGTGCGGCGTTGAACCAGTCGAGCCCGTAGATGCCCTCGTGGAAGAAAAGTCCCGGCCGTGCCCTGCCGAGGATGAACTTGACAATGTTGGCTGCGATGCCAGATACGGCCGTTACGGCGAAGACGAAGAGGCCTGTCCAGGAGAGGGGTGGACGCGAATTTCGGAAGATGACGAACAGGAGCAGGCCCGGCACGAGGTACCATTCCGATTGGCCGAACCGGGTGATGGTATCGAAAACGTCATGCCACGGCGGGGTGTCCAGGGCGTGGAAGAACAGGGCTGTTTCCCGGTCCAGAAAGGCAAATGAGAGGGCGCTGGCAATAAGGATGATGGCGGTGGAGGCGGTGTATCGGGATCGTGTGCTCATGGGCCTAGGGACTGCGGATGGGGCCGCATGCCGGAAAAACCCCGCAGGGCAGGATTTATTTATGGTGGAACTCGCGTTGAAAAAACATAAATATACAAGAAATGGAGCTCTTTTGCACTCCTCCTCAATCATGCTCTCCATACCCATGCATCAAGAACCCAGCCCCACGGCCATTCTGCTGCTTTCCTGCCGCGACCGGAGCGGCCTTGTCTCACGCATTTCGCATTTCATCTATGAACGGGGCGGCAATATCATCGACCTCGACGAGCATGTCGATGCCGCAGAGGGGATGTTCTTCATCCGGGTCTCCTGGAGCACCGACCGGCTCAGCATTCCTGTTTCAGCGCTCGAGGATGCCTTCCGCCCGCTTGGTACCGAATTCGAGGCATCCTGGAGCATCCGCTTCACCCTTCGTCCCACCCGCTTCGCCATTTTCGTTTCCCGCTACGACCACTGCCTGCAGGAGCTTCTCTGGCGCTACAGCATGGGTGAGTTTTCTGCCGAGATTCCTCTCGTGATATCCAACCATCCCGACCTTGAGCCTCTTGCCGCCCAGTATGGCATTCCTTTTCACCTGTTTCGGGTGAGGGCCGATACCCGTCATGATGTTGAAGCTGAAGAGCAGGCGCTTCTGGATGCCAATGATATCGACGCCATCGTGCTTGCCCGGTACATGCAGGTGCTCTCCCCCTCGTTCGCCCGCCGCTGGCACGGACGTGCTATCAATATCCACCACTCTTTTCTCCCGGCGTTTGTCGGCGGCAACCCCTACCGGCAGGCCTATGAGCGAGGGGTGAAAATCATCGGTGCCACCAGCCATTATGTAACCGAAGAGCTGGACCAGGGTCCTATCATCGAGCAGGATATCATGCGGGTGACCCACCGCGACACCCTCGAGGGACTCATCCGCCGCGGGCGTGACCTGGAACGGATGGTGCTGGCCCGGGCAGTGCGCCTGCACGCTGAACACCGCATTCTTCTCAACGGTCGCAAGACCATTGTGTTTGACTGAACGGAGAGCCTCATGAGTGCAGGACACAGCCACCCTCACCATCATCATCAAGCCGCGGGTGATATAGGGACCGCTTTTTTCCTCAACCTCGCCTTTACGCTGGTGGAGTTCGTCGGCGGCTGGCTGACGGGGAGTACGGCAATTCTGGCCGATGCGGTCCATGACCTTGGCGACTCTTTCGCTTTCGGTCAGGCATGGTATTTCGAAAGGCTTTCCCTGTCGGGGAGCAGCGAGCGGTACTCTTACGGTTACCGGCGGTTTTCGCTTGTCGGCGCGCTCCTCAGCGCCCTGATCCTTTTCGGGGGGTCCATATTCGTTCTCTTTCAGGCGGTACCGAAGCTCTTCGCTCCCGGTACCCCGGACGCCGGCGGCATGGCGCTGCTTGCTGTTGCCGGTATCGGGGTCAACATGCTTGCCATGCTCCGCCTCAGGAAAACAAACGGCATGAACGCCCGGGTCGTAACCCTCCACCTGCTTGAGGACGTGCTCGGCTGGGTGGCTGTGCTTGTTGTGGCGGTGGTGCTCATGTTCAAGCAGATTCCCGTGCTCGACCCCATCCTTGCTGTCGCCATCACTCTCTATATCCTCTACGGCGCCCTGCAGAACCTTCGTTCGATGGTGCCCGTTTTCCTGCAGGCTGTGCCTGTTGGCATCAGTCTCCAGGCGGTGGTGCGGGAAGCAGAAGGCATTGAAGGCGTAGAGGGCGTCCATAACGCGCATATCTGGTCGCTTGATGGCATGCACCAGGTATTTACCGCACACCTGCAGGTGGACCGCGAGCTTGATGCCTGCGCCTATATCGAGCTCAAAAAGCGGATAGCCGGTCTTGTCCAAAGCCATGGCATCGAGCACTCGACCGTTGAAATTGAATACCCCGGCGAAGTCTGCCGTATAACCGATAACGAGGAGAAAACACCATGAAGATCACCGCAATGCTGAAACGGGCGCTCTGCCTGCTGTTGTTCGTGCCTGCCGGCTGCACCGGTGTACCGGGCGGGCTGCAGGTCGTTGAGGACTTTTCGCTCGATCGCTATCTCGGCACCTGGTACGAGATTGCCCGTATCGACAATTCGTTCGAAAAAAACTTCGAAGAGGTATCGGCCACCTACCGTCTTGACGACGATGGATCGGTCAGGGTGGAGAACCGGGGGTTCGACACCGAGAGACAGCGCTGGAAGAGCGTCAACGGGAGGGCGAAGTTCGCCGGGCCGGTCGAACGCGGTGCACTGAAGGTATCGTTTTTCGGCCCCTTCTACGCGAGCTACAACGTGCTTGCCCTCGATCACGAAGGCTACCGGTGGGCGCTTGTCTCCGGTCATGACCGTGACCTCCTGTGGATCCTTGCACGCCGTCCCGTGATGGAGCCTGCTCTGCTTGAAGAGCTCAGGACAAAAGCGGCCGGGATGGGGTTCGATGCATCCCGGATCCGCAAGGTCAGCCAGACCGGCGTGTCCTCAGGCGTGCAGTAAGCGGCCGGAGGCAACCGGTGCCGTCATATACAAACCATAAAGGAGCGTGCAGATGGAAGAGCATACAGAGCGGGAAGCCCGGTACCGGGCACTGGTGGACGGTATCGTCGGGGAGTGGGCGGTTGGAAAGCCGCCGAACCCCGGGGCCGGTTCACCGACGGCAAAACCATCGGGGTTCTACCGGTTGACGGGATGGCTCCTTGAGTACCTGCTGCGCCACGATGCGTTTCCGGTCGGGGTGCACCCGATGCCCGAGGGCATGGATAGCGAGGGGCGGATTGAACCGTCGTTTCCGGTGGATTTCGATCAACTTCTTGGCAACCGACCCTTTCCCCTGTAGACTAGAACATGCTGTGGGCTCCAAGTTCCTGGCCCTTGAGTCCCTCTTTAAGCACGCGGGCGTAAAAGTCGCGGAGCGTGTCGGTGCCGTATGAGGGCGTTGCCTCTTCGTCATACCGTCCGGTCTCGTGGTTGAAGACGAGCATGGATTCCGAGCAGTAGTATTTGCCGATGCGTGCGAACTCTGCCTTGTCTCGAAGCTGCGGGATGAACTTCGATAAGAGGCTGAGGACGGGGATGATGACGTCGAAGATCTGGATTGGAACCTGCTTGAACTTCGGATCCTTCCCCAGCAGCTCAAAGAGCATTGCACCCTGTTCTCTGGCCGAAATGGCTTTCCCCGGTCCCCCGATCGGAAGGATGCGGTTCTGCATCGAGGGATCCAGGATGCAGTCGGCCATGAATCGGGCAAGGTCAGCTTCACTGATGGGTTTGCAGCGGGTCAGCTCTCCGTCGGCAAACATGACATAGGGTTTGCCGTTTTTCACCGACTCCACCTGTCCGGCGATTGACTTGAAGAAGGCCGTCGGACGAACGATCGAGTATGCCACCCCGGATGCCATCAACTCAGCCTCGAATTTCAGCTTTGCGTGCTGGAACTCCAGCATGGGTTTCTGTACGCAGATGGCCGAGAGCAGGACGAAGTGTGTGATGCCGGCCTTGAGACCGGCGTCAAGAGCGTTTTTTGTTGCCCGGTAGTCGATGTTCCATGCATCTTCAATACCGCCGGTGCGCGAGGTAAGGCATGAATAGACAGCGTCGAAACGCTCCCCCCTGATTCCTTCCCTGAGGATCGACTGCAGATCACCGACGTCGCCAAAGCGGACCTCCGAGCCTGCAAGCTGCCGCTGTGTCTCTTCTGCCGTCGTGGCGGCATTCACCCCCGAGCGCGGTCGTGCAAAACTTACCACCTCGTGGCCCCGCGCCACCAGTTCCCTGGTGACGAATTTCCCGATGTATCCGGTTGCTCCTGCAACGAAGATGCGCATTTTTGCGCCAGTGGCGTTTTCTTGCTGTCTGTCGTTCATGGTTGTCTTTGATTTATTGCTGCCCGTCGATGCTTTGATGCTGGCTGTTCCACATGGCGTGATAGACGCCCTGCTTCCTCATGAGTTCCGTGTGCGTGCCTGTTTCGGCGAGCCGCCCGTCCTTTAATACCAGGATGCTCCCGAACCGTTCCATCTCTTGCAGGCGGTGGGTTATGGTGATGATGGTTTTTCCTTCTGATGCCTCCTCGATACGCCGGAGCACCTCCTGTTCAGTCGGAGCGTCGAGGCTGGCGGTTGCTTCGTCGAGGATGACGACGGGGGCGTCCTGCAGGATGGCGCGGGCGATGGCGAGCCGCTGTCGTTCACCTCCGCTGAGCTGCATGCCATGTTGTCCTGCGAACTCGCCGAGGCGTGTGGGAAAGTGGTTGAGTCCGGCTGCCCGGAGAGCTTTTCCGAGCTCATGGTCCGTTGCTCCGGGTCTGGCGAGGAGGAGGTTTTCCCGGATGGTTTCGGCGAACACATAGGTTCTCTGGGAGACGAGTGCGATATGACGCCGCAGTGCTTCGGGGCTGTATTCTTCGATGGGGTGTCGACCGATCCTCAGAGTGCCGCTGCCGGGGTTCCAGAAGCGAACGAGGAGAGATGTGAGGGTCGATTTTCCCGATCCGCTGGGCCCGACGATGGCGACCCTGGCTCCCTGGAGAATCATGAATGATACCGCGTCCAGAGCCGGGCGGAGGGTTCCCGGATAGGTGAACGAGAGCGCTGTGGCTTCAATCGGAAGCTCTCCCTGTATGGGTCGTGGGGAGGATGGTTCCGTTACTTCAGGTGTTGCGTCAAGTATTTCGAAGATTCTTTTGCCGGCATGGATGTCGGCTTCAAGGTGGCGGACGGAGCCGGGGAGCGGAAGGAACGGCTCGAATGAGGCCATGACTGCCAGCGTTGCAATGGAGAGCGCGATGCCGCTGAGGGTGCCGGTGGACACCTCTGGCAGGACTGCAGAGAGAACACCGAGGACTGCCGCGTTCATGATGAGGCCGATGAGGGTTTCCTGCATGCCGTCGACGAGGGCGCTTTTGCGTTCGAGTGCGAGTTTCTCCGACTCTGCATGTTCGAGACGCTTCCGGTGCCGCTCAATGCCACCGTACATCTGCAGCTCTGCGAGTCCCTGTGCGAAGTCAAGGGCGAGCATCTGTTCCTCAGCCTTCCACCGGAGGATTCCGCTTGCCGTTCCGCGACTGAGTCTGGCAGTGAGGAGCGGAACGCCGATGCCGGCGAGCAGATGGAAAGAGAGCAGGATCACTGCGGCCAGCGGTGACCAGAACCCGAGCAGAAACCAGAGGAGGAGTGCAGTCAAAAGGGCGGTCACAGGAGGTGCGAGCACTCTTGTGTAGAGGTTCTCGAGGCTCTGGATGTCATCGACGATCCGCTGCAGGAGGTCGGCGCTCCTGAACTGCATGAGGCGTGCCGGGGCGAGTGGTTCGAGCGCATCATAGAACCACAGACGGAGGCTTGTGAGAATCCGGAACGTGGTGTCGTGGGATGCCAGCCGTTCAAGATAGCGCAGCACGCCGCGTGCGAGGCCGAAGAACCTTACGCCGACGATGCCTATCTGCAGTGCGGCCAGCGGTGGCTGCAGTGCCGCCTTGGCGATAAGGTATGCTGCAGTCATGAGAAGTCCTATGCCGCTGCCGGTTGCGGCAAACGAGAGGAAGGCTGCAAGCAGCATCCAGCCGGCCCAGGGGCGGACAATGCGGATGAGGCGGAAGAATATGCTCATTGTACACTCTCCCCGTGCTCCAGGAAAGCGCGCCGGTAGAAAGCGCTGCTCTCCATGAGTTCCCTGTGGGTGCCTGTTGCCGTCTCTCTGCCGCCTTCGAGTACCAGAATGGTGTCTGCGGAGCGGATGGTCTCAAGGCGGTGGGCGATGATGAGGGTTGTGCGGTTTTGCATGAGGGTCCCAATGGCCCTCTGGAGGGTAGCCTCGAGTTCCGGATCAGTGTGCGATGTCGGTTCGTCGAGCACGAGGAGCGGAGCGTCCTTCATGAACGCCCTGGCAAGGGCTATGCGCTGGGCTTCACCTCCGCTGAACCGTATGCCCTGTTCTCCGACCGGGGTATCGATGCCTGCCGGCAGCCGATCGACGAGCTCCTCAAGCCCTGCCATACGGACAGCGCGAAGGAGTGTTTCCTCAGTCGCGCTGCGGTTGGCCATCATGATGTTTAGGCGGAGGGTTTCGTTGAAGAGGAATGGATGCTGCGGGACCCATGCGACGAGCTCGCGCCAGGCCTCGACCGGGTACTCCCCGATCGGGCGGCCGCCGGCAGTTATGGTGCCGGAGCAGGGATCCTGGAACCGGAGGAGCAGGTTCATGAGGGTGCTTTTTCCTGCTCCGCTCGGGCCGGTGACGGCCGTGGTTCTCCCTGCCGGTATGGCGCAGGTGAGCGAACTGAGGGCCGGTTCCGTGCTTCCGGGGTAGCTGTAGGAGACCCCTTCGAATCGTATCTCCGAGCGGTGGAATGGAGCCGCCTCAGGAGTGTTCTTCCCTTCAAAAGGTACTTTCTGGTGTCCTTCAGGTTCCGGGCCATCAATCGGGCCATTAATTGATCTATCAATTGAACCATTACCTGCACCATCAAGGACCGCGAAGATATCCTTCGAAGCGCTTGTTCCCTCCATGCCGGCATGGAACTTGAGGCCGAGCTGGCGGAGTGGGAGGTAGAAGTCCGGGGTGAGGAGGAGGACAAAGAGTGCGGTCTGGAACGTAAGTCCTGCCGTCAGGAGGCGCAGGCCAATGGCGACTGCTATCATGGCTGTTCCGATGGTTCCGACCAGCTCAAGTGTAAGCGAGGAGAGAAAGGCGACCCGGAGCACCTTCATCGTCGCCGTCCTGAACCGTTCGCCGGCATCTGCTATGGCGTCATGCTGGCTGCGGCTTCTTGCGAAGAGCTTCAGGGTTGGAAGGCCCTGCAGCATGTCGAGGAAATATCCGCTCATCCGGCTGAGTGTCTCCCATTGCCGGTCCGTCATCGCTCCTGCCCGCTTTCCTATGAGCGCCATGAAGAGCGGGATGAGGGGGGCTGTGGCGAGCAGGATGAATCCCGATACGGGATCCACGGGGAAGACGGCAATAAGGATAATGAGCGGCGCCAGAAGCGCGAGAACCAGCTGCGGGAGGAACTGGCTGAAATAAGCATCGAGAGCTTCCACTCCCTTGATGAGGGTGGTGCTGAGCCGTCCGCTCGGGAGTGAACGGGCGTAAAGGGGGCCGCGGAGCGCGATGGCCCCGGTAAGGCGCCCGAACAGGTCTTTCCGGACGGCAATCGTACCCCGGTTCGCCTCGGCGTGCCCCAGCCAGCCGAGAAACATGCGCAGCATGCTGAAGAGTGCAAAAAAACCGATGGAGGGGAGGAGTGCCGCTGGAGGCGCTTTTTCAATGAATGCGTCGTTGACGAGGCGGCTGAGGGATGCCGCCTGGCCGATCACCATCACGGCCGCAGCGCCGGATGCTGCGATCGAAAGGATGAATGGCGCCCTGTGCCCGCCGATGAGGCTGAACATGCGCCTGTCAATATTCATGCCGGGGCCTGCCTTGTTCGTTCATCCGTTCCCCATGTCAGTATTCATGGTGGCTGTCGGTCGTCACCCGCTGGCGGAAGACCCAGTAGCTCCAACCCTGATAGAGAAGTACGAGGGGGACGAATATCAGAGCAACCATCGACATGATGCCGAGCGTGTAGGGCGATGAGGATGCGTTGTAAATGGTCAGGCTCCAGTCGGGGTTGAGGCTCGAAACGAGGACCCTCGGATAGAGTCCCATGAAGATGGTTGCCGTCGAGAATGCGATGGCGACGCCGGTCATGGCGAAAGCCCAGCCCGATGCGTTATTATCGAGCAGCGTCTTCACCGAAAGCAGCGCCAGAACGCTGAATACCGGAATGATGCCGGGGTTGATGCCGAGGTGCAGGTAGAGGTCGGTTTCCACATAGGTGTAGATCATGAATACGACGGAGAGAATGACGGCCGGCACCCAGACGTTTTTTGCCGCCCTCATCGACCGCAGACGGAGTTCACCGGTGGTTTTCAGGGTGAGGAACACCGCACCGTGCAGTGTGAATATCAAGAGGGATGCGATGCCGCAGGCCAGCGCGTATGGATTGAGCAGGTTCAGGAACCCGCCGGCATAGTTCATCGAGGCATCGATGGGTACACCGCGGATGATGTTGGCCAACGCTACTCCCCAGAGCAGTGCGGCAATGGCGCTGCCTCCAAAGATGCTCCAGTCCCAGAAGTTCCGCCATGACGGATGCTCAAGCTTGCTGCGGAATTCGAAGGCTACGCCCCTGAAGATGATGGCGGCGAGCATGAGGATGAGCGCGGGGTAGAAGCCGCTGAAGAGGGTTGCGTACCAGTGCGGGAAAGCGGCGAACATAGCTCCGCCGGCGGTGACGAGCCATACCTCGTTGCCATCCCAGAAGGGGCCGATCGTGTTGATGATGGCGCGGCGCTCCCGGTCCTCTCTGCCGATGAACGGGAGCAGGATACCGACCCCGAAGTCAAAGCCTTCAAGGAAGAAGAACCCGGTGAAGAGGACGGCTACGAGTATAAACCAAAGTGTCTGCAGTTCCATTGTCGGTTCTTTTTTTTGCGGGTTATTGGCCAGCCTCAAGTCCACGCGCGGCATACTTCCTGATGAGGAGCAGGTCGGCCGCAGCGAGCATGAGGTAGAGCAGGGTGAAAACGGTGATGGAGAGGACGAGTTCGCCTGCGCTGACCACCGAAGCCGGCGTGACCGCCTGCTCGGTTTTCAGGAGGCCGAAAACGATCCACGGCTGCCGTCCCATTTCAGCCAGTATCCATCCTGTTGAGTTGGCAATCCAGGGCAGGAGCATCGACCAGAAGAAGAGTGCGCCGATGAAGGGCGAAAACCGGTAGTCTTCCTTCGCGATTTTCCAGAGTCCGAGGATGGAGACGAGGAGCATGAGGGTGCCGGCGCCGACCATCAGCCGGAAACTCCAGTAAGCCGTAATGATGGAGGGGATGTAGCTGCCGGGGCCGTATCTGAGCTCATACTCTTCCTGCAGCTCGCGGATGCCTTTCACTTCGCCCTCAAACGAGTTATAGGCGAGGAACGAGAGCAGTCGTGGTATGCGGATTGAGAAAACGTCCTCGAGCTTCTCTTCGTTGCCGATGGTGAAGAGGGAGAAGCTTGCAGGGTTTTCCGTTTCCCAGAGCGCTTCGGCGGCCGCCACCTTCATCGGCTGCGTTTTCATGATGTGCTGCATCTGGGTGTGGCCTGCCATGGTGACGAAAATGGTGCCGATGAAGGCGTAGATGGTGCCGAACTTCATCGAGGTGATGAAGGCATCGCGGTCTCTGGTGCCTTTCATGAGGTGCCAGGTGCTGATGGCGATCACCAGGAATCCGCCGGTAACGATTCCGCCTGCAAGCACATGCGGAAACTGTTTCCAGACGTTCGGGTTGAAGAGGAGGGCTCCGAAGTCGGTCATTTCAGCCCGCGAACCATCGGCTGCCATCTTGAACCCGACCGGGGCCTGCATGAAGGAGTTGGCGACGAGGATCCAGAGTGCCGAAAGGTTCGAGCCGAGGGCCACGAGCCATATTGATGCAGCGTGCACGGCTTTCGGAAGGCGGTCCCGGCCGAAGATCCAGATACCGAGGAATGTCGACTCCATGAAAAAGGCGAGCAGCGCCTCAATAGCCAGCGGCACACCGAAAATGTCGCCGACGAAACGGGAGTACTCCGACCAGTTCATGCCGAACTGGAACTCCATGACGATGCCCGTCACCACTCCCACGGCGAAGTTGATGAGAAAAAGCCGTCCCCAGAACTGTACGAGCTTCAGGTACTTCTCGTTTCCCGTGCGGACCCAGGCGGTTTCAAGGATCGCGGTGAAGATCGAGAGGCCAAGGGTGAGGGGAACGAAGAAGAAATGGAATACCGAGGTGAGGGCGAACTGGAGCCTGGCGAGGAAAAGAATGTCCATGGTGCGCTACGGTTGCTGCTGCTGTTGTTGATGGGGGAGGGGTGCGGGATTGATGCCCTCATGGACAGGCTTGCTGTCTGTCACTTTGGAAAGTAAGACAATAAGGGGATATCCGGAAAAACAAGATTGAAAATATCCAATTTTGAAACAATAAGAAACCGGGTCAGTGGTGCCCAGTTTCTCGTTGACATGCGGAACGGGTAGCGGTTCGGGTCAGTTGAAGAGCTCCCTGAGTCCTGTTTCGTAGTTGCCCACAACGGCTTTCTTCTCGGTGATGATGCCGCGAAGCAGCGTGCCGGGGGTGACGTCGAAAGCGTAGTTCAGCACAGGGGTTGTCGGGGTTGCTACCTGGGTGCCGAAGATGGTGCGCAGTTCGTCGGCGTTGCGCTCTTCGATCGGGATCTGTGCTCCTTCCTTGAGGGTGATGTCGATGGTCGATACCGGAGCTGCGATGTAGAAAGGAATGCCGTGGTGGTTTGCGCTGACCGCATGGGCGTAGGTGCCGATCTTGTTGGCCGTGTCTCCGTTGGCCGTGATTCGGTCTGCGCCGACGACGCCGAAATCGATCATGCCGCGCTGCATGAGGAAGGCCGATGAGGAGTCGGAAATCGAGATGAAGGGGATGCCGTCATGTTCGAGCTCCCAGGCCGTCAGGCGCAGTCCCTGAAGAAGCGGACGGCTTTCTGCAGTGATGACGCGCTCAATCAGCCCCTCCTGCCATGCCAGACGGATGACGCCAAGCGCGGTGCCGATACCGCAGCAGGCCAGCGTCCCGGTATTGCAGTGGGTCAGGACATTGAGCTTGCGGGTCTTGAGGATGTCGGCGCAGTCCCGCTTGATCTGCTCTACGCCATGGCGTGCAATCCGGTCGCAGTTGTCGACTTCGTCATTGTAGATCTTGTGGGCCTCATCGGTCATTTTCACCTTCAGCGTCTCAAGAGAGTCAGCTTCGAAGTTTGCATCGTAGACCGCTTTCATCTTCTTCGTGGCAAAAAAGAGGTTGACGGCCGTCGGGCGGGAAGCTTCGACATCCTTGATGAGCTCCGAGAAATAGGCAGGGAACTCTTCCTTCGATCCCTTGAAGCTGTTCACTCCGAGCACGACGGTGTAGCCTGCAGATGCGCCGATCAGCGGGGCGCCCCTGACGGCGAGGGTCTTGATGGCCTCGATGGCTTCCCGGTGGTCCATTGTCTCGACATGCAGCTCCTGCAGAGGCAGGTAGCGCTGGTCAAGGTATCGGAAGGTCCCGTTTTTGAATGATAGTGCGTCGATCATGGTCTTTGTGGCAGATTAAAGTTTTGCTACGACATTCTTGAAGATGGTGGTCATTTTCGGCTCCGCCTGGTTGGATACCTCGATGATCTCTTCAATGCTGACCGGATGCAGGTTGTCAGGGAAGCACTCGTCGGTGATGATCGACATACCGAAGACCTCGGTGCCCTGGTGTACGGCGGCGATCACTTCCGGTACGGTCGACATGCCGACGACATCGGCGCCGAGGGTGCGCAGCATGCGATACTCGGCACGGGTTTCAAGGCAGGGGCCGGAAAGTGCGATGTAGACGCCACGCTGCACCTTGATTTTATGTTCAAGAGCTACTTCTTCGGCGATCTGGAGGAGGCGCTTCGAGTACGGCTCGCACATGTCGGGAAAGCGTGACCCGGTTTCGGGGTCGTTGTGCCCGATGAGCGGGTTGCCCGGCAGCATGTTGATGTGGTCGTCGATGAGCATGATGTCACCTTTCTGGAATCCGGGGTTCAGGCCGCCGCAGGCGTTGGTGATGCCGAGGGTTTTTACGCCGAGGTGCTTCATGACGCGGATCGGGAAAACGATCTGCTGCATGGAGTAGCCTTCATAGAAATGGAAGCGGCCCTGCATGGCGACGACCTTCTTTCCTGCCAGAGTGCCGAAGATCAGTTTGCCGTGATGGGTTTCCACCGTCGAGATGGGGAAGTTCGGGATATCGGCATAGTCCAGCGCGAATTCGACATCAATCTCTTTTGCAAGGGCTCCGAGTCCGGTTCCCAGTACAATGCCCACCGGGTATTCGTCCTGTGTCTTTTTCCTGATGAACGAAACGGCTTCCTCGATTTTTGCCTTCTGTGCAATCATGGTTGGTGTGTTTTTTGTTTGACGGTGGAGTTCGCGCTGAAAACCTTCAATATAACCGCTTCGGCAATCAGAAAAAAATCCCCCGCCAGAGATGTGGGGGGGGCATGTCTTTCTGTGGGAACTCAGCGCCAGCCGAAGATGGCTGTTCCGACCCGGACCAGAGTTGCTCCCTGGCGAATGGCGGCTTCGAAGTCACCGCTCATGCCCATGGAGAGTTCCGTGAGCTCTTCGGGGTGCGGAGCCTGGGTTTTGATGGCATCCAGCAATAGCCGAAGGTTTCTGAACTCCGTCTCGGCCTGTGCCGGGTCAGGGGAGGCAATGGTCATGAGGCCCCGGAGGGTGATGCCGGGCAGGCGGAAGAGTGTCTCTGCCGCCGCCTTCGCCTCCAGAGGCTGCATGCCGTATTTTGTAGCCTCTCCCGAAGTGTTGATTTCAAGCAGGTAGTCTGCATTGATGCCGCGCTTCACGGCCTGCTTTGAGAGCTCTTCGGCTGTCGATACCTTGTCGATGCCATGGATGAGCGAGACCCTGCCGATGACGGAGCGGACTTTGTTGGATTGCAGGTGTCCGATGAAGTGCCACTCAAGCCGGCAGCCTTCAAGTTCTGCATCATCGCATTTCTCCAGGAACTCCTGGAGATAGCTTTCGCCGAAGAGTGTCTGGCCAGCGTCGAACGCCTCCCGAATCATCCCGGCCGGCTTGGTTTTGGAGACGGCAACGAGCCGGACCGATGACGGGTCCCTTCCAGCTGCCCGGGCGGCATCATGGACCCGTTGGCGGATCTCCCTGAGGTTGGACGCAATGCCTTCCATGGTATAGGCTCAGGCTTTAGGGGCTTCGAGGATTGTATCGATGGTGACCGGTTTCAGCGGGTTGTCGTTGGGGTCGGTATTGACCGCGGCAATGCTGTCAACAACATCAATGCCTGACTCCACTACCCCGAATACCGTGTACTGTCCGTCAAGAAATGCGTTGTCGGCCTGGTTGATATAGAACTGGCTGCCTGATGATGCCTTCTGGGGGTTGTTGTCCCTGGCTGCCGCAAGGGTCCCTTTTTTGTTGGGATGGCTGATCTCTGCCGGGATTTTGTAGGAGGGTCCGCCGGTGCCGTGCAGCATACGCTTGTCGTCATGGCGGGAGAGCGGGTCGCCGGTCTGGATCATGAACCCTTCAATGACGCGGTGGAAGCGGATCCCGTCGTAGTATTTCTCACCAACGAGTTTCATGAAGTTGTCGCGATGCTGCGGGGTGTCGTCAAAGAGGCTGATCTGGATGTCCCCGAGGCTTGTCTTGATGATGTATGATGCGGCCATGGTGTGTCCTGTTTACTGAGTGTTGTTCGTGAATTACTTTTTAGAGACCTCTTGCATTCCTGAGATCTTCCAGAGAGCCTGCTGGGCTGCTCCCGCTCCCGACGATCCCGGGTAACGGTCGACGACCTGGTGGAAGATTTCAGCGGCTTTTTCTGCATCCCCGGCGGCAAGGTGGCTGTCAGCCGAAGCCATCAGGTATTGTGCTTTGAGTGCGTTGTTTTCTGCTTTATCGGATGCGGAAAGAAAGCTTTTTGCTGCGTCCTCGTAGTGCCGCAGGTCGTTCTGGCAGGCACCTTTTCCGGCTCTGGCTGCAGCAGCCAGATCGGGGCTGCCGGGCGATGCAGCATCGAAGGCTTTCAGCGCATCTTCGGGTTTCCCAATTGCGTAGTATGCGTTGGCAAGCAGCAGCTCGGCCATTTCACCGCTGGGGGTGCCGTTGTACTGTTCTGCGATGGTTTTCAGTCCGGGTTCTTTCTCTCCTCCATTGATGGCTTTCTGGAAGTCGCCCCGATCGAATGCGACGGCTGCGGCCGCAAGTATCGGTGCAGCCTCTTTTTCCCTCGAGGCCTGCCGCTCTGTCCAGAAGAAGACTGCGGCACCTCCGATGAGAATCAGGATAAGAGCTCCCGATATCAGGTTTTTGTAGCGGATGGCGAAGTAGAGCAGGTTGTCGAGGGCTGCCTTTTTGCCTTCGGTGCGTGTTGGCTGTATGTCGTTATCGTTCATGGATGTGATTTCGTGTTGGCGGCCATCGGCTGTGTTTTGATTCTGAACCTAAACAAGTTTGACGGAAATTGCAAAGGACAGGACGGTTTCAGCCGCTGATCCCGAATGCGTCGAGAGTGTTTCGATAGAGTGCTTCAGCTGCGGCTTCGGGGGTGATGGATCTCGCATCAGCAATAGCTTCGGCAACGAGGCGTACATGAGCGGGTTCGTTCCGCTTTCCCCTGAATGGCACGGGGGCAAGGTAAGGGGCGTCGGTTTCGGCAAGCAGGCTTGCAAGCGGAAGAGAGCGAACCACCTCGGGGAGAATGGAGCGCTTGAATGTGATGGTGCCGGGGATGGAGATGAACAGTCCTCTTCGAATGCACTCCAGAGCCACCGTGGTGTCGCCTGAGAAACAGTGCATAATCCCCCGGAGGCCTGAATGCCGCTCTTCGTCCAGGATGCGGAGGGTGTCCGGCCAAGCATCACGCGAATGGATGACGACGGGGAGGTCGAGTTCTGCTGCCATCCGGAGCATGGTGCGGAACGCATCCTGTTGATGACGGGGGTTGTGGCCGGGATAGTGGTAGTCCAGGCCGATCTCGCCTATGGCGACCACTTCAGGGCTGCCTGCGAGCTCCTCGAGCGCTTCGTACACTGCATCCGCCACCGGCCCTTCGGCCTCATGCGGGTGAAGGCCTACGTTGGCTTTGATGAAGCTGTACTGCTTCGAGAGCTCGACGGACCTGCGGCTGCTTGCAAGGTCGGTTCCCGGATCAATGAGGAGCGTGACCCCTGCCGCCTGCATCCGAAGGATGACTTCCGTCCGGTCAGGGTCGAATTCGGGGAACGAAAGATGGCAGTGTGCGTCAGCCAGCATGACAGGTCCCATCGGTGTCAGGAAAGATCCGGTTGTAGAACAGGACCAGCATGCAGGCACCGATGGTGATTGCAGAGTCCGCTATGTTGAAGATCGGCCAGAGCGACACCCAGTGGCCGAACAGTTCTCCCTTGTAGAGGTCGAAATAAATGAAATCCGTGACCCTGCCGCTTGCAATCCGGTCAATCATGTTTCCGATGCCGCCTCCGGCGATGAGGGCGAACGCAGAAAGGAAGAGGGGAGAGCGGTTCCTGCTTCGGGCCACGAAGACGAGGACCCCGAGGACGATGGCGCCGGTAAGCATAAGCAGGATGAAGGGAGGGGCGAACTCCATACCGAATGCCACTCCGCGGTTTTCGGCATAGGTGAAGGAGAAGAAGCCCGGAATAATGGTGATGCTTTGCTGCATGTCGCGGAGAAACGAGACGGCAAGCTGTTTGGTGAGCTGGTCGGCTGCGATGACAGACAGCGCGATCATGGTGAACAGTTTCATGTGGCCGGAATGGAGAGTAAGGTTGCTGTTACCTGCTGCGCAGCAGCTGCAGTTCATGAAGTACTATGGGTTCAATGTCCCGGGATGGCATCTCGTGGCCGGTCCAGAGGTGGAAGGATCGGGCGGCCTGGGCCAGGAGCATGGCGATGCCCGGTATCGTGCCGGCTCCGGCTGCTTTTGCTGCGGCCAGAAGCGGGGTGTGTTCGGGGTTGTATACCATGTCGTAGACGGTCTGGCCGTTGTGGAACAGTCCCGCATCGGTGGGGACGATACTTTCCCCGGAGTCGGGTCGACCGTAGGTGCCCTTCGGTGTTGCGTTGACGATGAGAGCGGCATCACGGCATGTTTTCATGGCGCTCTCCTGGCCGCGGAACAGGTCATCCTGGCGGGCAAGTTGCACAAACCCCCTCTTAATGTAAGGCAGAAGGCGCTCTTGTGCCGTTACAGGGTCACGGACGAATACGGTGAGGGACGATGGGCTGAAGTGGCGCGTGAGGGCCTCTATGGCTGCCAAGGCAGCGCCGCCGTTGCCGAACAGGACTGCCGGCCGTCCGAGAATGGCGGTTTTATGTGGCATGAGCGGGGCCGCAAATCCGGCGATATCGGTGTTGTGGCCCGTAAGCCTGCCGTTTTCGTTGACGATGGTGTTGACCGCCCCGATGGAGCGTGCGTCATCGGAGAGTGCATCAAGGGAGGGCACAACGGTTACCTTGTAGGGAATAGTGACGTTGCAGCCCGCAATGCCGAGAGCTCGCATTCCATTGACGGCCACCGGAACCTCTTCTTCTGAGGCAATGTTGAAGATGGTGTAGCATGCCTCTATCCCGAGGAGGGAGAACGCCGTGTTGTGGATAAGCGGGGAGAGAGAATAATCGACGGCGCGGCCGATGAGGCCGTAAATCAGTTTGGCATGACTCATGAAATCCCCAGCATCCTCCTCACTGAATCCTGCTGGTAAAGTTCAGGAAATGCGCTCTGGAAGAGCTGCTTTTTGTCAGGATCGATCTTGAATGCCTTGCTGAGTGCTTTCAGGGTACTGAGTTTGTCACCCATTGCGAAATAAGCGGCGGCGATCTCAAAATGGGCGTCTGCAGAGAGCGGCTGGAGTTTCAGTGACTGCTGCAGCGCTTCAATCGAGGTGTTGATATGGCCGGCGTCCTTAAGTACCATGGCGAAGTCGACCCATATCTGCGGGCTTTCCGGATCAAGCTCAATCACCCGGCGGTATGTTTCGATGGAGTCTTCCAGATTGTTTACGTTGTATTCAATCTCTGCTTTGAGCAACAGGTACTCGATGCTGTCGGGTATGAGCTTCAGGGCCTCCATGACGGTATGGAAGGCTTTAGGGTAGTCATCCATCGCTTCATGGCAACAGGCAAGGGCGAACCATGCGTCAGCAAAATCAGAACTCTGGGAGATGCATTTACGATAGCAGTCAGCGGCTTCCTGATACTCTTCAAGTTCTTCGCAGGCAATACCGAGGTTATAGAGCGCATTGATGTCGTCTGGCTCGTAGATGAGGGTCTGGCGGTAGCTTTCGGCAGCATCCTCAATCCGTCCATTGATGGCCAGAACGTTGGCCCGGTTGTACCACGCAGAGCTGAAATCCTCGGAAATCGCCAGAGCCATGTCGTAGCACTCGAGTGCTTCGTCGTAGCGCTTCATCTTGCTCAACACCAGACCGTTGTTGTACCAGGCGTTGATGTTATAGGGGTCCAGATCCAGGTTCTTGTTGTAGCAGGTGGTGCTTTCCTCAAGCTTTCCCAGTAGATCTCTGCAGTATGCAAGCTCATACCAGGCTTCGGCGAAATCCGGGTCAAGCTCCAGGGTCCGGAGGAAATCTTCCTCTGCTTCTGCGAAGCGGTCAAGCCGCTGCAGAATGGTTCCCCTGTAGTAGTGGTAATCTTTTTCTACGGAGCTGTCTGCTCTTATGCCCTCAATCTCTTCGAGTGCCAGCTCAAGATGGCCGGTGTTGAACCAGGCGAGCGCCAGATTGACCCTCATCTCGCTGTCTGCCGGGCTGAGGAGCGAAGCATGCTGGAAAGCGTCGAGCGCTTCCTCGAACATGCCGTTGAGGGTCAGGCAGTTGCCGAGGTGGAACCAGGCTTCGGTGTTGTATGGGGCAATCTCTTCAAGGCGTCGGGCCACAAGAAGGGCTTCAGCAGTGAAACCATCTTCATTGAGCTGCGCTATCCTGTCAATCAGCTCTTCAGCATCAAAGAGTGCACCGAGACCCTCAAGATCGGGTTTTTCCTTTCCTGACGGTCCTTTTCCGGGTCTATGGTCATCGTCGAAGAAATCAGGCAGGTTCATTGGCAGGCATATATTGTTTTACATCCATCACGGTCATAGCATGCATAGATAAATATAAGAGAAATATCCGAACTACCGCAGGTTGGCTTTTCGTCCGGGTCATCAACAGGGAGTTACGGGTGATAATGCCTGAAAATTGACACCCCCTTGACGTGGCCGGCGAATGCTGAGAGCTCTTCGGCGCTTGCCGCTGCAACCCCTTCCACTGATCCGAAACGCTCCAGGAGGGCGAATGCGGTTTTTTCCCCGATGCCAGGGATTGCGGTGAGTCCGGTCTCGAGTGTCCGTTTTGAGCGGATATTGCGATGGTAGGTTATGGCGAACCGGTGCGCCTCGTCGCGCAGCTGCTGGAGAAGCTTGAGAGCAGGGGATGTTTTCGGCAGATTGAACGGCCCGTCCGCATCCGGAGTAAAGATCTCTTCCAGGCGTTTTGCGAGCCCGATGACGGGGACCGTGACTCCCAGCCGGTCAAGCACTTTTTTAGCACTGTTGGCCTGGCCTTTTCCTCCGTCGACCACGATGAGGTCCGGGAGCGGGAGCTCATCACGCAGCGAACCCCCATAACGGCGTCCGAGTACCTGTTCCATGGCGGCATAGTCATCGGAACTTCCTGTACCGCAAGCATCTTCAAGTGACTGGAGCCTGAACTTCCGGTACGCGGATTTAAGGGGCTTTCCGTTGACGAAGCATACCATCGAACTGACATAGTCGGTTCCCTGAAGGTGCGAGTTGTCGAAGCACTCGATCCGTTTCGGGGGGCTCTCAAGATGCAGCGATTCTCCGAGTGCTTTTACCCCATAGTGTTCGCGAGCGGCTTCCCCGCGTTTCTGTTTCTGTACCAGATACTCTGCCAGATGGTGGCGGGCGTTCTGGCGGCACATTTCCATCAGCTGGGCTTTTTCGCCAATCTGCGGTACCGTGAACTTCACCGGCTTTTTCCGTGTCGGGTTCTCTTCCGCCCTTTCTCTGGAGAGGGCCTGGAGACTTTCGGTGTCGTCCAGATCAAGCTGCGCCGAGAGAAGGACTTCTTCCGGCATTGCTTCGGGTGCTTTCAGGTAGTACCCCTCGAGTACTTTCCCGAGCAGTTTTTTCTCGGGTTCACCGGCGGTGTTGGTGAGGATGAAGTGCCGTGCCCCGAGCATCTTGCCTTCACGGATGCGGAACACCACACCGCAGGCTTCGTCATCTCCGGAAGCGATGGCCGCAACGTCCCGGTCCATGCCGTCGGCGGCAACCATTTTCTGCCTGTCGGCGTATCTGCGGAGGCTTTGAAGCTGCATCTTCAGCTCCGCGGCTTCTTCAAAGCGCAGTTCTGCGGCAGCCTTGAGCATTTTTTCGTGCAGTTCCTTGAGGAGTCCCGTGGTGCGTCCCTTCAGAAGCCGCACAATCTCGCCGATCATCTCCAGATACTCGGCCTCATCCTGCAGCCCTTCGCAAGGGCCCTTGCATTTGCCGATGTGGTAGTCGAGGCAGAGCCTGTGCTTTTTTGCGGCAATGTTTTCAGGCGTGAGGCTGTACCGGCAGCTTCGGACCGGGAAAATGGAACCGATAAGCTCGAGAATCGAACGCAGTTGACCTGCTTCGGTGTAGGGACCGAACCAGGTTGAATTGTCGCGTATGCGGTTGCGCGAGATGAAGACGCGGGGAAAGGGTTCGCCGGTGATGACGAGCCACGGGTAGGTCTTGTCGTCTTTCAGGTTGACGTTATACCGGGGCTTCAGCTCCTTGATCAGGTTGTTTTCAAGGATCAGCGCCTCAACCTCAGAAGAGGTTATGATGATCTCCATATCGGTGATATGGCCAACCAGCACCTGTGTTTTGCCTGTCAGCTGCCGGGGATCGCGAAAGTAGGAACGAACCCTTGAACGGATGTTCTTGGCTTTTCCGACATAGATAACCTTTCCTGCACTGTTTTTGAACTGGTAGATGCCGGGGCCTGTAGGCAGTGATGCGACTGTTTCGCGGAGTTCGGGGGACGTGGTGTCAGTTTCGGCAGCCATGCAGGGCGTTCAAGGTGAAGTTGGGGTGTGAAGCGGTTCCCATGAAAGTAAACAAAAAAAGGCGCGGTTGGTTCCGCGCCTTTTTTAGTGAATGGTGACCTCTCAAGATCCTCAGTGTTCCACGGCCTCTCCTGCGCCTTTCGGGTAGCGGAGGCTGTCGACCAGATCCTGGATCTCCTGCGGAGGAGCAGGCGTGAATCTGGAGACCACGTAGCTGACGGCAAAGTTGATGAGCATGCCGATGGTTCCGATGCCTTCGGGTGAAACGCCCATGAACCAGAACTCGGGCTTGTTCATGCCGGGGTTCAGGAACTTGAAGTTGACGATGTAGGCCGCCGTGAAGATGAGGCCTACGAGCATGCCGGCAATGGCGCCCTCCTTGTTCATCCTCTTCGAGAAAATACCGAGGATGATGACCGGGAAGAACGATGCAGCGGCAAGGCCGAAGGCGAACGCCACCACTTCTGCCACAAAGCCCGGAGGATTGATGCCGAAGTAGCCTGCAATCACGATGGCGACGGCAACGGCAACGCGGGCGAACAGCAGTTCGGATTTCTCGCTGATGTTCGGATTTAGCTGTTTTTTGACAAGGTCATGCGCGATGGAGGTCGAAATGACCAGAAGAAGGCCTGCTGCAGTCGAAAGAGCTGCTGCAAGGCCGCCGGCCGCCACAAGAGCGATCACCCAGTCCGGCAGTCCGCCGATTTCCGGGTTGGCCAGCACCATGATGTCCTTGTCGATGTACAGCTCGTTGCTGTTGTCGTTGGGTTTGTTGCTGAGCAGCGGTTCTCCGTGTGCGCCGGTTTCTTTGGTGAATGCGGGCTTTGAGCCTTCGAACGCATCACCGCCGCCGATGTTCTTGCCGGTGTACTGGATTAAGCCGTCGCCGTTCTTGTCCATCCATGCGAGCAGGCCGGTGTTCTCCCATTTCTTGAACCAGTTGGGAAGTTCCTCGTAGCTCTTGTTGCTGACGGTATCAATGAGGTTCAAACGGGCGAAGGTCGCAATCGCCGGAGCCGTGGTGTAGAGCAGCGCGATGAAGATAAGCGCCCAGCCTGCCGAGATGCGTGCATCGCGGACTTTCGGTACGGTGAAGAAGCGGACGATCACGTGCGGCAGGCCGGCAGTACCGACCATAAGCGCAAAGGTGATGGCGAAGACGTCGATCATCGGCTTCGAGCCGCTGGTGTATGCTGCGAACCCGAGATCCTTGTGCAGCATGTCGAGCTTCTCAAGAAGGGGAATGCCGTCAGCGCCTGCGCCGCCGAATCCGATCTGCGGGATCGGGTTGTTGGCTATCTGGATGGAAAGGAATATTGCGGGCACGAGGTACGCGAAAATCAGCACGCAGAACTGAGCCACCTGGGTGTAGGTGATGCCCTTCATGCCGCCGAGAACGGCGTAGAAGAACACGATGCACATGCCGATGATGATGCCGGTGTTGATGTCGACCTCAAGGAAACGCGAGAACACCACGCCGACGCCGCGCATCTGGCCTGCCACATAGGTGAAGGAGACGAAGATGGCGCAGATGATGGCCACGGTGCGTGCTGCATTCGAGTAGTAACGGTCTCCAACGAAGTCGGGAACCGTGAACTTGCCGAACTTGCGGAGGTACGGGGCCAGAAGGAGCGCAAGCAGCACGTAGCCGCCGGTCCAGCCCATCAGGTATACGGAGCCGTCATATCCCATGAAGGAAATAAGACCGGCCATTGAGATGAACGAAGCCGCCGACATCCAGTCGGCCGCCGTCGCCATGCCGTTGAGGACCGGCGGAACGCCGCCTCCAGCGACATAGAATTCTTTCGTGGAACCAGCTTTTGCCCACACCGCGATTGCGATGTAGATCAGAAAGGTGATTCCCACGATGGTGTATGTCCACATTTGTACATCCATAGCGGTAAACAGTTAAGGTTTGGTTGTGTGTGCTGGATTTTTTCTTTCAGGTAAGCCCTCAGTCCTCGCGAACGTCGAATTTCTTGTCGAGCTTGTTCATCAGTGCGACATAGACGAAGATCAGGATGACGAAGACATAGATCGAGCCCTGCTGCGCAAACCAGAATCCAAGCTTGAAGCCGCCGAGCTGGATGGCGTTGAGCTGGTTGACAAAGAGAATGCCGAACCCGTATGATACGACAAACCAGACCACCAGCAGACCGATGAGGTAGCCGAGGTTGATTTTCCAGTACTCCTGGAGTTTGCCTTTTTCCATGGATGGTGTTTGTTAATGGTTGTGATGGTGTGTGCTAAACTACATACATATCCGTAAGGTACGGAAAAAGATGATTAGGACGGAAGCCTATAAACGATTGTTGATAGGGCTGGAAGCAGTACTCCCGAAAGTGCCGCGTATTTCCAGGCGCTTCCGGGAGTATGATGGTTCATAGTTTCTGAGAGGCGTTACTCGGCAATGACCGGGGCAAGCATTTTTGCTTCGTCATCGGCAACGCTGCCTCCCATGACCTTGGCAATATTGCCTCCAAAGATCTTGGCCATGAGGCCCATGTTCATGCCGGTGATATAGATCTTGCCGCCCTCTCCTTCATAAACACCCCAGGCGCAGGGCATGAGGGTAGAGACTTCAGGGTTGGTGGCGAGCACATCGTTGGCATACTGTGCATTGCAGAGTTCGACGATGCTGACCTGCTTGTCAAGCGTGATGCCCTGCTTGGCGATCGAGGCGGTCATGTCGCGTGTTGCGGGTGACTGCCAGTTGTTGGCTTCGATTGAGGATTTCAGCGCAGCGCAGGTTTCTTCCACGGTCGCGTAGCGGCTCTCATGGGTGGTGAGCATCAAGCCCGGCATCATGCGCATGGCAAGAAGCCCGGTGAGGATGATGCCTGCGATGAGTCCCGCAAAGAAGGTGACGGCTTTGTTCATGTTTTTTTCGTTTTTGATTGTTCGAAGAGGATGCCGGCCGAAGTGCCGTGTTGCACAGTACATACATTTCAATGTACGGTGAAATCGCTTTTCAGGCAAATGCCCATAACCGGGCTGTAAATAGAAAGGGCCGCCCAAGGAGGCGGCCCTTTCCAGCTTCTGGCGTAGCGAGTAAGCTTAGAAGGTTACTGTTGCCCACAGCTCGGCACGGAGGGTGCTGGTGTCGCTGTCGGTGGTTGCGGTTTCCGTTGACTTGGTCAGCCAGCGGAGGGTTGGCTGGAGGCTGAAGGTGCCTGCTGCTGACTCGTAGACGCTGTACTTGTACTGTGCCCACACGAAGGTGTTCGAGTAGTCGGTGTTGGTCTTGTTGTCCGCTGCAGGGTTGTAGTCGACCCATGCCATGAACGGTCCGACCTCGCCCTTCAGGCGGTACACGGCTGCATGGTAGTCTGCGCCGTTGTCTTCGCAGAAGGTGTAGAACGCGCTGCAGGAGAGTTTGGCGTCGCCGACCGGCATGGATGCGTTGGCGCCGAAGGTCCAGGGCGTGACGTCTTTTGCAAAGGTGACGTCGGTGGTCGGGTCAGCATGTCCGGTAACTGCTGCGGTAACGAACGCAGCGCCAACGAGGGTCTGGTTCCAGATGTCGGTGTTGCCGATCACGGTGACCATCTGCGGCTCGATGGTGACGTCGCCGATGTTCATCTTGTAGGAGAGGTGCACGCCGTAGCCGTCGTTGAAGAGGCCGTCGGAATTCACGCTGTTGTTGATGAGGGTTATCGGCGCTTCGTTGTCGAGCACGAGAACGGTAGCGTTCAGGTCGCCGTCACCGAGCTTGGTGCCGTAGTTGACGCCGTAGCCGCGGTCGAAGTTGATGTTGAAGACCGGGGAATCCAGGGCCTGCATCGGGTAGAGCGAGAGGTCGAGGATCGGGTTGTTGAAGCTGTTCAGCGGCATGCGGCCCATCATGTAGTGGCTGTCCTGCATCATGCGGCCGAAGTAGAAGTTCGAGATGTCGACGGTGATGGCCTCATGGTTACCGTAGCCTACGGTCTGCCAGCCGCCGGCGATGTTGCCTTCCTCGTTCATCAGCATGGTCTTGAAGAAGTAGCCGCTACCGAGATCGGCTGCGCCCTTCAGGCGAATCCTGTACTGCCATTTGACATCGTCAGCCGTGGTCCCGGTATCGCTGTCGTTGAATTCGCTCCTTACCCTGACGCTGGCGTCTCCACCGAATTTCAGCTCGGCAGAAGCAGGTGATGCGTATGACAGTACTGCAAGCATTGCAGCAAGCGATAGCATTTTTTTCATGTGTTGTTCTCCGTTAGGTTGTGTGTGTGCGTTGCAGAGAAAAATGGTCCCGTGACCCTGAAAGTCAGCGGAACCGGATACAGAAAAGAACGTGTGTGCTTGTACTTAACCCTAAATGTAAGTATTTCAATAGGAAAGGAGCAAATTTATTTTTTGTCTTCTTTTTCCACTGTATTGCATTTAGAGTATATGACTATTATATAAAGGTTTGCGCCGTGGCGGCTGCACCAACTATTGACGGGGATATGAATATGGGAGATGTGACATTGCGCGTCAGCGCCCTCTGCATCCGGGACGGGCACGTCCTGCTTGTGGAGCATAAGAGTTTTTCTGCCGGAGACCCTTTTCTACCGGAGAGTTACTGGATTCTGCCAGGCGGCGGGGTTGAACGAGGTGAGACGCTGGAAGATGCAGTTCGGCGTGAAATGATGGAGGAGACAGGGCTCAGCTGCAATGTTGGCGGGCTGATTTTCGTTAAGGAGCTGCTCTATCCCTACCCCGGTGTTGCGGGCCAGGGGGAGCGCCATCACTCGGTCTCTCTCGGCTTCCACTGTGAGGTGACAGGGGGTGAAACCATTACCGGCAGGGATCCCGAATACCCCGATGACCAGCAGATGATCATGCGGGTTGACTGGCTGGCGGTTACGGACCTTCATCGCTACGACCTCTATCCGCCGTTCCTTCCTGACTATTTACGCAAAGGCGCTAAGGAAGGGTTTTCTGGTGCCGTGCCCGAGTTTTTCGATTCACTGCTCTGAGTCTTCCACCCTGTCCGCATTATACAATACAAAAGCCCCTGCAGTTCAGGGGCTTTTGCGTTATGGGTATGTTGGTCCGTGTTTCCGGTTCAGAACAGATGGCCGAAGCGGATGCCGATGTTGTCGATGCCAGGATTGGGATCGGCAGTGTTGGCGTTCGAAATATGGTCCATCATGAGTGACACCCTGTTGCAGTCGGTGAGGTTGTATCCTACCTCGAGTGCGAGCCGGAGGAGAACGGCGCTTCCGAGATCCTTGCCGGATTCGTTGTTTGCCGAGAGTCCGACTCCCGCATCAAAAAAGACACCGTTCTTCCACTGGTACTCCCAGAGGCCGCCGCCGTAGATGTGGCTGGTGTCACCGGAGCTGTTCAGGGAAAGTCCTACATTCGGGCGTGCCGAACCGCCCCAGAACTCCCACTCGGGTGTGAAAATGAGCTCTGCGTTGAAATCCACTCCCTGTTCGGAGGGAACAGCGCCCCAGAGGTTGATGTCGGTGTCGTGGGCGAGGATGCCCACCCGTGCTTCATGCAGCCAGTCGCTGGTTGCGGCCTCTGCCTGCAGGGGGAGCATGCATAGTGCTGTGATGAGTGCGAGGATTCCGGCCTTGAAGGGTGTGTGTGTCGTTTTCATGGCGTTGAGGGTTGAATGTTGTGTGTGTGTGTGGGTACTGCTAAGGTGTATCGGCAAGCAGGGTCTGGAGTACCGCCATACGGACGGCAACGCCGTTGGTGACCTGTTCGAGCAACATGCTTTTCGAGTATCCGGGTGGCTGGATGCGGTCTGCCACGCGGTTAGAGATTTCGATTTCACGGTTTATCGGTCCTGGATGCAGCACCAGAAGGTGCCGGGCAGTCCGCTCAAGCCGTTCATCGGTAAGCCCGTAGTGGACGGAGTACTCCTGAAGAGAGGGGAGGTAGCCGCCGGTCGCGCGTTCGAGCTGAAGGCGGAGCACCAGGGCGGCATCAGCCCAGCCAAGGGCCCGGTCAAGGTCGGTGAAAAGGCTGACGCCGAGTTTTTCCGAGTCTGGCGGAAGAAGGGTCACCGGGCTGCAGAGGCCGACTTCGGCACCCATCGTGAGCAGTCCGTGAATGTTTGAACGGGCCACCCGGCTGTGGAGCACGTCGCCGATGATGGCTACTTTGATGCCCTGGAGCTTTCCGAAGTGTTCGCGCAGGGTGAACATGTCGAGCAGGGCCTGGGTCGGGTGTTCGTTCGAGCCGTCACCGGCGTTTATGACAGGTTTTTGTGTGATGGCGCTGATGAACTCAGCGCTTCCCGAAGCACTGTGGCGCAGAACGAAGGCGTCGACCTGCATGGCTTCCAGGTTCTTGATTGTATCGCTGAGGGTTTCTCCCTTGGTGACGCTGCTCGTTGAGGCGCTGAAACCAAGCGTGGAGGCTCCGAGGTTCCTTGCCGCAAGTTCGAACGAGAAGCGGGTTCTGGTGGAGTTTTCAAAAAACACCAGCGCGATCCGTCTGCCCTGAAGAGAGGGGCTGAAAGACGGGGCGGGTGCTGTGAGCTCCTTCTTGAAGCCTTCAGTTTTGTCGAGCAGTTCGCTGAGGGTGCCGGCGGACATGCCGCATAGTCCCGTAAGGTGCTGCAGTGCTGCCATGGGAGAGTTCTTGTTGTAAATGCGAGAGTTCTGTTAAATGTATGAAATTTTTGTTGTTCCGAAACTACTGCAGCAAGTGTAATACTGTGGGCGTTTCGCCTGCGTCGACGCCAGTGTCGGAAGCTCTTACCCGCCGGCTTTCTCCCAGTCGGAGAACATCTGCTCGAGCTCGGCCGAAAGTGCGTGGTAGCGTTCAAGGGTCGCTGCGGTTTCAGCCTGGCTTTTCATGTAGAAATCCTCGTTTGCCATGAGGGTCTCCATCCGCTCCTTTTCCTGCTCAAGGCGGTTGATCTCCTTTTCGATGGCTTCGATCTTTTTCCTGTCTTTTTTTGCCGCGGGTTTTGCTGCAGGGGCTTGGGTTCCGGTTTTCGCAGGTTTTTCAGCCGCTGCTTTTGCCTTCATTGCCGCAGCCTCCCGGGCCTTTTCCTCTTCCAGGTTCTTTTCAGCCTTTTCAAGGTACTCCGCATAGGTGCCGAGGTAGAGCTGGATGGAGCCGTTTTTGAGCTCGACCACCTTGTTGACGAGGCTGTCGAGGAAGTAGCGGTCGTGGCTGACGAGGAGAAGGGTCCCGTCATAGTTTTCCAGCGAGTCGATCAGCATCTCTTTCGAGCGCATGTCGAGGTGGTTGGTCGGTTCATCCATCACGAGGAGGTTTGAGGCCTGCAGAAGGATCCTTGCAAGTGCCACCCTGGACTTTTCACCACCGGAGAGCACCTTGATTTTTTTTTCAATCGCATCACCGCTGAAAAGAAAGCAGCCGAGGATGTCGCGCACTTTTTTCTGCGCTTCGGCTGTCGGCGCGGCATCAAGCATCTCGGTATAGATGCTTTTTTCCGGGGCAAGGGTTTCGGTCTGGTGCTGGGCGAAATAGTTCATCGACACGTTATGGCCGACCGAGAGTTTACCTTCGAAATCGATCTCCTGGGCCAGAATCCGGCAGAAGGTCGTTTTTCCAGCGCCGTTTGAGCCGACGATGGCGATGCGGTCTCCTCGCATAATCTCCAAATCGATTCCCCGCAGCACCTCCTTTGTGGTGCCGTCCGGCAACGGGTAGCTTTTTCCGACCCCGTCAAGGCGCATCACCTCGCGTCCTGATGGCTGGGCCTTGGGGAAGCGGAATGAAATCCGCGACAGGTCCTCCTCGGGGCACTCGATCTCTTTTTCGAGCTTTTCCATCTGGCGCAGCCGGCTCTGTGCCTGCCGTGCCTTGGTCGCCTTGGCGCGGAACCGGTTTACGAACGACTGCAGTTCGGCAATCTTTTTCTTGTCGTTTTCGTACTTGCCCATGAGGAGCTCGAAGCGCTCCGCTTTTTCGGTTTCGTAGCGCGAGTAGTTGCCCTTGTATTCGTCGATTCGCTGGAAGGCGATCTCCAGCGTCTTGGTGGTCAGCTTGTCGAGGAAGAAACGGTCGTGCGAGACGATCATGTAGCTGTGCTCGTAGTTCAGGAGGTAGTTCTCCAGCCATCGGAGCGAATCGATGTCGAGGTGGTTGGTCGGTTCGTCAAGCAGGAGCAGGGTGGGGTTCTGCAGGAGCAGTTTGGCGATGTGCAGGCGCATCTGCCATCCGCCCGAGAACGACTTCACCTTCTTGTGGAAGTCGATTTCACTGAACCCGAGACCCGCAAGCACCTTTTCAGCGTCCGACTGCATCGTATAGCCTCCGAGGTGCTCGAACTCATGCATGGCATCGGAGTATCGCTCGATAAGGTCGTGGTAGCTGGCGCTTTCATAGTCCTGTTCGGGCAGTGCGAGCTCGTGTTCCATCGTTGTGATTTTCCCTGAGAGCTCGTAGAGGCGGGCGTTTGCCTGCAGCGCGTACTGCAGGGCTGTTTTTTCCAGATCGTCAGCAAACGAAATCTCCTGCGGCAGGTAGCCGATGGTTGTTTCGGCGGATTTGATGAACTGGCCGTTGCTGATGAGGCCCGAGTCCGCGGCCGTGGTGCCGCTGATGAGCTTGAGCAGGGTTGACTTGCCGGTCCCGTTCAGCCCGACGAGCCCCACGCGGTCTTTGTCGCCGACGCGGAACGATGTTTCCGAAAGCAGCTCCTTGGTGCCGACGCTGAGGGAGAGATTGCGTGCTTCAAACATGGTCGATTTGCCCTTTGGTCATAGTCAATGGTTGTGTTCTGGCTCTGAAGGTACTGATTTTTTCAATGAAACCCCCCCTCCTCCCCACCTGAAAACTCAATTCACTTTCCATAGCGAGAGGGGGGCATGCGTTCCGACAGTAGGCGCTTTGGGCTTAATGATTTAACGCAATTATTGCATTGGAGGGCCCGGGATTTTTGTTTATTAGAACCTTCCGGCCTTTATGCTGGAGTGCACAGGTTTTTTGCGTATCTCTCGTCCAACCATCATTCGTCGGTATTTCAACGCTCCGTTCTCCCTATCTATGAAACGTGCAATCGTTTTTTCCGTTCTTCTCTTTATGGTTCTTCTTCCCGCTATGCTCAATGCGGAAGAAACGGTGAGCTGGAGCGAGTGCGTGAGGGAGGCGCGGGCGAGCCATCCTGATCTTGCCTCTTCCAGGGCCCTTCTCCGGCAGGCCGAGGCGGATCGCTCCCTTGCGGGTTCGACACTTTTCCCCTCCCTTGGTGTGACGGGCTCCTATCTAACAGGAGGGACTGTCGGCAGCGGGGCATCCGGGGCGCCGTCCCTTTTTTCTTATTCCATGACAGCCCGCCAGCTTCTTTATGACGGACGGAAGAGTGCAAAACTCCGTGACGCTTCGGCCGAGTCGGTGAAAGCGCGGGAGAGCTCCCTTGCTGGCGTTTCTGCAGACGTCCGGTTTGTGCTCCGAAGTGCATTCACCGAGCTGTTGAAGGCTCAGGAAATGGTGGCTCTGTCATCGGACATCGCACTCCGCCGCAAAAACAACGCCCGTCTCATCGCTCTTCGTTACCGTGCGGGAAGGGAGCATATCGGTTCGCTCCGGCGGGCCGAGGCGGACCTTGCCGCAGCCGAGTTCGAGGTCGCCCAGGCCTCACGCGGACTGGTTCTTGCCCGCTCCGTGCTTTCCTCCGCGCTCGGCCGCAGGGAGCGCAGTCCTCTCAGGGTAGAAGGATCGTTCACTGCCCGAGTGCCGGGGGTTGCGACTGCACCCGATTTTCAGGCGATTGCCCGTAGGAATCCCCTTGTTGTAGAGCTTGATGCCGTACGCAACGCTGCTGGCTACAGTCTTGCTGCTGCCGAAAGCGCGTTCTCGCCCGAGCTGTACCTGCGTTCATCTGCAGGCAGAAGTGATATCAGTGACTGGCCTCCGGAAAACGTTTCGTTGCAGGCGGGCGTGGAGCTCGTTGTGCCGATATACGAGGGTGGGGCTGGACGGGCGAGGGTTGCCGGGGCCCGGGCCGAACTTACCGGGAAGGAGGCCGCTGTGGAGAGTGGCCTGCTTCAGGTGCTGGATATGCTTGAGGCTCGATGGAAGCAGTTTGTCGATGCCCGGGAGCGCCTCACGGTGCAGAAAAAATATCTCGATGCGGCCGTCGAACGCTCCTCGATTGCCGATGCGCAGTACTCGAACGGGCTCATCTCGTTCGACGACTGGGTAATCATCGAAGACAATCTTGTCAGTTCGAAAAAGGATTTTCTCAATGCCGGCGGCGATCTATGGATTGCTGAGGCTCAATGGATACAGGCTAAAGGAGGAGGACTTGATGAAGTTATGGATTAAGGTACTCTTGGCTGTCGCCGTGCTCGGGCTTGTCTCGGGGGCGGTGCTGTTCTTCACCGCCGGTGGCGGGAGGGAGAGCGGCCAAAAGCATTCGGTTGTGCTGCCGGAGCGGGGGAGCATTGTGTTGAAGGTGTCGACCACCGGAGAGGTCGAGCCCCGGAACCGGCTTAAGATTCTGCCCTCTGTCGCGGGACGGGTGGAGGAGGTTCGGGTTGTGGAGGGGGCGATGGTGCGTAAAGGTCAGGTGCTCGCGCTCTTGAGCTCAAGCGAGCGGGCGGCCCTGCTCGATGCAGCGCGTCTTCAGGGAAGCGCCGAGCAGTCCTACTGGCAGTCGGTCTACCGTGCGACGGCCGTGCTTGCTCCGATCGACGGGCAGGTCATCGTGCGCAGCATCGAGCCCGGCCAGACCGTAACGTCCTCTGATTCGCTGTTCGTGCTTTCCGACCGGCTGATTCTCAAGGCTTATGTGGATGAAACTGATATTGGACGGGTGAGGGTGGGGCAGAAAGCGCTTATCGGGCTTGATGCCTATCCCGAAATCCGCCTGAATGGGACGGTCAGTCATATCTATTATGAGTCGCATCTGCAGAACAATGTCAACATCTATTATGTGGACGTAATCCCTGAAACTGTTCCCGATGTCTTCCGTTCCGGCATGAGCGCCAACATCGACATCATCGTCCGTGAAAAGACGGACGCCCTTCTGGTTCCCCTCGCAGCGTTCTCAACCCGTAAGGGCAGAACAACGGTGCAGCTTGAGGGGGAAAAAGGCGGACCGGGCCGCCTGCAGGCGGTGAAGATCGGCCTGACGGACGATGGGCGGGCCGAGATTCTGGAAGGGCTTACCGACAGTTCGAGGATCCTGCTTCCCGATACCACGTTTGTTCTCCCGGAAAACAACGGTGGTTCCAACCCGTTCATGCCGAAGCGGAAGAAAAAAGATAAAAAGCCATGACGGCCATGGCCCCCAAGCCCCCGCTGCTGGAGCTGGTCGATGTCCACCGTACCTACCCGGTAGGGGAGAGCACTGTCAATGCACTGAGAGGCGTTTCCCTTGAGATCCGCGAGGGGGAGTTTGTTGCCATAATGGGTTCGTCGGGGTCCGGAAAATCTTCGCTGCTCCATATCCTCGGCCTGCTCGATAATCCCGACCGGGGAGAGTACCGGGTGTTCGGCCAAAATGTCGATGGGCTTTCTGAAGACGGGCAGGCCGGGCTCCGCAATCATGTGGCGGGGTTCGTGTTCCAGCAGTTCCATCTGCTCAAACGAATGTCGATCGTCGACAATGTGCGACTTCCGCATATCTACAGCGGCCTGAAGGGCGATTTCCGCCATGAGGCACTTGAAAGCCTGAAGAAGGTCGGGCTTCTGCACCGGCTCGACCATACTCCCGGCCAGCTCTCCGGCGGCGAGCAGCAGCGGGTGGCCATTGCCCGGGCCCTCATCCGCAACCCCATGATCCTCTTTGCCGACGAACCTACCGGCAACCTCGATTCCAGAAACTCGCGTGAGATCATGAAGATCCTCAGTGAGCTTCACCGGGAAGGCCGCACTATCGTTATGGTGACGCATGAGGACGAGATAGCCGCCTATGCCGACCGGGTAATCACCATGCGCGACGGTCTGGTGGTCAGCGACCAGAGGCCGGTCAGGGACGGCGTGCCGGCTGGACCGGTCGTTCCTCTTTCTGTCGACCTGCATGGCATTCTGCAGGCATCGCATAAGTTGTCCCTATGGCAGGATGGCCGCTTCATCGGCTTTGTCACACAGGCATTCCAGTCCATTTTTGCCAATAAGGTGCGCTCCTTTCTTTCAGTGCTCGGCATTCTGGTCGGCGTGGCTTCCGTCATCGCCATGATGGCGCTCGGAGAAGGTGCTAAGGTATCGATCCAGGAGGAGCTGAAATCCATGGGCTCCAACCTCATCTCAGTCCGGGGCGGTTCAGCAAAGGTGCGGGGTGCGGCCCGTGGCGACGGGGCGGTCGCCCGATTTACCTTCAAGGATGTGAAGGATATCTCGAGGCTGCACTCTCTTGTGAAGGCAGCGGCCGGCACCGTCAACGGATCAGGACAGATCGTCTTCGGTAACCGCAACTGGAGCACAACCCTCGACGGTGTCGGCTACGAGTACGGCGCCATGCGCGCCTTCATCCCATCCGTCGGGCGATGGTTCACCCGGGATGAAATCCGGAAACGCGAAAAAGTTGCGGTGATCGGCATAACCGTAGCCCGGGAACTGTTCGGTAGCCGGAACCCTCTCGGCCATACCGTAAAAATCAACCGGATCAACTTCAAGATCATCGGCATTGCGCCGGCGAAGGGTTTTTCCACGCACCGCGACCAGGACGATGTGGTCCTTATTCCGGTGACTACAGCCATGTACCGTGTTCTCGGCAAGGACTACCTCAACAGTATCTACGTAGAGGTCCGGAGCGCTGAGGGAATCGACGGCGCCAAGCAGGCGGTCACTGATCTTATCGTAAAGAATCACCGGCTCAGGGATGGAGACGACTCGTTCAACATCCGTGACATGACCGAAATCCAGGAGATGCTTGAGAGTACGACCAATACGATGAGCATGCTGCTCGGCGCCATTGCAGCCATTTCTCTGCTGGTCGGCGGCATCGGCATCATGAACATCATGCTGGTATCGGTGACCGAGCGTACTCGTGAGATCGGGCTCCGCAAGGCCATCGGTGCGCGCCGGGAGGACATCATGCTGCAGTTTCTTGTGGAGTCGGTAGCTCTGACCCTCAGCGGAGGCATCATCGGTATCATCGGCGGTATCGGGATTTCAGCGCTGCTGGCCGTCTTTGCCGGCTGGGCCGTCAAAACCTCCATGCTTTCCATCGTGCTTGCTACGTTCTTTTCGGCGCTCACCGGCATGTTCTTCGGCCTCTGGCCTGCCCGGAAAGCAGCGGAGCTGAGGCCGGTAGAGGCTCTTCGTTACGAGTGAAGAAAAAAAGTTTTTTTTCGGTGCAAGGTTTCCCGGTGGAGCTCGTCATACTCTATGAAAGCAGGTGAAATGGTTGCACCGGGCTTTCCACAGAAAGGAGTGTGTGTTTGCGTTATGTGTGTTGTGTGTTGTGTGATGTGTTTGGTTGGATTTTCAACAGCAGTTCTTTCCAGGTGAACAGAATGCAGATGTGATGTGAATGACGTGTGATGGATGCTTGATTGATGCAGATGCTGGAATGGGTTGTTGTTGAAGTGGACAGGGAAGGGGGGTTGTGCTCCTTCCCTGTCTTTTTTTATGCTTGAGCGGAAACTTGAAAAGCAGAAACCCCGGCGTCTACCGGGGTTTCTGCTTTTACTGTCGTTCTGGCGGGCTGTTCTGGCGGGTTCCGTTCAGAGAGGAGCCCGCAGGCTTCGCTTACTCAGGCCGAGAGCGCCTGGTTCACTTTCTGGGCGGCGTCCTTCAGGCCGTCGGCTGCGATGAGGTTTAAGCCCGATTCATCGAGCATCTTCTGCGCGATATCGGCATTCGTGCCCTCAAGGCGCACTATGACCGGCAGATTCAGTCCGATTTTCCTGGCCGCCTCGATGATGCCTCCGGCAACACGGTCACAGCGGACGATGCCGCCGAAGATGTTGACGAGAATCGCCTTGACGTTCTTGTCGCTGAGGATGATCTTGAAGCCTTCCTCGACCGTCTGGGGGCTTGCTCCACCGCCGACGTCCAGAAAGTTTGCGGGGCGTCCTCCGGCAAGCTGGATCATGTCCATGGTCGCCATGGCCAGGCCTGCACCGTTGACCATGCAGCCGACGTTGCCGTCGAGGCGGACATAGTTGAGGTTCGATTTCGAAGCCTCGACCTCGAAGGGGTCCTCTTCCGAGATGTCGCGGAGTTCGATGAAGTCCTTGTGGCGGTAGAGGGCGTTGGAGTCGAAGTTGATTTTGGCGTCAAGGGCGAGCACACGGCCCTCTTTAGTGACCACGAGGGGGTTGATTTCGGCAAGCGCCGCATCAATCGATGTGTAGGCGTTGTAGAGCGCGGTGATGAAGCTGACCGCGTTGCGGAACTGTTCACCCTCAAGACCGAGGAAGAATGCTGCCTCGCGCGCCTGGAAGCCCTGAAGTCCGAAACGTGCGTCGACCTGGATTTTCAGGAGCAGTTCCGGGGTCTCTTCGGCAACCTTCTCGATCTCCATGCCGCCTTCGGTGGAGATCATGAGTACGTTGTTCGAGGTTGCTCGGTCGAGTGTGATGCCGACATAGAACTCACGATCGATGTTCATGCCCTCTTCGACAAGCAGCCTGCGGACCTCTTTGCCTTCAGGGCCGGTCTGGTGTGTGACGAGGGTTGTTCCGAGCATCTGTGAGGCGATCTCACGAGCCTCTTCGGGAGACTTGGCGAGCTTCACCCCGCCGGCCTTGCCGCGCCCGCCCGCATGGATCTGGGCCTTGACGACCACTACGGGGCTGTCCTGCTCAGCGAAGAGCTGCTCGGCGGCCTGCTTGGCTTCCTCAGCCGAATAGGCGACGATTCCTTTCGGCACGGCCACCCCGAATTTCCTCAGGATATCCTTGCCCTGATATTCATGAATGTTCATATTGCTTGAGGTCTTTTGTTACTGACGGTTTTTCGTACGCATCCCTGACGGGATAAGGCGAGAATTGCGCATAAACTTTATTATAGTAAAATTTACGCGGACGGGAAAACAATAATACCGAACTAATAATACCGGACATTGATACGGGAAGGATTGCAATATGGATTTCACCTCTTTCATGGAGCTGGCCTTTCGTGAGGCCCGGAAGGCATTTGAAGCCGGGGAGGTGCCGGTCGGCGCGGTTGTCCTCGATGCGGCGGGCCATGTTGTCGGGCGGGGATACAACCAGGTCGAAACCCTCTCAGACGCTACGGCTCATGCTGAGATCATTGCTCTTACCTCGGCCATGGCGACGCTCGGCAACAAATACCTCAACGACTGCACACTCGTTGTTACGATGGAGCCCTGTCCGATGTGTGCCGGAGCTATCGTCAACGCCAAGGTCGGCCGGGTGGTGTTCGGCGCATACGACCCGAAGATGGGGGCTGCGGGATCGGTTCTGAACGTCACCGGGTGCCGCGCCCTCAACCACCAGCCGGAGGTGTTCGGCGGCATCATGGAGGCACGCTGCCAGAGCCTTCTGCAGGACTTTTTCGCGGAGCTTCGAAGAAGGGGGAGGTGATTGCCGGACGTAAGGGTTACTCTCCGCTTTTTTCGACCGAGATGTTTTCGCGGATGATGTGCTTTACCGAGTTTGCCAGATGGGAGAAGAGGTCCTGGGCGATGCCGCTGCCCGCCGTCGGCGGAGTGACGGTGTCGAGACTTTCGATGCCCGCCTTTTTCACGGCAGTGCTGATCGTCACAGACAGCACCGGATTGCACTCCCTGACGATCTCCTTCAGCATGAATGCGGCTTCGAACATGCTCTGCTGTACAATTTCCCTCCGGTCCTCCTCCGTCGTCATCTGACAGCGCCGAGCCGTAATCATGCCCGCAAGGCATGTCAGGTAGGCGTTCGTCGATCCTGCAAGAAACAGGTTCAGGAAGAAGGGCGTCAGGAGGTTGCCGGCCGGCAGAAGCGAAGAGAGCGTGTTGCTGAACGACGACTGGATGATCGGCTTGATGTGGGCTGGAATCTCCTCTTTCTGGAAGTCCGAGAGCGGCAGCAGCTCATATACTCCTTTCGTGAGCGCGATGAACTCCCTGAAGTTCTGCCGGCGGTGGTGCATGCCGTAGATGCGCCATACCAGGCGGATCATGTTGAACAATGAGGTCGATGTGCCGTATGCTGTACCCTGAGCGAAGGCACCGACGAAGAAGTTCTTTGTGGCGACCTCTTTGGTGGCGGTGAGGGCGTCGGCTTCGAGCAGCTTCAGGTTGGCCCTTACCCAGCGCAGGTCGCTTTGCTTTCCATTCCGGTCGGGGTGCATGGGGTGTGCCGGCATACGTGATCCCATCCATGCGGCATAGACCGCCATTTCCTTAGCACCGGCATCGCCGGGCAGGGCAGGGTGCCGGGGCTTCGTAAAAAAGCGGGCGGCAGTCCATGCCAGCCAGATGAGAATCGTCGTCGATAGGGCGATGAAGGCAGGGCCGCCAAAAGGGATTATGGAGTCGAAGAGCCCGGCGGCGGCTGCAATCTGGTTCAGGGTGAATACCCCGACAAGAAGGATTGCAGCTGCCGTGAAGGCGTAGATGAGTGCCGTTGCTTTTCTTTTCATACCTGTGTCCCCTTGGTTGAGCGGGATAGTGTCTGTCGTATCATTCTTGAAATGTACGACTTCTTTTATGAAAAGAGTCCTTGTCAGCTCTCGGGCGGCTTGGGGAGGCGGATCGAATGGTCTTCGCTATGCTGGTAGTCGAGGAATATGTCTTCGGCCGGAGGAAGCTGCCAGGTGCCGTCAGCCATGCGGTTGGTCGTCTCTTTAAGCCGGTAGGTGGTATGGCCACAGGTCCAGCAGTCGTATTTGGCCATGCCGGTACAGAGGCATGTTTTCTCTTCGACCTCAAGCGGTGCGCCTGGTTTGCGCTCTTCGAGCGCTTTATAGTATGCATCGATGTAGGTGCATTTGCCGCCGTTTTCAAGAAGGTAGCCGAGTCCTTCACAGTTTGGCTTGATGGCGTAGCGGAGTGTCGGCGACTGGCGGAGCATCCGCATCGGGTAGCCGGTGGTCGATGCCATGTTGACGACGATGTCCTCTTCCCGGGCGTTGAGGTACTCCTGCTTGACGTTGGCGGGGAGGCCTGCCTCTGCCGTGATGGTGAAACGGGTGGCCACCTGGACGGCACCTGCCCCTTCGGCCATGTAGTCAGCCGCATCGGTACCTGTGAATATGCCTCCGGCCGGTATGACCGGGATCTGGAGCCCCTCCGCCTTAAGGAATGCGAGAACTTCCGTGAAGATGGTATGCAGGTCGAACTTCTGCCATTCGTCGGGGCTGAAACCGAGGTGTCCTCCGGCAAGCGGGCCTTCAACGACGATGTAGTCCGGCAGGCGCTCGAGGCGAACGGCCCGTTTCAGGAAGATGGAGAGAGCCCTGACCGAGGAGATGACGATGCCGATCTTGACGTCGCGGAACCGGGGGTGGTCCTCGATGAGGTCAAGGGTGCGGAGGTTGAGGCCGGCGGCAAGGGTTATGCCGTCTATGCCGGCGTCCATGGCCGAGCGGAGCCTGACCTTCAGCGTCTCGTTGGCGCTGTTCATGGTCAGCTTTTCCATACAGTTCAGGAAAATCAGGCCGTTGCCTGTTTTCTGCGAAACGGTATGTTCGATATATTTTTTCTGTGCCGCGGCCACTTCACCGAGGTCGAACTTGACTTCGGACTTGTCGCGGCTGTCGACAAATGCCGCATATTTTTTTCTTTTGGTGCTGACGAAGGAGGTGTTGAAGATCCTGTCGCAGACGTACCCGGTCTCTGCGTCTGAGATATGGCCGATACCGCCGAGCTTTTCGGCCGCCAGAGCGAGCTCGGTGGTCGAGATGTTTACTCCCATGCCGCCGATGATGATCGGGACATACTCCCTCGCGCCCAGTTTCAGCCTGAAATTATCTACCTTCATTGTCCTGTGTTAAATCGAGATATACGTGCATTTACAGACCCTCATCTCCCCTGAGGCCGGGTGCGGCATTCCGTGATGTTCCGGGTGCGGGCCGCCAAAAATTATTTAAGATATCACATTTTGCACTATAAATCTACTGCCAATTCGGAGAAAAACTGTCCCCTCCGTCATTTACACCGCTGCCAGTGGCGTTCGGCGGCCCTTGATAATTAATCCCCTTTGAGAAAAGGTAGGGAGATTGTTAAATTGGAGACCAATCTTAAAAAGGGCCATCGGGGCACTAGAGATATAGTACGCTGAATCCGAATTAACATCCTGAAGGGGGGATTATGATCAAACTGGTTTTGTTGCGGCATGGAGAGAGTCAGTGGAACCTTGAAAACCGGTTCACCGGCTGGCACGACATCGATCTGACGGAACGCGGACGCAAAGAGGCGGCTAACGCCGGAAAACTCATCCGCGCGGAAGGAATCGTGTTTGACGTGGCATACACCTCCGTGCTTAAACGGGCCATCCGGACCCTCTGGAACGTGCTTGACGAAATGGACCAGATGTGGCTGCCGGTCCACAAGAGCTGGAGGCTCAACGAGCGCCACTACGGCGCCCTGCAGGGACTCAATAAAACCGAAACCTCCCAGAAGTACGGCGAGGAGCAGGTGCTTGTGTGGCGGCGCAGCTACGATACTCCGCCTCCCGCTCTTGCGCGGGACGATGAGCGCTGGCCGGGTGCGGACCCGCGCTATCGCGGCATGGCCGAAGGGGATATTCCCCTCAGTGAGTGCCTGAAGGATACGGTCGCCCGTTTCCTTCCCCTCTGGCATGAGACCATCGCTCCCCAGATCCGGAGCGGGAAGAGCGTCGCCATCGTGGCCCACGGCAACTCGCTCCGCGCCCTCGTCAAATATCTCGACAACATTTCCGAAGACGACATCGTCGGCCTGAACATTCCTACCGGTATCCCGCTCGTCTATGAACTGGACGACGACCTGAAGCCGCTGAAGAGTTACTACCTCGGGGATCAGGATGCCGTGAAGCAGGCGGTGGCCGCTGTGGCAGGTCAGGCGAAAGCCTGAGCCGGAGCACGGTAAGCATGTAAGAATCTTTTGCTGAAAAGCCTTATATTCTGCACCTTGGTTGTGCTGTCGCCTTTATTTCGAAATTACCAGAAAAGTTGTGCCTAATAATATGAAAGTTACTTCCAACGCGGGGCTGTACGATCCACAGTTTGAACATGATGCCTGCGGGGTCGGCTTTGTCGCCCATATCAAGGGGGTCCGCTCCCACGATATCGTCGAGCAGGGACTGCAGATCAACGAGAACCTCAAGCACCGCGGTGCATGCGGGTGCGAGAAGAATACCGGCGACGGCGCCGGCATACTGCTCCAGGTTCCCGACAAGTTTCTGCGCAGGGTCTGCGGCGAACGTAACATAGAACTTCCCCCTGAAGGCCGGTACGGCGTCGGCATGCTTTTCCTCCCTCCGGACATATCACAGCGCCGGGCCATCGAGGATATCTGCCGGCTGATGATCCAGGCTGAAGGCCAGAAATGCCTCGGGCTTCGCAAGGTCCCTACCGACAACTCCACCATCGGCGACACCGCCCGTTCGGAGGAGCCGGTCGTCAAGCAGCTGTTCATCGGCTGGGGCGAGGATGTCACCTCCGAACTCGAGTTCGAGCGGAAGCTCTACGTCATCAGGCGCCGCATCACCAAGCGGGTCAAGTACACCGCAGGCCTGCTCGGCAGCAACTATTTCTACGTCAGCAGCATGTCGGCGCGCACCATCGTCTACAAGGGCATGCTTCTTCCCGAACAGGTCGGTGAGTTTTATCCCGAACTGCACGATCCTGACATGGAGAGCGCCATTGCAATGGTGCACTCCCGTTTCAGCACCAACACCTTTCCGAGCTGGGACCGGGCGCATCCATACCGTTTCCTCAGCCACAACGGCGAAATAAATACCCTGCGCGGCAACGTCAACTGGATGAAAGCCAGGGAAAAGAATGTCCGTTCCGATGTGTTCGGTGACGCCATTGAGGATATCAAGCCGGTCATCCTTGAGGACGGCAGCGACTCGGCCATCCTCGACAACACCTTCGAGTTTCTGGTTCTCTCCGGCCGCTCGCTCGCCCATGCGGCGATGATGATCATCCCCGAACCCTGGTCCGGGAACAAGTCGATGTCGGATGAGAAGCGCGCCTTCTACGAATATCACAGCTGCCTCATGGAGCCCTGGGATGGTCCCGCATCGGTCGTCTTCACCGACGGCCGCCAGATCGGTGCCGTGCTCGACCGCAACGGCCTGCGCCCGTCCCGCTACTACATCACCAAGGATGATCTTGTCATCATGGCTTCCGAGGTCGGTGTCCTTGACATCGAGCCGGAGCGGATCCTGAAAAAAGACCGTCTCCAGCCGGGCCGCATGTTCCTGGTCGACACCCTCGAGGGCCGAATCATCTCCGACGAGGAGATCAAGGCATCCATTGCTTCCGAGAAGCCTTACGGGGAATGGATCAGCCGCAACGTCATCGATATCAGCGCCCTGCCTGACCATCCGCAGATGAAGAATCCCGATGAGGACAAGTACAGCCTCACCGCCCGCCAGAAGGTGTTCGGATATACGCGGGAGGACATCACCATGCAGATCATTCCGATGAGCGAGAAGGGTGTAGAAATGGTCGGTTCGATGGGCAACGATACTCCGCTTGCCGCGCTTTCGAACAAGCCGAAGCTGCTCTATGATTATTTCAAGCAGCTCTTTGCCCAGGTCACCAATCCTCCCATCGATTCGCTCCGCGAAGAGATCATCACCTCGACCTCGGTCATGCTCGGTACCGAAGGCAACCTGCTCAAAGCCGAGGAGGTCAACTGCCGGAGGGTCAAGCTGCCGCATCCCATCCTTACCAATCAGGACCTTGAGAAGATCCGCGGCATCGACAAGCCCGGTTTCCGGGCTGTCACCATTCCGATTTTCTACGATGTGGCAAAGGGCGGCAAGGGTATTGAGGCAGCGATGCAGGATATCTACCGTCAGGCAGAGCAGGCCGCCCAGGTCGGCGTCAACATCGTGATTTTATCCGACAAGGGAGAAATCGAGCGTGACCGTGCGCCGATTCCCGCACTGCTTGCCGTATCGGGCCTGCATAATTTTCTCATCAACGCGGGCATCCGCACCGAAATCGGCCTTGTGCTCGAATCTGCCGAACCGAGGGCCGTGCACCACTTTGCCATGCTCATCGGCTACGGAGCCGGGGCGGTGAATCCCTACATGGCATTCGAAACCATCCGTTCGCTTGTTGCCGAGGGCCAGATCCGCTTTGATGAAAAGACCGCAATCAAGAACTACGTGAAAGCTGCCGTCAAGGGCGTGGTGAAGACCATGGCCAAGATGGGTATCTCCACCATCCAGAGTTATCGCGGAGCACAGATTTTCGAGGCAGTCGGCTTGAACTCCAAGCTTGTGGACGCCTACTTCACCCGTACCCCGACCAGGATTGAGGGTATCGGGCTCAGCACGGTTGCAGAAGAGGTGCACCGGCGTCACGCATCCGTTTTCCCGCCTTCAGGCAACAAGGTCAACCGTGGCTTAGAGGCCGGTGGTGAGCGCAAATGGCGGCATGATGGTGAATACCACCTGTTCAGCCCCGAGGCACTGCACTTCCTGCAGCACTCCTGCCGGACTGGCGACTATGATCTGTTCCAAAAGTACGAGGGACTCATCGACGACCAGAGCCGAAACCTCTGCACCATCAGAGGCCTTCTTGATATCCGCTTCCCGGGTGAAGGCATCCCGCTTGACGAGGTCGAACCGGTCGAAGCGATCCTGAAGCGTTTCAAGACGGGGGCCATGTCCTATGGCTCCATCAGCCAGGAGGCTCATGAAACCCTCGCCATTGCGATGAACCGACTCGGAGGCAAAAGCAATACGGGTGAAGGCGGGGAGGATCCGTCACGCTTCGTGAAAGATGCCAACGGAGACTCCAGGATGTCGGCCATCAAGCAGGTCGCTTCCGGCCGCTTCGGCGTCACCAGCGAGTATCTTGCGAGCGCAGAGGAGATCCAGATCAAGATGGCCCAGGGCGCCAAGCCAGGTGAAGGCGGCCAGCTTCCCGGCACCAAGGTCTATCCGTGGGTTGCGAGGGTTCGCCACTCGACTCCGGGCGTGGGGCTTATTTCGCCACCTCCCCACCATGACATATACTCCATTGAGGATCTTGCGCAGCTGATCCACGATCTCAAGAACGCCAACCCGGTAGCACGCATCAACGTGAAACTGGTCTCGACGGTCGGTGTCGGCACCATTGCAGCCGGCGTAGCCAAGGCCCATGCCGACGTTGTGCTCATCAGCGGTCATGACGGCGGAACGGGCGCATCCCCGATCTCGAGCATCATGCATGCAGGCATGCCCTGGGAGCTCGGTCTTGCCGAAGCACACCAGACCCTGATGCTGAACAATCTCCGCAGCCGCATCGTCGTGGAGGCGGACGGACAGCTCAAGACCGCACGCGACATCGTCATCGCAGCCCTGCTGGGTGCCGAGGAGTACGGATTTGCCACCACGACCCTCGTGGTGATGGGCTGCATCATGATGCGGGCCTGCCAGGACGATTCCTGCCCGGTCGGCATCGCTACACAGAACCCGAAGCTGAGAAAGAACTTCAAGGGCAGAGCCGAGCATGTGGAGAACTTCATGCGATTCCTTGCAGAGGGCGTCCGCCAGTACATGGCGCGCCTTGGTGTCAGGAGCCTCAATGAGCTCATCGGCCGCACGGAGCTGCTCGGCATGAAGAAGACGGTTGACCACTGGAAAGCCAAGGGTATCGACCTTTCCAAGATTCTCTACCAGCAGGACCTTCCCGAAGAGGGGACCCGGTACTGCAGCATGGCGCAGGAGCATGCGCTTGAGGAGAGCCTTGACCGCACTGCATTGCTGGAAATCTGCGAACCGGCCATCAAGCGCCGGGAGAGGGTGACGAGCACGCTTCCAATCCGCAATACCAACCGGGTCGTCGGCACCATTGTCGGCTACGAGGTCACCAGGGCATACGGGGCCGCCGGCCTGCCTGAGGGCACCATCAACCTTAAGTTTACCGGCTCTGCCGGCCAGAGCTTCGGCGCTTTCATTCCGAAGGGGATGACGCTCGAGCTGGAGGGTGATGCCAATGACTACGTCGGCAAGGGCCTTTCGGGCGGGCGCATAGCCGTCTACCCCTCAAAAGGCTCTTCGTTCATTCCCGAAGAGAATATCATCATTGGCAATGTAGGCTTTTACGGCGCAACTTCAGGGGAGGCCTTCATCAGGGGCATGGCCGGCGAACGCTTCTGCGTCCGCAACAGCGGCCTGCATGCGGTCGTCGAAGCCATCGGCGACCATGGTTGCGAGTACATGACCGGCGGCACCGTCGTCATCCTCGGCCGGACCGGCAGGAACTTCGCCGCCGGCATGTCGGGTGGCGTGGCCTACATCTATGATCGGGACGGTACCTTCAGCGACAACTGCAACCCGGAGATGGTGTCCTTAACCCCGGTCGATGACCCGATGGAGCGGGCTGCACTGCAGTCGATGATCGAAAAACATGTCGAGTATACACGGAGTGACCTCGGCCAGTCAATACTTGAGGGTTTCCCGTCCCTTATCGGGAAGTTCGTGAAGGTCATGCCGAACGACTACCGTCGTGCGCTTGAGGCCATGAAAGAGGTTGAGGCGGCAGGCATAACCGGTGATGCAGCAGTGATGGCCGCATTTGAGAAAAATGTGCATGATCCGTCAAGGGTGTCTGGGAATTAATTAAGAGTTAATTATCGAGTAAACTATCGCTATGGGCAAAGTTAAGGGTTTCATGGAGTTCCAGAGGGCAGTGCCTCAAGACAGGGCCCCGCTGGAGAGGATAAAGGACTGGAACGAGTTCCATCTGGAGATGGAGAAAGACGGGCTCCGCGATCAGGGTGCGCGTTGCATGGACTGCGGAACCCCGTTCTGCCACACCGGCATCATGCTCGCCGGTATGACGACAGGATGCCCGATCCACAACCTCATTCCCGAATGGAACGATCTGGTATATAACGGCTACTGGGCCGATGCCTACGACCGGCTGATGAAAACCAACAATTTTCCCGAGTTCACCGGACGGGTATGTCCCGCTCCCTGCGAAGGTTCCTGTGTGCTCGGTATCATCGAGCCACCGGTCACCATCAAGAACATCGAGTGCGCCATCATCGATCGGGCGTTTGCTGATGGTCAGGTCAAACCCAAAACGGTTGCCTTCCGTACCGGCAAACGCGTCGCCGTCGTCGGCTCGGGTCCCTCGGGCCTGGCTGCTGCCGATCAGCTCAACAAGGCAGGTCACACGGTCACGGTGTTCGAGCGCGACGACCGCTGCGGCGGACTGTTGATGTATGGCATTCCGAACATGAAGCTGGACAAGGAGGGTGTTGTGCAGCGCCGCATCTCCATCATGCAGCAGGAAGGGGTCGACTTCAGGGTGAGTACGGAGGTCGGTGTCAATTATCCTGCCGATCAGTTGCTGAAGGACTTTGACGCCGTGGTACTCTGCACCGGTTCGACGAACCCCCGTGACCTCGAGGCAGAAGGACGCAGGGAGGCTTCAGGTATCCATTTCGCCATGGACTTCCTCCGTTCTTCGACGAAATCCCTGCTTGATGCTACGGCTCCTGTCCTCACCGCCGAAGGGAAGCATGTTGTCGTCATTGGTGGCGGTGATACCGGCACGGACTGCGTGGCAACCTCGATCCGTCAGGGATGCAGGAGTGTCGTACAGCTGGAGATCATGCCGAAACCCGCGCTTGAGCGGCCCGATGACAACCCCTGGCCCCAGTGGCCGAAGACCTTCAAGGTCGACTACGGACAGGAAGAAGCCGCGGCCCTGCAGGGCGACGACCCGAGGAAATATTCCATGATGACGAAGAAGTTCATCACGGACGGTAGCGGCAACCTGAAGGGTGTCGAGGCTTCGGAAGTGGAGTGGGTTAAAAAGGACGGGCGCTTCATCCCGCAGCCGGTCTCGGGTACCGAACAGATCTTTCCTGCTGAGCTCGTGCTGCTCGCCATGGGTTTTCTCGGTCCCGAAGAGGCACTGCTCGACCAGCTCCAGGTAGAGCGCGACCAGCGCATGAACATCAAGGCCCCCGAAACCACCTACCGGGCAGGTGAGGGAAAGATATTTGCTGCCGGTGATGCACGCCGCGGTCAGAGCCTCGTTGTCTGGGCCATTCAGGAGGGTCGTTCTGCTGCGCGCGAGTGCGATCGTTTTCTCATGGGCGAAACGTTCCTGCCGTAAACGAACAGGCGGGCTTGGCGGTTATACAGATATCCTTTTTCAATCAGGACGCATCCATCGGCGATGCGCTTATCAAGGCAGGGTGTGTTATGGAACAGCAGAAACTCAGGGAGCTTCTGGAATCGCTCCATCAGGAGCTTGAGCACGTCGATTCGCTCGACGAGTCAACCAGTCGGGTACTCTGTGACTTGAAAGAGGATCTCGGACGGCTTGCCGGGCAGGATGGTGCGGCTGACATATGCCGCGACGAGCCTCTCATGGAGCGGATGAACGACGCCGTCGACCACTTCGAGGCAGACCATCCGAAACTGAGCATGGCTCTCCAGCATGTGCTCGACAGCCTCGCTAAAATGGGCCTCTGATTAATCCCTTGCCCTCATTGACAACATAACGACAGAACGCAGAAGCAGCAGATGACCAGAGAACGAGAGACGGTAAAGGGAAAATCACGGAACATAAACCGGGGCGGTGATGGAGGAGAGCAGGTATACTGCTCGTTCTGCGGACGGAGTGCACAGGAGGTCTCGAGCATGGTTGCCGGCCCGATGGCTTTCATCTGCGACCGCTGCATCAGGACATCCTACGATATTCTCCGCAAGGAGATGAGCGCCATACAGCAGCCCGAAGTGGTCACCGAGCAGCCCTTTCTTCCGCGCCTTGTCAGCCCTAAGGCCATCCTTGAGTCGCTCAATCAGTATGTCGTCGGCCAGGAACGGGCTAAACGCTCGCTTGCTGTTGCCGTCTACAACCACTATAAGCGAATCGACTCGCAGGAGTGGCGGCATGAGGATGACGAGATTGTCATCGAGAAAAGCAACATCATGCTCATCGGTCCCACCGGCACCGGAAAGACGTTGCTCGCACAGACGCTCGCCAACCTGCGTGAGGTTCCTTTCTCAATCGTTGACGCTACATCCCTCACCGAAGCGGGCTATGTCGGCGACGATGTTGAAACCATTCTGGCCCGTCTGCTTCACGCCTCCGACTTCAACCTCGAGCGTGCCGAGCGCGGTATCATCTATGTCGATGAAATCGACAAGATAGCCCGCAAGTCGGCCAACGTCTCCATCACCCGCGACGTTTCTGGTGAGGGTGTGCAGCAGGCGCTCCTGAAGATCCTCGAGGGAGCCGTAGTCGGTGTTCCTCCCAAGGGCGGACGCAAACACCCCGAGCAGCAGCTCATAAACATCAACACGAAGAACATCCTTTTCATCTGCGGTGGCGCATTCGAGGGGCTTGACCGCCTCATCGCCCGCAGGATCTCCAAGTCATCAATGGGGTTCGGCTCAAGCGTTACGGACAAGCAGAGCGGTTACGACCCTGCAATCCTCAAGCACGTCACCCAGGACGACCTGCACGAGTACGGGCTGATTCCTGAGTTCATCGGCCGGCTTCCGGTGCTCACCACCCTCGACCCGCTTGACGCTGCTGCCCTGCGCAGCATCCTCGTCGACCCGAAGAACGCTCTCGTAAAGCAGTATGGCAAACTCTTTGAAATGGACGGGGTTGAACTTGAGTTCACGCCCGAAGCTCTGGAAAGGGTTGTCTCCATTGCAATCGAGCGGGGAACCAGTGCGCGTGCGCTCCGCTCCGTGCTCGAGAACGTGATGATTGATATCATGTTCGAGCTCCCGACCATGAAAGGGGTAGGCAAATGCATCATCACTGAAGAGGTCATCGACCGCAAAGGTGAGCCCATCTACCTTGACGGGGCAGGCAGAAAGAAAAAAAGAGCATAAAATGCAGCGTAGCTTTCAATCTGCTTTGCATTTTATGAATCTTGTCCTATATTAACACCCTTTCAGAAGGGCGATTAGCTCAGTTGGTTAGAGCGCTACATTGACACTGTAGAGGTCAGAAGTTCGAATCTTCTATCGCCCACATCCCACATAAAAGCCTGCAAGTAAACAACTTGCAGGCTTTTTTCTTTCCCCCCCTTGTCCCGCGAAAATACTTCGATTTTATCATAGTTAACTCCGTTTTCCCATGGTTTTGTTACGCCATTGTTCTACGAGTTTTTTTACTTCTCCTGAAAAAACCAGATAACTCATTGCATAATTGAATATTGCGCTTGTATGCGTAATGCCTGCGCTACCTCTACAATCTTTTTGTTCAGGTTTCTGACATTTATCGGTGCCAAATGGCCAGAACGTTTTTGGCTTCTTTAGCCCGAGGGGGGCTCATCTTATAAAAGGGGGCGATAGCTGCTACAATCTCCGCATGCTAAATCACTGAACGTTCAACGTTTTGAGCGGATCGAAACCGTTGCCGTATTCGTGAGGATATCCTTTGGGGTTGCAGATCACTCTGGTCTCGCCGATTGAATACTCCATGGCGGTATGGCAGTGACCACAGATCCAGCAGGCTATTTTATGGGAGAGCACCTCTTTTTCAAGGTCTGACACATATGCCGCATTCAGGAGGTCGTTTCGGTAACCAGGGGCGATTCCTTGCAGTGAGGGGTGATGATGGGTGACCACAATCACGGTGTATCCGAGTCCCGTATAGTGATCGACATCTTCAAAAAGCCTTTTTTTCTGCTTGTGATGAAGAGCGAGAAGGTACTCCGGCCGTAACCGGTGATAATCGGCTCCGACTTTTATCAGCCGATAGTCATTGAGGCCCTGACTGATATCAAACATGGCGATTGGATTGCCGCCAAAAAAGTCTGTCCAGAGAGTTGTCCCGATGATGGCGATTTTCTCCTCTTCCAGGATAACCTGACCGGTATGTACGTTGTGAAATCCATGCTCGGCGATGGCGTTTTGCCAGGAGTGCTTCTCAATGTTGCCGTGATACCATTCGTGATTGCCTTCAATGACAAAAACGTCTCTGAACTGCTTTGAGCACTGCGAAAGAAAACCGAACCATGTCTGTTTTCTGCTCAGCAGCCCGATATCTCCAGCAAGGATGAGCACGGATTCATTGTCTTCGGCAAGTTCCGGAACCTGCCAGTCCCCGTTGCTCTCTTCCCGACAGAACTCGTTATGAATGTCGGACATGACTCTGAAAAGCATCAGTGCTTAAAGTTGAGGTTCATGATACTGTGAGGGTAGACCTTTGCTCCACTTGTAACGATACGGTTTTGCAATAACAATAAAATGTTCTTCAGCCAGTTCAGGCAATTTGCAGTGAACAGCACAAAAGTCGCTGAAAGCTCGAGGATGGAGAGGTGAAAATTTCCCTCAGCCTTTTTTGATATTTCTCTGGTCTATTGTTGGCTGGGATAAATATACCTATACTTATGTATAACGTATGGTATTTCTATCCGTATGAAAAATGTCACAACAAAGTACAGTTGCAGATAAGGCCAAAGCTCTTATTCTTGCCCAGGGAGGCCTCATCCGTACCCGGGAAGCGATCAGTCTTGGTATTCATCCCCGGACGCTTTACAGTCTTCGTGACAGCGGTGAGCTTGAAGAGCTTTCTCGAGGGATTTACCAGCTCAAAGGGTGGAAGCAGCTCGAATATCCTGATCTTGTCACCGTTGCACTGAGGGTACCGAATGGTGTACTTTGCCTGGTTTCGGCACTCTCCTTTCACGAGATGACCACCCAGGTTCCACACAGCGTATCTCTTGCGCTTGAAAAAGGTGCCGAACAACCAAGAATCGAGTATCCTCCGGTTACGGTTTTCCGGATTTCACCCTCTTGTTTCAAGATCGGTATTGAAACGCATCAGCTCGATGGTGTCCCGGTGAAGATCTACAGTCCGGAAAAGACGCTTGTAGACTGCTTCAAATTCAGAAACAGGATCGGAATGGATATCGTGCTCGAAGCGCTCAAACTGTATCGGCAGAGAATGCATAAGAATCTGCATGCGCTCATGCAGTATGCAGAGGTGTGCCGTGTTGCCTCGGTCATGAAACCATATTTGGAGGCAACGCTGTGAGTGCAAAAGCGATCAAAAATATCGGAGCCTCGGTCAGGCAACGGCTGTTGAACAAGGCGCGACAGGAAAACAGACCTTTTCAGGAGCTGTTGCAATACTATGCCATGGAGCGCGTTCTCTACCGGCTGTCAGTTTCTTCATTCGCAGATCGTTTCATTCTCAAGGGGCATTGTTGCTCAGGGTCTGGCATGCTCCCTTGGCAAGGCCGACAATGGATATCGATATGCTCGGCAAAACAGGAAACGCCCCGGAGTGATATCCCGTTCTTTGCACCACATCCTGTTGGCCAGTGTCCGGTAGATCTTGTCGGCGTGCACTGATTCAGGGTAGTGGCCGTATCGCTCACGGTAGCGCTCGATGTCTCGTATCAGGTCGTAGCCTTCGTTGTAGGCGTTCCAGCTCATCCGTTCCGGCATGCTGATGCCATCGACGACACTGATTGAGAGCTTCATGCCGAACTCCGTTTTCGCAGCGGCCTTGCCCCGTACGATTGGTCTGACATGGGGCTGACTGATGCTTACGATCCGGTCACTGATGCTCTTCGTGTCGCTCTTGTACATTTCCAGCTGCTGCCGGTACAGCTCCTCGATCACCAGCAGGTCGCGGTACCGGTGTTTCGACAGGACCGTCAGCGGAACCGATGCGGACAGTCCGCCGATGTACTGCAGGTTCTTCCGGAGATAGCCCAACTGCTTGCGTAGGCCTTTGCGGAGCGCCTTCCTCGACAAGCTCTTCTTCATGCCGACAGCAAGGAACTCCTTTCTTGCTGTCCGGCGGGACATCCTGGGTTTCGTCACTCCTTCCGGGTGCATTGCACACAGCGTGTCGATAATCAATTCGCTCTTCTCGCGGGCGTCGTTCAAGAGGCTGATGTCCTTCGGATAGGCGATGTCTGCCGGAGCACAGGTCGCATCAACGATGAGTTTGCCCTTGTTTCCGGTACCGCTGTCGCTGTCGTCATCCTGTTTCTTGTCCTTAGCCGTTCTCCTGATTATTAATCTTTATAGCTAATCATAACAACAAATCGCTATAAGTAGCTATAAATAGGTATAAACGTTTTTCTCGAACGATTCATGTGCCTAAGAATATGAATCTATTCGTGAAGCAGAATGGATCCCCTGATCCTGACTTTGAGACGGATGATGATAGGAGCTATTTCCTTGTGAGATTTCCGGTACATCCGAAATCTGTTCGTCAAGCCGAGTCCGAGTCGCTTGATGCGTCGACCGGACAAGTAACCGGACAAGTTGTCGATTGGATAATCAGTGTGTTAGATGCATGTCGAGAGCCCCTGAAAAGCGCTGAAATTCAGAAGATTGTTAGTATTAAACATCGGGAGACCTTTCAAAGAAATTATCTTGATCGACTTTTGACTGATGGCTTTCTTGAAAGAACCATCCCTGATGCGCCACAAAGCCCAACGCAACGGTATGTAACCAGTGAAAAGGGCCTGAAATTGCTACAAGATATCGAGTGACTGGCTGTGGGGGTACAATACTGGTGAGCCCATATGACAGAGCCACTTGCCCGTTGAGAATTTGATTTGTGTTTGATGATTGTGTGTGTGCGCTATTTTGCATAATCATGGCACATTGCTCTCGATCCTTGGAGAATACCAATCTCCAAACGACAACATCGCCCGTATGGTCGTCGATGGGTTGCTGAAGCCCATCAAGAAGGTGACCTATGTCGTTTCGCCTGAAATTTCCGGCATTCCCATCTCACTCCCCTTGGTTGCCAACCTGATTTACGGGCCTTCATACGTCTCGATGGATTATGCCATGCATCATTATGGCATCATTCCTGAACTGGTGGTCGAGGTTACCTCGATGACGACCAAGCGAGGAAAGATGTTCGATCTCCCCCTTGGCATGTATTCCTATACCCATTCTCCTTTGGAATTGTATGCAATCGGCATTGACAGGGTCGAGAATGCCGACCATACTGGTTATCTGATGGCTTCCCCTGAAAAGGCGCTTTGTGATAAGCTGCTGTTTACGAGGAATCTGAACGTCGGGACTATGTGTGGCATGCGTGAGTTGTTGTTTGATGACCTGAGCGTGGATGACGATTCGTTAGTGCGCTTCAATCCGGAAGTGATCAGGGCATGCATGTCGGCAGGGTTGAAGAGCGATATGGTAAAGGCGTTGTTGCAGGTTGTCACCAGTAGGCAAGGAGTAGATTTATGAGCGTATTGCAGCAAATGTTGGAGAAGTATGATACAGCAACCGCTGAAGAGCCGCATATGTTGCGGAGCGAAAGCCGGTTCCGGCTCTTCTTTCCCCGTCACAGCCGCATCATGGTGTCCGTCAGGTGTCCCGCTGGAGGCTTCTGCCAAATGAAACGGTTTCCCCTGTTCACCGGCGAGATATTCGGAAGATATCGATCTGGTTCAAAAGGAGCCGGGGCCGATCGGCCCGGTCATGGATGCGATCAAGGAAAAGCTGAATCCCTGGCTTGGAGAACCCAGGCGGAAGCAGTCGGAAGGCCGTGTGACCTATGCACCCCGAAATCCAGGGTGGAGAGTTCCTGGTATATGTCTGACAAGGATCGCCTCGATCTGATGTTAAGCTCTTGGTTGATGGTCTTTGGTGAGAACCGAGCGGCGTGCGTTAAAGGATTCGTGCCTGTCGGGTTTTTTCGGAGAGTGCTTTTCCAAGGTTATGATGATGCAGATAAGGCCGGGTCCTTTCTCAGCGCATCAAGAAGCATTGAATATCCGATCTTTTCCTGTTCGAGCCGTATTTGCTCACCCAGATTATTCTGCCGCAGATCGTTGAAAAGGGATTGCTCCGGGTCGGTAAGCCGGCGGAGGGCGGTGGTTTCCGGGCAGGGTTCTCTCTCCCAGTATTGGCGATGGGCGAGGAGGGTTTCCCTGTCCATGAGGAATGATGTGGCGGTGGGGAAGTATTGGCGGAACTGGTTCAGAATGGCGAAACCATGGGTGTCGATGTCACCCCAGTAGTAAAGCTTTTTATCCTGCAGCCAGTTGACGACGGCGAGGTTGCTGAAGCCGTAGCCTGCTCCGAAGATGACCATTGCCCGCGGGATGGGCGGAAGGACGAGGAAGTTGATTTCGTTTTCGGTGACGAAGACGGTTTCAACCGGGAGGTGGAGCCGGGCGAAGTCGGTATGGGTAAGGGTGATTTCCTGATCGGTGCAGTATGGCAGAATGGAGTAAGCGGAATCAAGGATTCGGAACCGCACCCGGAGCGCTTTGTCCCGGAACCCGTAGCGCCGGCAGAAGTTTGTGGTGCCGGTGGCATGTTCGTCGATTGAACTCTTCGGCAGGGTGAGGTCGAAGAGTTCCGAGAGCACGCCGCGATGGCGTTCGATGAATTTGGTGTGCACGCCGGCAATATCGATTTGCCTGAGGTAGACGGCGGGCCGGGGATGCTGGCGCAGCCATTCGACGATGTTGAGCATGAGGGGCCAGACCGTGGCAAGTTCCAGAGCGCGAAGGGGTCGTTTCGAGATCCAGGGGAGCAGAGCGGGCTCAAATCGCCGGGTCAACTCGATCATATCGACAAATGCGGCAGCGGCGCGACGTTTGCCGATGAGGCCGAGGGCGTTGTCCGCCGAATCGATCCATATCTCGTATGGAATGCTGTCGCTGCCGTGCACCCGGTGGTTGAGGGTGCGCGAGACGATGCGGTAGGGCCCTTCAGCTGCTTTGAGCCGGGCGATCCAGTCGCGGACCTCGATAAACCGGTCGCTGATCTCTCGTGAGTCCGGCCTGCTGTGGGTGAGTCGCAGGGGGAAGAGGCTCCGGTCATCCACCAGGGCGTTGAGCAGTGTCCCCCTGTCCCAGAGCCTCTGCACCTGTTCCCGGATGTCGGCAGGGGTGGTCCAGTCCTTTTTTGTTCCGCTCATTGGGCCATCTTCTGCTTTTCTGTACGATACTCTTCGATGCTGAGGTTTCGCAGCTCGGAGTTCCGGCCATCCTTGTTCTGCACAAACCCGACGCTGGAGACGAAGGGTTCAATGATGTGGATTTTCTGCAGCGGGGTGACGATGAGCAACTGCAGGTTGAGCTGGGCGAAGAGTTTCAGCCCGTAATGGGCAGATTCGTCAGATCCGCGTCCAAATGCTTCGTCAATGACCACGAAGCGGAAGGAACGTGATCGCACCTCCCCCCATTCGAGGCCGAACTGATAGGCGAGGCTGGCGGCAAGCACCGTATAGGCAAGCTTTTCCTTCTGTCCGCCCGATTTACCGCCCGAGTCGGCATAGTGCTCATGTTCGCTATCATCCTCCCTCCATCGTTCGCTTGCTGCAAAGACAAACCAGTTACGGACGTCGGTTACTTTTTCCTTCCAGCGGCGGTCAAGTTCGCTGTACTCATCGCGTCCACGGAAGCGGTCGATGATACGGCGAACCTGAAGGAACTTGGCTTCGGAGTACTCGCTGTCCGAACCGGTGAGGGCTCCTTCGGTACAGCTCCGCAGCTCTGTCTGGAACTCGCGGATGTCGGCATCCAGGTTCATCTCCGCTTCGAGGAGGATGTAGCGGCCGGGATTGTAGTCGATTTTTGTGAGCGATTCGTTGATGCGTCCGATGCGTTCCTTGATGGTTTCTCGTTCCCGTGCAAGCTGGGACTGGAAGTTGGCCACTTCGCGGATGGTGTTCTCGTTGAGCAGATCCTTGAAGCGCACTTCAAAGCGCGGCAAATCGTCAGCACGGAGATTGCCGAGCATTGAGCGGTACTCATCGGCCGAGGCTATGTTGACATCGACCTCACGGGTCTCAAGTTTCCATTTCTCGTTATACTCGGTCATCAGGCGGATTATCTTGTCGTTCAGGCGCCTGATTTTGTTGTCTTCTGCATCGATTTTCGACTGCAGCCAGTCTCGCATGTCGCGTTCGCAGTTATCGCACGATTCGATGGTGATGGCACGGCTTTCCGTCATTTCCAGACGCAGCGATTCAAGGCGGGGGAAGCGTTCCGCAGATTCCGGGGCAGCTTCGTTCAGGCATTGACCGGCCTGTTCTGCGAGTTCCTTCGTATCGCTGATTTTCTGCTCGGTTTTTGCGTGCCTGCTTTTGCGCTCGTTAAGTTGGCGCTCGGTCTCACGGAGTTCCTGCTCAACCTCCTGGAGCTGCAGGGTGAGGGTTCGGAGGATGTCGGACGTGCTCTCCAGTTCCCGCTTTTCGGCTTCGAGACGGGCGATGGCGACAGCCACCGGCTGCCAGTCGAGTTCATGAAAGTCGGAATACTCGTCGAGGCGCGAGAGGATGGCCAGGCGTTCCTTCAGGGCGGTCTGCTCCTGCCGGAGTGTTTTCATCCGGCTGTTCAGCTCGCCAAGGCAGTCGTTTTTTTGACGGGCATTCTCTTCGAGCACGGTGATCTTGGCGGCGTTGCTCCAGCCGAGTACAAATCGGCTGCGGTCGTCGAGGCGGCGGCGGTCATCTTTTTCGTGGCGTTCACCCGCCATTTTGACCTGTCCGGCCATCGTAATAGCCTTTTTCTCACGTCGGAACATCTCTTGACTGTCGCAGCAGACCACGTCGAAACGGCGGTTTATCTCCCCTTCGAGCCATTCAAAGTGGGGGGAGTCTGCCTTAATCATGAGTTTATGCGGCAGGGTGGCGGGGCCGGGGGGCATTGTTTCGCTGCGGGACGGTGTGCGCACCCGGAAGTAGACGAGACGACCCTTGAGGTGGGTGCAATCAACCCATTCGGCGATGGATGCGTAGTAGCGGTCGGGAACGAGCAGCGAGAGGGCGAAGTTGCGCAGCAGGCGTTCGATGGCCCCTTCCCATCCGTTCTCCTCCTGGCGCACCTGAAGAAGTTCTCCCGCAAATGGCATCTCATTTTCGTCGATGCCCAGCGCCCGGCAGAGGTCGCGTCGCATTGCAATCTGCCTGTCGTCGATATTGTTTGTACGAGCCTTCAGGCTCTCGATTTCAGCAATCAGCTCCCGGTATTCCTGTTCTTCGCGGGTGAGGGTGACTCCCAGCTCGTTCAGCTCATTCTGTATCCTTGCTTCCTGTCCGGCTGCGTTTTCGCGCATGGTTACCTGCAGGGTGCGCTTATGGAGGAACTCCTCGAGGCTGCTGGCGGGTGTTTCGCCGAGCGGCTTGAGCAGCTCAGCATAGCGGGTGGCTTTGAGCTTTTTATGTTCGAGTTCGCCCTGCTTCATGCGGATGTCGGAGGCGATGCTCTCGATTCGGTCGCCGCCGCTCTCTCTGATGGTGAGCCGGAGACTGCGATCCCGCTCCTGTTGTTCGAGTCGCTCTGCTTCAAGGTGCCTGAGGGAGCTCTCATGGCGAACGAGTTCTTCTTCGAGCGAGGTGAGGCGGTGGTGGAGCAGGTCGAGCTTGAGGGTCGCGAACCAGGGGCGCAGGGTTTCACGGCAGCCGCGCAACTCTTCGTTGGAGGCGGAGAGCTCCCTGTGCCGGTTGCAGTCCTCGACGAGCGGATCGAGCATCGAGATCTGCTGTTTAGCCTTGAGCACGGCTTCGTGTGCGCGCTTGAGGTCTTCGAAGTGGTTGATGAGGGCTGCGATGCGGGGCTCGACGTCGAAGGGTTCGAGCATGTGGGTGCGCACGAAGTCGGTGAGGTTTCCAACCGATTTGAGCGAGACGGTCTGATGGAACAGCTCCAGCGCCTGGTCGTTGTCGATGCCGAAACGGCGGCGGAACCAGGATCCGTATTTCGGGAAGCTGTCGAACAGCTCGACGCCTCCCGCTTTCAGGCTCTTGCGCAGGGCGGTAATCTCCGGGCCGAAGCCGGAAAAGTCGATTGCGATGGAGAGATCGCGTTCGGCTGCCGCATAGATGCGCGCGGGCGGGCCGGAGGGATCCTTCATCCAGAACACCTGAGCGAGGGTCACGGTCTTGTCATAGCCTTCGTTCCGGAAGACGCCGAGCACCACCGAGTAGGCGCTGCTGTCGCGAAGGGCGACGGGTTTGGCGCCGCCGCCAAGTGACTCCTGTCGCTCCGATTTGTAGAAGCCGAGCACATATGACCGGAGTGAGCGCTCCCGGATATCGGCACCGGCGGCGGACAATGTCAACGAAGATGACGCATTTTTTTGAAAAAAACATTCACTTTTCAGCCGGGTTCAGCACC
>NZ_LVWG01000032.1 GCF_001622165.1 Pelodictyon luteolum
AACCCGGCTGAAAAGTGAATGTTTTTTTCAAAAAAATGCGTCATCTTCGTTGACATTGTCCGATGGCTGGGCCACGAGCCGCCAATGCAGCGGAAGAATCCAGCATTCAGTCAGACGCCCGGCCGTTCGGGCTGGACATTGCCTCGCCAGTTTATGCGTCAGGGTCGGATGAGAATGCGACGACATTCTTGGAATACTACTCAGAGACGCTGGTTCCCTGGGTCAGCACGAACCTACCCGAGTACACAAACAACTATACCACGAGCCTCCGCATTGACCCATCGTTGCTCACTCTTGCAACAGACTCTGATGTGAGAATATATTTTGTAGGAGAGGGGGCCGGATATGACAACACTCTCGGATTCACCAGTACGACGGGCGATCGAAGCCTCATATTTCCCGAGGCCTCCGTCAATCCATCATACAACAACGCAACCGATCTCACAAAGGCCGCAGCCAATGTGAACTTTCCTCTCGTACCGGGAGACTTCGTCGACCTGGGCAGCTTTGAAGCAGGCGCACAACTCGACTTTTTCCTCATCGCCAACGGCGCCAACGGCGGCACGACGACCTTTTCCACAGACGCAACGACAAGTCCCGACGGCTTGACCCATGCCATATCATGGGTTCCAGCTGACAGCCCATACCTTCTGATCGGATTCGAAGACCTTCTTGGTGGAGGTGACGGTGATTTCAACGATCTGCTGTTCGCCGTTGCGATCCAGCCGTTGACAACCGCGCCAGAACCCTCGACCATGCTTCTTCTCACCAGCTTCCTGCTTGTCGTTCTCTATCTGCGGCATAGCAGCCGGTTTTCTCCGCATAGTGATCCAGAACAATACCCTCGAATCAACTAACTCCGCCCCAATATGCATCCCTCAATAGCAGCAGATGGACCGGTTCCGAACAAAGCAGTCAAGAAACTCCCCGCAACCCTCCTCCTTGCGGGACTACTCCTTGCAGGCCCGCTTTCAGCAACCGGACTCACAGCAACTGATACGGATCCCTTCAATGCGACCTATCTGGAAACATTGCAAGACAATCTTGGTCTAAACCTTTACGAGAGGGAAAGCATTGGTGACATTCCTCTCGTCAGTCTGGACCCCTCGAGTATCAGTCTGACAACGACCTCCGGTGTGAGGGTCTATTATATAGGCACGACCTCCAATTATATCAACACATTGGGATACAGCACCAATGATGGAGCTGTCGCACCCATTTTCAAGACGAGCTTCAGTACATTCGACAGAAACCGCCTGATGCCGGGGGATTTCATTGATCTGGGTAATGTGGAAGGTGGTTCACAGCTCGATTTTTACATGACCACCAATCTGGGCTTCACCCGCACCAATACCGTTTCCACAAGCGACATGATTGAGCATGCCGTCGCCTACGCAATAAGTGACAGCCCCTATCTTCTCCTCGGTTTCGAGGACACCATCAGCGACTGGATTGGAGGAGCGGACTTCAACGATCTGCTCTTCGCCGTTGATATCGGAGCAGCGAATGTCTCCGCCATGACCGCCGCGCCTGAACCCTCGACCCTGCTCATTCTCGGCAGCTTCCTGCTCATGGTGGCATTTCTCAGAAACCGCCAGCGCATCGTGGCCCCTAAATGCTCCCAGGCATGAAACAGCACCGGACCGTGCGGCTCATCATCATCGGGGCCCTCATCCTCTTGACGGGTGGCGGCGTGTATTTCGGTCTTCCCGCCATACGCGCAGTCATCAAGGAATCAAGAGACAAAACTGCATACACAGAGGCAAAAACCTTTCTCAACGACCAAAGGGCGGCAAAAGCATTCGAGATCATCCGGATGAGGGACAGCTCCGTTCCCGACAGTAACAGCGAATGGCTCCACCTCGAAATAGAGGCCCTCAGTGCACTCGGCAATGTTGGGCGCCTGAGCGCTCTGTACGATCGCCATCCCGAAGCGTTCATGCAGCACGAAAAGGGATCGATGATTGTGGCCCGCGCGATGCTTGCAACCGGGGACATGAAAAGCTATGTCACATTCAGAAAAGCATGGGAATCGCAGGAAAAGCAGCCAGAACTCTGGTTTGCTCTCGATGTCGACGCCCTCATCCTTCAACAAGACACGGCCGGAGCCCTGAAGCTCTTGCGCTCCAGATCTTTCGAAGGTCAGGCTGATGCGGCAAGGCTCAACAGGCTTGCTCTGCTAACGGCAGGCGGGAACCTGCAGCAAGCCTGGCAATATCTGGAGCAGGCCTACAGCGTAGCCCCGAAAAATCCTGATGTCCGTTCTTTCAGGGCACAGATACTGGAGCGGATGGGTAAAGAAAAGATGGCCCGGGTTGAATATGTCGCAGCCCACCTCGCCCTTCCGGACAATCCACTCTATCGGGATCAGCTCGCGGAATTCTACCGCCGCCGCGGGCAGATCGGCCTTGCAGTGCAGACATGGGCACGGGATCTCAATGAACGCTCAGCCGATTTCATCAGGCTGAAGGCTCTTTTCTGGAGCAGGGTGACGACACCGGCATCGATTGGCAAAACCGATCCTGCTGACATATATGGAGAGCTTGCGCCACTCGTCATCTACCTGCAAGAGCTTCCTGAGGGGCAATTCTGGGATGATGGCCTGTTCGAAAAAGAAGTTGCCAAAGGCCAGATGGTGCTCGAAAGGCGCCAGGAAGCCTACTGGCTGCGCATCCTGGAAGCTCTCCGGAACAAAGAGGAAGAAAAATGCTACGACATCATTCTCGTCCACCCGTTCAAACGATCGTCCTGGAACCCCGATCTCGAGAAGGCACTGGAACGGCTCCTTGCCTACCGGCTCGAGAAACCCCAGCCGATGGATGCAAATGCGTTTGGTGCAAGTGGCCGCAACACCGAACAGAGACACCAGCTGTTCGAACAGTTGGAACGGATCGCTATGAGGGAAAAACCCGACCCCAAGCTTGACCGCCTCCTGCATAGCGATGAAGCTTTTGCTGCGGTCTTCATGGCAGGCGGCTGGATGGAAGCCGCCCTGCAATTGCGGGGCAAGGGAGCCATACCGGAAGGCATCCCCGACTGGTACATTTACGGAGTGACGCAGTCTCTACGCTTCAACAGGGATGCGAAAGCAGCTCTGGCGTTTGCCCGCAGCCAGCGGCCCACACCGGAAATGACACTGCTGACCGGAGAGATCCTGCTCGCAAACAAGGAGAGAGCTGCCAGTATCGAAATGCTCGAGCCACTGACCAAGAGCAAATCTGCGATTGGCTACCGCGCAGCATGGCTGCAGAGCCTTGCCTATCTGGACCAAAAAGCGACCCTCAAAGCCCGGAATGCACTCCAGCGCCAACCCGAACTATTCAGCAGTACGGCAGGCAAAGAAATTCTGGCCCGCATCGCGCTTGCTGAAGGAGAACCCGAAAAAGCCCGCGCCATCTATACATCGCTGGCAGACCGGTCGGCCGAAGCCAAAGCCTACCTGGCCATGCTCGCATACCGCCAGAAAGACTGGAATACCTGCAAAATCCTGACCATGGAGCTGATCAAAGAGTTTCCAGACAGAATGGAGCTTCAGGCCAACCTCGCGGCCATCAACAAAGCCGAGAAGGAGAACCGGCAATGACAGCTCGCGATTACCCAATCATCGCTGCGCTCTTGATTCTGGCCCTCTTCATCTGGATACACGATCTATCATGGATGATGCAGCCGGCCGACACCCTCCCCATTCTTCTGGCCATACCCTGTATGTTCTGGCTCGGAAGCCCCTGGAAATTCCTTCCCGGAGCGTTCCGTGTGCCGACAGGAGGCCTTGCCGTCACGACAGGGGCTTTCATTATCGGCATCGTAACAGGCTGGATGTTTCTTCTGGCCATCAGCTGGACCGTTCTGCTCTGGAGCTGGCTCTCAATCCGTATCGAACCCGCGGACCGGCGGCGGATCGCAAAACTGCTGATCCTGCCGATGATGGCGTTCCCATGGCTCCTGCTGGACGCTCAGGCCGTTGGCTGGTGGTTCAGGCTTTCTGGCAGCTGGGCAGCTGGAGAATTCTTCTCTCTTACAGGGTTCCATGTGGTCCAGGACGGAACCAGGCTGCTGATACAGGGCCTGCCTGTTGAGGTGACGGCCGCCTGCTCGGGGATGCATTCCCTGCAGTCGATGCTGATTGCCGGTTCGGCACTCGCCTATATCATTCTCGGCCACCACCCGATATACTGGCTCAACCTTCCGCTGCTGGTCGTCATCTCATGGATTGCCAACACGGTGCGCATCGTGGCTATCGCTCTGGCAGCTCTTGCTGTATCACCCGAATTCGCGGCAGGCCTGTTCCATGAATGGGGCGGCTGGGGCGTACTGATCCTAATGTTCGGGCTATGCTGGGCTATCTTCACCCTGCAGAGAACCCTTCTGAATAATAAAACCGCACAAGCATAATGCGAGACCACTGGATCATCGCACCGCGACTTGCCATTACGCTCTGGTGCATATGGCAGGCACGCGACCTTCTTGCGGCATGGGAGCACTCCGGATACGACCAGTATGGATGGATAGCGTTGCTCGTCTGGTGTCTTCCGGTCTTCATGTCAGGGACCTCGGCACTGTTAGGTGCAGGATCGCGCCAGTATGGTACAGCCATGCTGACAGCGGCACTCCTTCTTGCCCTTCTGGGCCAGGCCGGATCACTTCACATCCTCCAGCATGCCGGACTGGCCCTGGCTCTTGCGAGCTGGATTCCATTCTCACCGCATCAGTTGCTGTGGCTGCTCTCATCGATATCATGGATGCCCGCCTTCGGCTGGATCGGCAGCCGGCTCTTCTTCGGCCATATCCTTCCGGCAAGGCTCCTATTGGCCCTCACCGCAGCGGGCTGGCTTGCCGCTGTGCTTAGAAGCAGGAGGATGGAACGGCGATGAACGACAGGCACAACAACACGATGCTCTGGGCGCTTCTGGCCCTGGCGGTACTCTTCGGAACTGCGGCGGAATGGCTTACGCCAGGGGTCAGTAGTGACCGGCTTGCTGCACTGCGGCAAAAGGGATCGCTGTTTGCATCCCGTTCCCTTCCATTCTCCCCTGAAGAAACCGCATTCTACGGAACGGCTCGCGTTCTCAAACGTTTCTATCAGTGCCGGAACGGGGCGTTCATCCTGATTGCCGTCGATGGATCGGCGAACCGGCATGCTGTTCATGATCCGCTCTATTGCATCAAAGGAGCTGGGTGGGAGATTACGGAAAGCAGACGACTCGTTGTCGACGGAGGAACGGCAACCCTGCTCTCTCTCACCAGGAAAGGACAACAGAGAGAGGCCGTCTTCTGGTTTTCCGACGGCTCATCCCGCCATAGTTCCGTCCTCCGGTACTGGCTTCAGACCACTCTCCGGAGACTGACCTTCGGCGCATCGGGCAAGGAACCGGTCTTGTTGATCCTGCAGTCCATCGAGCATGATCGTCCTGACTGGCAGTCGCTCTTGGAGCGATGTCTTTTCCTTTTTGAAGTTTAACCCGCAACGCGCATAAAAACGAGATCCATGTTGTTATATTACAGCCATATATCGCACAAAAATGCTCCACTTTAACCCCGAATCGAAACCGATACCACCCTCATTTCTGAAACATTACATCTATTCGACAGCGCCATGTCACAACAAACCCAATCAAAACCCGACACCATTCTGTTCAAGCACGCACCGGCGCCGATGTGGCTGCAGCAGGGCAGCATAGTCATTGATGCCAATTCCCGGGCGCTAGACCTGTTTCAGGGACCCGGCAGTGAAGGACTCATCGGTACCGACATCACCACTCTTCTTTCCGACTGCGGACAGGATGGAGGCGATGCATCTCTTGAAGCTTTGGCGCTGTTCAGGGATGTTGAAAACAGAAATGATGCAACCGCAGACTGGCGCTGCCGGAAGCCGGACGGAAGCCAGATGGATCTCCACACTGAAATGAGCCCTGTCGACCTTGATGGCCAACGATTCATCCTGATCGTAGCGTTCGATCAGAGCCGACTGAACCGCGACCGGGAAGCAATGCAGACACAGCGGCGGCAGATGCAGGACTTTATCGGGAATTTCTCTCACGAACTCCGCACATCGCTCTTCAGCATTCTCGGCTTTACCAGTGTCCTCCGTCAGGATGAAGCCGTGCTGGACACGGGACAGTTCAGGGAGTTCCTATCCATTCTCAACATCGAAACCCTGAAAATCTCATCCCTCGTAGAGGATGTACTCTCTCTTTCCCGCATCACTGCCGGTGCGGGCGTACTGAAAAAGAGACCGGCAGATCTCATAGCCATCCTTGAGGAACTCGCTGGCACCATGGCCGGACAGGCTACCCGCAACGGCGTCACCCTGAACCAGAAGTTACCCGATGGCCCACTGACACTCGTCATGGATCCCGATGCCATCAAAAGGGTATTTTTCAACCTGATTGACAATGCTGTAAAACACACACCGATGGGAGGCTGGATTGAGTTACGCGCTGATGCAGATACCTCCCGTTCCTCCATCATCGTAAAGGTCATCGATTCAGGACTCGGGATTCCTGCACGCGACCTGCCGCATGTTTTTGAACAGTTCTACCGCGTCGAGCGATCCGGATTCACCCCTAACGGGTACGGCCTCGGACTCTCTATTGCCAAGCAGATCGTCGATGCTCATGAAGGCTCCATTGCCATCGAGAGCGATGAAGGTGCCGGAACGACCATAACAGTCGTAATCCCCTTCAGCAACGGCATCGATAGCGTGACCTCTTTACCCATAAGCGAAAGTGTTTCATGATCTGCACACCCCCCGAAGCACCCCGCAGGCGCTCCTACGCTTTCCTTCAGGAAACCATTTCGTCGCTCTGCGCCTCATTCCCGGAAAACATGCGCAGCCTGACACGCAGGGCATGTGAGATGAGCGACTGCCCGGCATCTCTCTACATCAGGATCAGGGAAGATGGCAAAACCCGGTACCTGGCTGCAGGCCATGCTGTCAGCAAAGGGCTTTTGGGCATAACGATGCCGCAGGAGCACGAAGGGCCTGCCATGGACCACTGGATCCTTGAACATACAGGCTTTGAACATACATTGAGCTTTCCCGTCTCGCTGAGAAGCGGAGGGTATGCATACCTGACCATGCTCGCAGATAAGCCCCGTCGGCTCACCATCAAGCAGTATGATGCTCTTGAAGTCATCACCCTTGCGCTCACGCACGCCGAAGAGCTCCAGGATGCTTCGCGGGGAAACCTCACCCAAGATCTCTTCAGCAGTAGCCAGGAACGCGCCAGAGAGCAATGTGACGAAACCCTGCTGACGAGCGTATGCCGGGAACTGGTTGAACAACACGGAGCCGAAAGTGCCTGGATAGCCCTTGTTGACCGTACACGGGTTCCCGATGGCCGATTCTTTCATACAGGGTTGACGACCGATGAAACCGCCCGCCTCGACACCATGCTTAAAGAGGGCAAGATCTCCGGGTGTGCGTCACGGTCCATGAACACCGCAGACGGGCAGGTTATCAGTTCACCCCGCTTGAAATGCAGTGCATGCCCAATGTCGGAAGACTTTGAGGGATTCGGACACCTGAGCATCGGGATCTGCTTTAACGATCAACCGTACGGATGGCTGACAGTATCGGTTCCGAGCAGATACATTTCAGACCATATCCAGCATGCCGTACTTCAGGACCTTATCGCTTCACTCGGTATAAGCCTGCATTCGAGAGAGCTTGACCGACAGAACCTCGAAACCCAGAAAAGCCGGGAACGCATGCTGAAGCACTTTGAGCGGCTTTCGGCATTCCGGATAAAACAAGTGGAAATGATGAAGAACGCTTCCGTCAGGAAGATCCTTCAGGCAACAATCGACGAAGCTGAAGAGTGGACGGAAAGTCGAATCGGTTTTTTTCATTTCATCGAAGCGGAACATGAAACCATATCCATGCAGGCCTGGTCAACGAGGACGATTGAATCCATGTGCCGCATGAAAGACATGTACGGGCATTACCAGCTCGACCATGCCGGAATATGGGCCGATGCCATCCGTGAAAAGCGCACCGTCACCCATAACGATTACCCCTCAGCTCCGAATCGTAAAGGTCTGCCGGAGGACCACGCAGAGCTTTTGCGGGACATGGCAGTTCCAATCATCCGAAACGGCAGGGTCATGGCGATCCTCGGCGTTGGCAACAAATCGCGATACTATGACGAGGATGATGCCTTCTGGGTAGCAGCCCTTGCTGACCAGACCTGGGAGATCATCGAAAACAAACTCTTTGTTGAACATCAGGAACTGATGCGGCATCAGCTTGAGCATGCAAAGAAAATGGAGATGATCGGCAACCTCGCATCAGGTCTTACCCACGAAATCAATAATCCACTTAATTTCATCCGCCTGAATATTGCAAACCTCGATGAGGACTTCCCCAACCTTACCAACCTTGTCACCCTCTACCGACAGTTGCTTGAGGGTATGGAAAGCATAGATGCATGCAGCCCTATAACCAGAGAAATCCGTTCCCGGGAAGAAGCCATCGATATTGATGGCCTGATGGAAAACCTTTCAGCAGTAATTGCATCGACACGGCACGGGGTGGAACGCATTACCGGCATTACCCGGAGCATGCGAAACTTCTCCTTCAAGAACCTGACTGATACACACATCAACTCAAACATCAATAAAACAATTCAGGACACCCTGTTGATCGTCAACCATGAGAGCGCCGACACCGCCGATATCCGGACTGACCTCGGTAAAATCCCCGCGGTGGCGTGCAATCCGTCTCAAATCGGCCAGGTTGTCCTGAACCTCCTGATGAACAGCCTGCAGGCCATCAGGCAACAGAAAAGAACCGTCAAGGGACAGATAGGAATAAAAACCTGGGCTGACACCACACGGATCTACTGCTCGATTACCGATGACGGTCCGGGCATCGAGCAGTCGGTTAGGCAGGAAATCTTCACCCCGTTTTATACGACAAAGGAACGCGGAATCGGTACGGGTCTCGGACTGAGTATTTCCTATGACATCATTGTTCATAAGCATCAGGGACAGCTCGACTTTGAATGTCCCCCGGAAGGGGGAACGGTCTTCACCATGGCATTACCGCTGCAACAGGAAACTGCCTCCAATCAAAGAGAGGTCCAATCATGAAGAAAACTGCGAAGACAGATACGGAGGACGCCTTCAAGTTCCGGAGTACATTTGGAGAACATTATTATGACGGATACGGTGCCCGGCATGAAACACCGCACATCGTCGCCTATACCGGCGAGGTTACAGCGGCAGGTCCCGGCAGAGTGCTGATTTCCAGCCCCCTTGGCTCATGCATAGCCGTCTGTGCATACGATCCGGGAACTCGAGTCGGAGGACTGGCGCATGTCATGCTGCCGGGAGTCCCTCCGGCACATGCTGAGACAGGAAAGGACCGCTATGCCGCCCATGCCCTCGAAACGCTCTTCAGCGTAATGCAGAACGAAGGGGCAGACCCGGGAAATCTTCTCATTTGCCTTATCGGCGGTGCCAATGTCCTAAGGCGCGAACACGATACCATACATATTGACAACCTACGATCACTGACCAGCCTCATCCTGCAAAGAAATCTCCCAATCTGTCGAACCATGACAGGAGGCAGTGAGCGGATGATGGCTAGAATGGAGACAAAAACCGGCAGAATTTTCCAGACCACAGGAAACAACCCCGAAGAGATGCTTTTCGATTACTTCACCCACAATATCGAGAACCCCGACAATTAGGATTTTCATCACGGCATCGTTAAGTTCAATTAAATTATGCAGTAAGTATCACAAAGACATCATCACCATGGCCCAGCAAACAATCCTTCTCGTTGAAGACGAACCACATACAAAAAGGCTGATTTCCTACGTCCTTGAGTCAAAAGGCTTTCATGTCATGGTCGCAGAAAACGGCAGTGTAGCCCTTGATATATGTAAAAACAACGTGCCCGATCTCATTCTCTCTGATGTAATGATGCCGGTTATGGACGGACTTGAGCTCCGCAGAAAAGTGCTTCAGGACGCAGCACTGTCCGCAATTCCGTTCATCTTCCTTTCCGCCAGGGCACAGACGCATGAAATCATCAATGCAGAGAAACTCAACCCGATTGCATATATCACGAAGCCTGTCGAACCGGATGAAATCACTAATATCATTAATGGTATCCTCAAAAAAAATTCATGATGGGATGCATTGAATGGGGAGGGCTTAAGCCAGGATTAAGTATGATCGGGTAACAGCGGCGTATTACTACGCCACCGTCCCCTCAGAACCCGGCGTACGACTTTCACCGTACCGGGCTCAAGCCTCGCAAAAGCACACAAGTGCACCCAGTAAGGATATAGTCCTTACCTCTACAGTAGAACCGCAGCCTGCTTGATCACAATGATCTTGATGGCGCACACATGGATATAAATCCACGTACATTTGCTTTCCATCATAATGCAGGTTCTCCGGCATTTCTGTAGCGCGAGACCTCAAGGAAGTCTGCCTGCTTTCGCATGGGGTGATGTTGCAACCCCTATCTGGTCCATTACAGGCCAGCATTCGCTTTCTCCTTGATCTTCTGCCCACAGCTCCATGGTCATTCCTTGCGGTTTGATTGCCTTACAAATTGTAAGGCGGAACTATGGGTTTACCGTGTTCCGCAGATTGAACATGCGAACGAGTTAGGCCCCGTCTTTCCGCCGGCGGGAGTTATCGACCGTGTAGAGGAACACCGGTTACCTCTATCCAACCCGCTTACCTTTTGGTTCGAGTGTTACAGTAGCTTTCACTCGTCACACTTTACGGCAGTTACGACGATTCACATATGTTGGCCATATCGCGCTCCCTCTTGCCCCTCTCCGCCTGCTACTGGCAGATTCAGCGTTCCCTCACGGGTCGGCCTACAGTTTTTCTGCGGGTACGTTTATCCGAGAGCTTCACACAAGTTGGTTACCCTGCTTGCATGTCTCGGTGAGGGCAACAGACGGCACTGCTGGTTCAAAGAACAGTTCAATTCTGCGACTTCACGTCGCACCCGGCGCAAGTGTACTAACGCCTCTTATGCGGACCGGCAAGGTTCTAAACTTTAGGGATGAGCGGGTTACGGCCTATGACGAGAAGGCTGGCAGGAGGTATACCGTCAGTCAGAAGCTCACCCGACACTGATGCTGAGGTTCTTGCTCATTTTCTTTGCCATCTGCACCTTCGGATCATCAGCAGTGATCTTCGGCCGCCCCCCCTTCTTGCCTTTTGACCGGGCGGCCTTCAACCCTGCCTGCGCCCGCTCCTGGATCAATCGCCGCTCGAATTGCGCCAGGGTAGCGAAGATGTTGAACACCATCTCGCCGGACGCGGTGGTGGTATCAATACCGCCGTCACTGATTGAGCGGAACCCTACTCCCCGGCCCTTCAGCTCTTCGACGATCTCGATGAGGTGTTTCAGGGACCGGCCGAGTCGGTCCAGCCGCCAGATGACGAGCGTATCCCCTGCCTGCAGTTCCGTCATGCAGGCTGCGAGACCCGGCCGTTCCGTTTTTGCTCCACTTGCCTTGTCGATGAAGATGAGTTTGTCAGGTATGCCGGCTTGCTTCAGGGCATCAAGCTGCAGGTTGAGTTCCTGACCGGTAGTCGAGACTCGGGCATAGCCTATCTGCCTTCCGGTTTTTGTTGTTGTATCGGTCATTCTTTAAAACGGCTTGTTTTTATGGGTAGATGGACTATAGAAATACAGTACGCATTTATAAGACAGATACGGCCCGGAAAAGGGGGCATTTCTACCCCCTTACCAGCTGTCTCATAACACGACCGCTTCGCAATGACACTGCTCGGCATTTGAGGGGCCTTCCAAAGGCGCCTGAAAATGTCGCGAAACTCATTCATCACATAAAAGTCCGGAAGGCAGAGGCTTTGTAAATTCAATGTACGGGCTCATCACGGGCTTATTTGACCCTCATCCGGGTCACAGGCACAAAAAAAGACAACGCCAAAAGCATCACCGCCGCCGCGTGAGGGCCAATCGTGTCTTTTCTGCAACAATGAAGGTGGCGGTTCAGGGATTCAGGCTCCCAGCTTGTTTTTCTCAAAAGCCCTGCGTATGATGAAGGAACAGGTAGGGAAATGCCGCCGCCCGCGGCAGGAATTCCACGAACCCCAAGACGGAGGAGCACCATGCATCTCATCCGCCGCCCGCATTCCGCACGCCCCCTTCTCGAGCTCGTAGGAGAAGGAGAGGGACTATACACCGAATTCAAGCGGAAAGTCCACTCACCCCAGAAAATCGCCCGTCCAATAGCCGCATTCGCCAACACCGGCGGAGGCGTCATGCTCATCGGCATTGACGATGACGGAAGCATTGTCGGCATCCAGAGTGAAAAAGAAGCGCTTGAAGTCGTCTATGAGGCAATCCGCCACCATATCGACCCCGTCCCCGACGTCGACGCCTACATTGAAATGCACCGCCGGCGTATGGTTCTGGCCATTGTCGTCCCCGAAAGCGCCCGGAAGCCCCACTTCCACCTCAGCACGGCCATCGACAGCAACACGGGGAAATCCTGTACGGTACGGAAGGTCTATTTCAGGGAAGGGAGCTGCAGCAGGGCGATGACAGACGAAGCCGCCTTCCGCATGAAGTCAGCGGCCGGCTGCAGGTGATCAGGCACCGACCATGGCTTCAAAAAAGGAGATGGACTGTTGCAGGCAGGCAAAGTTATGCTGTTCAAGAGGCGGTTCGAGGGTCAGGCGGAACAGCATGAACCGGCCTGCAACCGTCGTCAGCTGAAGCACGCTGATGGCATCGCCGACTGCATATACTTTCGCCAGGAGGCCTGGCTTTGAAATGTCCCTGATCACCCTCGCATCTCCATAGATCCTTGCCATATCCTCCGTAGCTGCATTGAACTCCTGATGGACCGGTTCAGGGGTCTGCCGGATATCGAGCGCCACCAGTTCCTTGTCGTAGACAAAGAGGGTGCCCCTCATCTGGGGCCCATCATAGGAAACGCTCACCCCGAGACCGGGATTTTCCACCTCGTTGTCGATCATGCCGGTATAGTGAACCCAACCGATTTCGTAGGGAAGAGAGAGGGCTGCCCGATCCCCCAGATAGATCATCGGGATCGGCGTCTTTTCGGATGGAGAAACAGCTCTGGACACATCAAAGTAAACGCTGCGCGTTTCGATGATTACCTGTTCTCCCTCGACACGCTTGACCTCATAGTCCAGCTTCTCCACGTCGCCATGAAGCCCTCTGGCAACCTCTTTATGGACAGTATTCCAGTACAGCCCGAGTTTGGTGGAAAGCGCGTGGACCACTTCCATCTCCACCCTCGCTGCCACCATGGAATCCGTCACATCGACAATCACCGGATCGTCATAAGCCATACCGGACCCTCCCGATATGGGGAGGTCGCGTCCGGTTGCGTTCTTAATGATTTCCCTCAGCATGCAGCAGCACTTGAATTGTCAGCCGTTGATGCCGTAGTACTCACGATACCATGCAACAAACCGCCTGATACCGTCATCAACGGTGGTTGAAGGCTTGTACTGCACATCCTCGATCAGCTGGTCCACATCGGCGTAGGTGTCGGGCACGTCACCGGGCTGGAGCGGAAGCATCTCCTTTTCAGCAGTCCGGCCGAGCTCTCGCTCAAGGGCTGCGATATAGTCCATCAGCTCGACGGGTTTACTGTTGCCGATGTTGTATACCCTCCAGGGCGCGCGGCTGGAACCGGGATCGGGTTTTGCCCCCGACCACAGCGGGTTCGGCTCTGCCACATGGTCGAGGGTACGGATGACCCCCTCGACGATGTCGTCGATGTAGGTGAAGTCGCGACGGTGTTTGCCGTAGTTGAAGACTTTGATCGGCTTGCCCTTCAGGATGGCGTCGGTGAAAAGGAACAGCGCCATGTCGGGCCTGCCCCACGGGCCGTAAACGGTAAAGAAACGCAGGCCGGTTGTCGGGAGCCGGTAAAGATGGCTGTAGGTGTGGGCCATCAGTTCGTTGGCCTTCTTGCTTGCGGCATACAGCGAAAGAGGATGGTCGACATTGTCATGCACCGAGAACGGCATGGTTTCGTTGGCGCCGTATACCGAGCTTGATGAAGCATAAACCAGATGCCGGACACCGTTGTGTCGGCACCCCTCAAGAATGTTGATGAACCCGACAATGTTGCTTTCGATGTAGGAGTGCGGGTTGGTGATGGAGTAGCGCACGCCGGCCTGGGCGGCAAGATTGACGACCCGGTCGAATTTCCCCCGGGCAAACAGTTCCTCCATCGCCTTCCTGTCGGCAATATCGGCCTCAACAAAGGTGAATGCCTCGTGCGGGGTAAGCTGTTGGAGGCGGGCCTCCTTCAGCGAGACCTCATAATAGTCGTTCATGTTGTCGACCCCCGTTACACAATCGCCTCGCTCGAGCAGTCTCCCCGAGACGCTGGAGCCTATAAATCCGGCAGCGCCGGTCACCAGTACATTCATTGCAATGCAGTCGTTTTGTGCGTTATGCCCCGTCGGGCGGAGTGATAGGCCAGTACTCAAGTATAGGAACAATTATGGGGCCCTACAAGGCAAAAAAGCCCCGAAACAATGACCGGAGAGGGCAAAAAAAGATGAACGCTGTCGAGAGAGCATCATATTTTCTTCATAAATGTAATTTTTTAAGGCTCATAATATTTATTTCCATAAAAAATTAAGTATATATAGGGCGAGGGTTGCAAAAGTCCCCGCAAACAATAGTAAACAGACGGACATGAAGCGTTTTTTCGACAACTACGATGCTGATGCATCCCGGTTTTTCGACGAGCTTGTCGCGCGGGAGGGAGGGCCGAGGCCCCATTATGAAAAGCTGCTCCGGCGGTTCGCCATGTTTTCACAGGAGGATGTGAAAACAAGGAGGGAGATGACGAACATCTTCTTCCGCAGCCAGGGCATCACCTTCACCGTCTACGGTCTTGAGGAGGGCATTGAGAGGATCTTCCCCTTCGACCTCATTCCGAGGGTCATCCCGGCGGCGGAATGGGCGCTTATCGAACGGGGGCTCGCCCAGAGGATTGCGGCGTTGAACCTCTTTCTCTACGACATCTACCATACCCAGAATATCCTGCGCGACAAGGTCATTCCGGCAGAACTCATACTCGGCAGCCAGCATTTCCGCCGCGAGTTCGTCGGCGTCACCCCGCCGCAGGGCATATACATCCACGTTGCCGGCAGCGACATCATCCGGGACGGGGAAGGCCGGTATCTGGTGCTTGAGGACAACCTCCGGACCCCGAGCGGTGTCTCCTACATGCTGCAGAACCGTCAGGCGATGAAACGGGCCTTCCCGGTTCTTTTCAGCCAGTACAAGGTGCGCCCCGTGGAAGACTACCCGCAGGAGCTGCTCCGCACCCTTCAGGAAGTGAGCCCGCCGCTCCAGAGGGAACCCAACGTCGTGGTGCTCACCCCGGGCATCTATAACTCCGCATACTTCGAACACAGCTTCCTTGCCCGTCAGATGGGCGTGGAGCTCACCGAGGGCCGTGACCTCGTCGTAAACGACAATGTCGTCTACAAACGGACCACACGGGGACTTGAACGGGTCGATGTGATCTACCGGCGCGTCGACGATGCCTATCTCGATCCGCTCTGCTTCAGGCCCGACTCCAAGCTCGGGGTCGCAGGGCTCATCAATGCCTACCGGAAAGGCAATGTGACTCTGGCTAATGCCATCGGCACCGGCATTGCCGACGACAAGGTCATATACAGCTTCGTGCCGAAGATGATCAAATACTACCTCGGGGAGGACCCCGTGCTCGAAAACGTCCCGACCTGGCTGCCGGGAACCCCGTCCGACATGAAGTATATCCTTGAGCATCTTGACGAGCTGGTGGTCAAGTCCGCCAACGAATCCGGCGGATACGGCATGCTGATCGGACCCGAGTCGACTGCGCAGGAGCAGGAACAGTTCAGGGAACTCATCGTGGCAAATCCCCGCAACTACATCGCACAGCCGACCATATCGCTCTCGCGCCATCCGAGCCTCCTCAACGACTCTGAGATGTACGGATGCCACATCGATCTGCGCCCGTATGTGCTGACCGGAAAAAAGACCACGATCGTACCCGGTGGGCTGACCCGCGTGGCGCTCAAGCGAGGTTCGCTGGTCGTCAACTCCTCGCAGGGCGGGGGCAGCAAAGACACCTGGGTCGTCGACGAATAAACGGAACACCAACCAACCACCCCATTATGCTGAGCCGTGTCGCCGAATCACTTTTCTGGATGAGCAGGTACGTTGAACGTGCAGAGAACACTGCGCGCTTTCTGGACGTGAACTTCAACCTCCTGCTTGACCTCAACCGCATCACGACGGTTGAAACCCCCGACTGCTGGATCGCCCTTATACTCGTCACCAGCGACCGGGAGAAGTTCGACAGCCTGTATGGCCAGTACGGAGCCGAAACGGTCACCGACTATCTCGTCTTCAACCGCAACAACCCGAACTCCATCATCTCCTGCATCGGTCTGGCCAGAGAGAACGCCCGGAGCGTGATTGAGAGCATTTCAAGCGAAATGTGGGAGCAGATCAACAACCTCTACCACTACCTGCAGACCGTCACCCCGCAGAGCGTGCAGAACGATCCGTTCAGCTTCTACCGTGAGATCAAGAACGCCTCGCACCTCTTCCAGGGCATCACCGACAGTACCTTCCCGCGAAACGAAGGCTGGGACTTCGTGCAGATCGCCAAATACCTGGAACGGGCTGATAACGCCGCCCGGTTGATCGACGTGAAATACCACATGCTTGAAACAAGCCATGCCGGCCACGGTGACGTGGTCAGCGGATCGGTGGACATCCTCCAGTGGATGGCGGTCCTGAAAAGCTGCAGTGCGCTTGAAGCCTTCCGGAAAGTATATTTCGCGCGCATAAAGCCGCAGAGCATCCTGGAGTTCCTCATTCTCGACCGGACCTTCCCGCGCAGCATCAACTTCTCCGTCTGCGCCGCAAAAGATGCGCTCTGGCGACTCTCGGGCGGCTCTGCGGGACGCTCGTTCAACAGTGCAGACCGGCTCATCGGAAAAATGGAGGCGGAGCTGAGCTACACCACGATGGACGATATTGCCTCTAAAGGCCTCCACAGCTACCTTGCAGGACTTGAACAGGGAATCATGGATGTCGGCGAGCAGACCCACCTTACTTATTTCGCCTACCACACCCCGGAAATAGAACCGGTCGAGGAGGGGCTCCGTACCACATTCAGCGGCAACGGAGGAAAACGGGCCGAATGGAGCCAGGCCCAGCAGCAGCAACAGCAGGCATACTGCCGATAACAAGAGAGGACTATGATACTCAAAGTCGAACACAGGACGCTTTTCGAATACGACGTCCCCATCTATGAAACGGCAACGGAGGTTCGCCTGCACCCGCACACCGGACAGACCTCGAGGCAGCGCTGCACCAGCTTCACCCTGCAGCTTGACCCGCCCGCGCCGATTTTCGAGTACACCGACTTCTATGGCAACAAGGTTCACCACTTCAATCTCCTGCAGAGCCACAGACGGGTCAGCATCTTCGGCACCTCGGTCGTAGAGACCGGAACCGGACGGGCAGGAAGGGAGGAAAACGAAGAGATCCTCCTTCTGGACTTTTCCGCCGAGAGCCGGTTCGTTCACTTCGATGCCGCAATACGCTCCTTCATAGAAGCTCTGCCGCACACCGATGAGCCTGAAGCCCTTGCCGCATCCATCTGCCGCAAGATCAACGACACGTTCATCTATGAACCCGGAGCAACAGACGTCCACAGCACCAGCACCGTAGTGATGGCGCTCGGCCGGGGCGTCTGCCAGGATTTCGCACATATCATGCTCGCCGCATGCCGGAGTCTCGGCATTCCTGCGCGCTATGTGAGCGGCTACCTCTACGGCGGAAGCACCCCTGAAGGGCATGACGAAGCCAGCCATGCATGGTGCGAGGTCTGGTGCGGGCCCGAAAAAGGATGGGTCGGCATGGACCCCACCCACAGCTCGATCATTGCGGACGAACGCTACATCAGGATCGGCTCGGGCCGTGACTATGCCGACGTCCCACCGGTTCGGGGAACATGGAAAGGCAATGCCAGGGAAACGCTCGGCGTATCGGTTCGGGTGACGGAAATCGGGTAGCCGGAATAACCGGGGGCATTTCCTATTTTATTTCTCTCTTCGGCTGGTTACCTTCCTTGGTAACCAGCAACAGGCCCATACGACCAGCCCCCTCCTCCATGAACTTCCGCCTCCAGAGCACCGACCCCCGATCCGCCGCCCGGACGGGCATCCTTTCCACCGGCCATGGTGATATCCCGACCCCCGTCTTCATGCCGGTCGGAACCCGGGCAAGCGTCAAGTCGGTCGAGCCGCATGAACTGCTTGAACAGGAAGCGCACATTATCCTCACGAACACCTATCATCTCTACCTGAAACCCGGCAACCACATCATAAGGAAAGCCGGAGGGGTGCACCCGTTCATGGACTGGCATGGACCGCTGCTCACCGACAGCGGCGGCTACCAGGTCTACTCGCTCTCAGAACTTCGCAGAATCAGTGAAGAAGGGGTAACATTCAAATCGCACCTCGACGGCAGCATGCTGCAGTTCACTCCTGAAAATGTCGTTGACACCCAGCGCATCATCGGCAGTGATATCATGATGCCCCTCGACGAATGCCCCTCATCCAAGGCGGATCGTGAGTACATCCGCAAATCAGGCGAACTGACCATACGCTGGGCCGAGCGTGCGCGGCGCCACTTCAGTGCAACTGCCCCCCTTTACCATCACCCGCAGATGCTCTTCGGCATCACCCAGGGAGGCACGCACAGTGACCTGCGTGCCCTGTCAGCCAAAGCGCTTGTCGACCTCGACTTCGACGGCTATGCCACCGGCGGCATGGCGGTCGGCGAACCGGCCGAAGAGATGTATCGCATCCTTGAGCTCTCCCATACGCTCCTACCGGAACACAAGCCACGTTACCTGATGGGAGTCGGCACCCCGGAAAATATCCTCAACGCCATTGAGCGGGGCATCGACATGTTCGACTGCGTCATCCCAACCCGCGAAGGACGCAACGGAAGAGTCTACACCCGAAAAGGCAAAATGAACCTCCGCTCGGCAAAATATGCCGAAGACTTCTCCCCTGTTGACGAAGGGTTCGGCAACCATGTGTGCAAACATTACAGCCGCGCCTATATCCGCCATCTCCTGAACGTGGGCGAAATCCTCGGCCTCAAGCTCTGCACCCTGCAGAACATCTCGTTTTTCATGTGGCTGACCAGAACCGCCCGCCAGCGGATTGAAGAGGGATCGTTCCTCGAGTGGAAGGCCGGGTTCCTTGAAGAGTTCAACAGAGGAGAAGCATAGCAATGCCCCACCCCGAACACAACACCAGCGTCTTCCTTCTCAGCCTCGGCTGTTCGAAAAACACCGTCGACAGCGAACGGCTCCAGGCACAGGCTGAAGCTTCCGGAATCACCTTCACCCAGCAGGCGGAGGAAGCCGAAGTCATTCTCATCAATACCTGCGGGTTCATCGAAGATGCCAAGGAGGAATCAATCATGGAGATCCTTGCAGCCGTCGATATGAAAAACGCAGGAACCGTGCGGCAGGTCTATGTGATGGGCTGCCTCACCGAGCTCTACCGGAACGAACTGCAGGAGGAACTCCCGGAAGTTGACCGGTTCTTCGGCACGAGAGAACTGCCGGCAGTGCTTGACGCCCTCGGCGCCCGCTACCATCAGGAACTTTATGACCATCGCTCACTCCTGACACCGCCCCACAGCTCATATCTCAAGATCGCCGAAGGGTGCAGCCGCGCCTGTTCGTTCTGCTCCATACCCAAAATCCGGGGCCGCTACCTGAGCCAGCCAATGGAGCAGCTCCTGAGGGAGGCCCGACTGCTCCAGGAGAAAGGGGTAAAGGAACTCAACCTCATCGCCCAGGATATCACCGTCTACGGCGTGGACCTTTACGGAAAACAGATGCTCAACGACCTGCTCATGCGGCTATCCGACATGGAGTTCCGCTGGATCCGCCTGCTCTATGCCTATCCGGTCGGCTTTCCGCTTGAGGTCATCGACACCATCGGAAACCGAAGCAATATCTGCAACTACCTCGACCTCCCGCTCCAGCACTGCAGCGACCCCATCCTCCGCTCCATGAACCGCGGCATCACCAAAGAGCAGTCTCTCCGGCTTATTGAGGAGATCCGCAACCGGAACCCAGACATCCGCCTCCGCACCACCATGATTGCCGGTTACCCCGGCGAAACCCGCAAAGAGTTCGAGGAGATGCTGGAGTTCGCCGGAAGCGTGCGGTTCGACCGTCTTGGCTGCTTCCCTTATCGCCACGAGGAACACTCCCCCGCATACAGCCTCATAGACACCGTACCGGAAGAGGAGAAACAGGAAAGGGTGAGCGAACTCATGGAGCTTCAGGAAGAGATTGCCCGAAAGAAGAACGAGGCCTTTGTCGGCAGCCTCATGACCCTCCTTGTCGACCGGACTGAAGAGGGCGAAGAGGGGCTGATCCTCATCGGGCGCACAGAGTTCGACGCACCCGAAGTCGACAACGAGTGCCTGCTCGAGTCTGGATCCCCGGAGCCCTCACCCGGAACGTTCGTTCAGGCCCGCATCACCGGCTCAATGGCCTACGAGCTCCACGGAACAGTCGAATCGCTTATGGAGTAGGGCTCCCTCAGCCGCTCCCTGAAGGGCTTTTTCACCATTTTTGACTATATTTGCCGCTAAGTACGCGCCCGAACGGGCGCAACCGGAACGCGTCGCCACACGCAGAATCGAAACCGTTGGGATGGGACAGGACACGATAACAAAACAGCACTCGTTGATTTTCCTGACCGGTTTCAGCGGTTCGGGAAAGTCGACCATAGGCCCCCTTCTGGCCAACTCCCTCGGGTACGAGTTCCTCGATGTCGATCAGGCGGTTGAACAACGTGCAGGCAAACCCATTACCCGCATTTTCGCAGAAGAGGGTGAAGCGGCATTCAGGGAGCTTGAGCTCCAGACCCTGAAAACCGTAGCCGGAGAAAAGGAGATGGTCGTCTCGCTCGGCGGCGGAGCACTCCAGTATGACCCGTCCCATGCATTCATTGCCGGAGCCGGCACTCTGGTTTATTTGAAATCATCAGCCGCGAACCTTGCAAAAAGGCTGGTCAACAAACGCGACCGCCCCCTGCTGCGTGGAGAGGACGGAAGAAAGCACTCCAGGGAAGAGCTTGAAGAAAAGATCCGCCGGATTCTCGAAGAACGGGAACCCCGTTACCAGCAGGCAGCCCTCACCGTACAGACTGACCAGAAACGGATCGGCTCGACAGTGGAGGAACTGACAAGGAAAATAGAACGGCTTGTCCGCAAAGCCCCGCAGATCGGGGAGGACGGCCAGCAACCAGAACAGCCGTGAGCACCATCATCGTTTCGAGTCCGGTGACCGCCGGACTTGCATCACGCTTCAAAGCCCACGGGCTGAAGCTGAAAACCGTCGTCCTTTTCGACACCAACACCCGGAAGCTCTTCGGTGAGCAAGTGCTACGAACCCTCGCCGATGAGGGATTCATGGTCCACGAACTCGTTGTCCCCGCCCGTGAAGCATCGAAAAGCTTCAGCACGGCCTATAAGCTATACGGCGGCATGATTGAAGCCGGTGTCGACCGGAGCTGGAACCTGCTTGCCGTCGGAGGCGGCGTGGTCGGAGATCTCGGAGGGTTCATTGCAGCCAGCTACTACCGCGGCATCCCGGTCATCCAGCTCCCGACCACCCTTCTGGCCATGACCGACAGTTCAATCGGAGGAAAGGTTGCCATAAACCATCCGCTCGGCAAAAACCTCATCGGTTTTTTCCATCTGCCGGAACTGGTGCTGATCGACCCGTCGTATCTCGGGACCCTGCCGGAACGGGAGGTCTACTCCGGCCTGTCGGAGGTCGTCAAATACGGATTCATAGCCGACTCAGCCCTCCTTGAACGGCTCCGCTCACACTTCAGCAGCATCGTCGCGCTCGAAGAGCCCTATCTGACCGACGCCATCCGGCGCAGTGCGGAAATCAAAGAGGCTGTGGTACGGGAGGATTTCAGGGAGATGAGCGGGCTTCGTGCCACCCTGAACTTCGGGCATACGTTTGCCCATGGACTCGAAAAACTTGCCGACTACCGCTTCATCCGCCACGGGGAAGCCGTCACCATCGGCATGGCTGCTGCGCTTTCGCTCTCCCGCCGCCTCGGGTTCCTGGACCGGCCTTCGCTTGAACAGGGGCAGTCCATCATTGCAGAATTCCGCTTTCCCCGCGGACTCCTGAAAAAGCGGTTCCTCGACATCGACGCTCCGGCGCTTCTGGAAAACATGCTCTCCGACAAGAAAAAGCTAGACAGCCGCCTCCGCTTCGTTCTCCTGAAAGCACTCGGAGAAGCATTCCTCCTCGAAGAAGACGTGGATGACCGGGAAGTGCTCGGGGCGATTGAGGATGCGAAGACGTTCTTCAGGAAACAGTAATCCGGTTCAGCTCGAAGAGGTAGCGGGCACCTCTCGATACGGCATGGGGATCAAGCAGTGGCGGCATCTCCATCATGGACACGATGAGCGGTGCACGGCCACCGGTGGCCACAACCCGCGCGTAGCCTTCTCCATGTTCACTGCGGAGCCACCCCCGGATCTTCCGCACGAGGCCTTCCACCTGCAACACGCACCCCCATACCACGCCGCTCCGGATGCAGTCAGCCGTAGAGAGGCCCATGAGCCGTTCAGGCCTTGAGACCTCAACCCTCGGCAGCTGGGCCGTGCGTTCATGAAGCGCCGAGGCCATCAGCTCCAGACCAGGCATGATGAGCCCACCGAGGTAGCTGCGGTCTGCTGAAAGCACGTCGAATGTGATGGCGGTTCCGATGTCAAGGGCTATGACGGCGGCCTCTTCTTCAAGCATGCAGCATCGGGCACAGAGCGAAAGGCGGTCGGCACCGAGCGCAGAGGGGGGATCGTAGCTGATCCTGAAGGGCAGATTGAGGGTCGAATCGACAGCAAGCACCCTGCCGGGAAGTATATCCAGAAGCCAGCGGCCGGCAGCTTCTCCGGCACGGGGAACGACGGAACTGATGACGGCGTCAGCCGCAAGGGAATGGCGGGCGAGAAGCGGCTGAAGAAGTTCCCCGACCGCTTCGGGTGAAGAAAGAGCTGCGGTCGCAACCTGTAGAGAGTCGATAGGGTCAGTGCCGCTGAAGACGGCAAACATGGCCGTGGTGTTGCCGATTTCGGCAACAAGCAGCGGCGTGGAGGAGGGATGCGCCATCTGTTCCATGATCGGCCCCGTTCCGGGAAACACTACCGTAGTTCGGCCTTTACGCCGGTTTTTCGGGACAGCTCATGAAGGAATCGCCGGTAATCGGGCAGTTTTTCCGTCACATACACGGAATCACGGCCTGTAGGGGTTGTGGCGACAATGAAGATTTTAGGGGGCGGATTGTAGGTCACCCCCTCCTGCCGGATGGCCTCTATTTCCGAAAGAGGGAACGTCATCACCCTGCCCTTCCGGTCAAGGTACTGCAGTCGGTCCCCTTCAATGCGGACCGAGTCGCCGTCCTGGCCGTGCTCGGCAGCAAACTTCGTATTGTAGTACATCGGCAGGCCGAGCGTCACGGTGAACAGGAGAAGCATCATGGCCGTTTTCCAGAAACATCCGAGGTTGATGGCGTAGGTGAACCTGCCATAACGGAAAAACAGCCCCCAGCCGACAGCAAGAATGAGCATGGAGAGAAACCATGACGCGTAGTAGTAATAGTCCAGCCAGAGGGCCGGATAGGACATGGGGTACTGGAACGCTTCGGCCATATCGACTCGGGATCTTGTGTTCGTTGATGCTGGTGCGACAGTGAAAATAAGTCTTAACTTTCTCTATCCAATAAAATACAGAAAATCACCCGAAACCGATCCTCTGCATCATGAAAGCCTATCATAAAGAACTCTGGCTGAATATCCCCGAACGGATGGGGTTCCGGAACATCACACGCGACGTCGAAGGTGCGCTCCAGGAAAGCGGCATCAAGGAAGGTCTCTGCCTCGTCAACGCAATGCACATCACCGCCTCCGTCTTCATCAACGATGACGAACCGGGCCTGCATGAGGATTACCGCCAGTGGCTTGAAGCGCTCGCCCCGCATGAACCACTCAGCCGATACCGCCACAACCGGACTGGCGAGGATAACGGTGATGCCCACCACAAACGCCAGATCATGGGGCGGGAGGTCGTAGTTGCCGTGACCGGAGGGAAACTGCACTTCGGCACATGGGAACAGATTTTCTACGGGGAGTTCGACGGGCGGAGGAAAAAACGGGCGCTGGTGAAAATCATCGGAGAATGAACATCCCATCCTCCCTCGAATTAGTCACTCCCCGATGGTGTTGGTCGGTAAGGAAGCAGAATCATCCCCCGTCAACGATGAAAAAAGGAGGACATGATGGTTACCGAGAAAATGGAACACAATCCGGTTGGATGGTTCGAAATCCCCGTCCACGACATGGAACGGGCAAAGACCTTTTACGAGGCAGTCTTCAACATGCCCATCGAAGTACATAGCATGGATGACGGCATGGTGATGGGATGGTTTCCGATGAGTGAAACAGGATCGGGCGCCTCCGGGTCACTGGTAAAAGCAAAAGGCTATATCCCGACGCATGAAGGGACACTCGTCTATTTTTCAGAACCCGCCATCGAAACCGCCCTTAAGCGGGTCCGCAACAACGGTGGCAACGTCATCAAGGAAAAAACCGACATCGGCCAATATGGCTTTATCGCCTACATCGAAGACACTGAAGGCAACCGCATAGGCCTGCACAACATGACCTCATAGCGGCTCATTCCCTGAACATCGCCCGCTCAAAGAAAACCGGGAGGCAGGCGATGCAGGAGACCGGAAGCAAAAAAACAGCAGGGTTGTCCTTCGATGCACTCAGGAAAGCCTCTGCATGAAGGCCTTCACTGCTGCGACAAAGGCTTCCGGCTGCTCCTCATGAGGCAGGTGGGCGGAGTCGCCGATCACCTCAAGGTCTGCGCCGGGAACCTCACGGGCAAGACGGAGGCTTTCCTCAACCTTCACTGTACGGTCAAACTCACCGGTGACCACCAGCACAGGAAATGTGATCGAGCCGACCTTTTCATCAAGGTGGAGATGGTGCGTCTCAAGAAAAACCTCCCAGAACCCTCTCCCCCAGTTGCCAGTCATCATGTCGGCGCGATAAGCCGAGAGAGTTTCGGCGGGCAGCATGGACGGGTTGTGCCAGAAACTCACAAGCAGGCGGTCGAAAAACTTTCTTATGAGCAGCTTCATCAGTCGGGAAAAGACGGGGCTTGCGGCCTTCAGGAAGGGCTTCATAGCGGACGGGATGCCGCTGGCCGCATAAGCACTGTAAATCATGGCATCAACGAGCACGAGCCCGGAAACCTTATCTGGATGGCGGAGCGCCATGAGCATGGCGAGTGTCCCGCCGGTCGAGTTGCCGACGATGACCGCCTTATCGATACCAAGCTGTTCGAGGAAGGCTGCGGCAAGATCGCTCTGCGCTTCGGGTGCATAACTGACTCCGTTAAGCCTCGTCGGAACCGGGCGGGAGGTACGGCCGAAGGCCGGCCTGTCGAGCGCGATCACTGTCGCAATTTCAGATAGGGGACCGAGCACATTGCGCCATGAACGCATACTGAGGAAACTGCCATGAAGGAGAAGCATGAAGGGCGGCTCCCCGCTGCCATGGATCCTGTAATGCAGTCTGAACCCTCGGCAGTCAAGGAACCGGCTGTCGGAATCGGACTGAAGGGATGGATGACTCATAGTAAGTGACATAGGGTTGAGGTGCTGCAATAAGAAAAAGCGCCTGAGTCGCTATAATACAGAAAGGCCCGGAATACGGGCCTTTCTGTTTACTTCTTACGAACGGCGGATCAGTGTTCGAAGAGCATTTCCGAGTAGGTCGGAAGCTGCCAGCGACTGCGGTCTACCATAAGCTCGAGCCGGTCGGCCACTTCGCGGACCTTCAGCATGAAGGGCAGCAGGGTGTTGGCACAGTAGTCGGCCTTGGCGAATTCGCCATCAAGCGTTTCGAGCTTCTCGACCACCTCATCCAGTTCGGCCGTGAGGTCGATGAGGAGCGAAAGGTTCTCTGCAAGAGTCCTGTAGTGCCCGGCCTGGCTCTTCAGCGCAGCCTTCGACAGACCGATCTCGTCCGAAGCCGAGAGCAGGTTGTTGAAGGAGCTACCAATATCGCCCTGGTACTCGCTCACATCGGGGATGACAAGGGTCTTCAGCATGAGCTGCAGGGTGCGGGCCTCGATGTCGACACCTTTCACATACCGCTCGAGACGGATGTTCAGGCGTGACTCGATCTCCTCGACGCTGAGCACGCCGTATTTGACGAACACCGACTGCACATCCTTGCTCTCCAATACCCTGAGGGCCTCCGGAGTGTTCTTCAGGTTCGGCAGACCTCGCTCTTTTGCTGCCTGCTGCAGGGCATCGCTGTAGTTGTCACCCGGGTAGCGGATCGCTTTGGTCGCGGTGATTTCCTCGCGGAGGGTTTCAAGGATTGCAGAATCGCGGTCTTTTCCAGCCTTGACTTTGGCTTCGATCGTGTCGGCCATTTCGTCGACGGCTTCTGCCATGAGGGTATTGAGCACCATGTTCGGTACCGACACAGCCTGACTGGAACCGACGGCCCGGAACTCGAACTTGTTGCCGGTGAAGGCGAAGGGCGAGGTACGGTTGCGATCGGTATAGTCCTTGTTGACCACCGGCACCTGCGAGAGTCCGAGGTTCAGCACCTGCTTTTCCGTCTTCAGATCTATCTTGCCGCTCTCAATCGCATCAAGTACTCGCTCAAGCAGGTCGCCGAGGAAGACGGTGACGACTGCCGGAGGAGCCTCATTGGCGCCAAGCCGGTGGTCGTTGCCGATGCTCGAGATGGACATGCGCAGCACGTCGGCGCGTTTGTAGACGCCCTTGAGGACAGCGACGAGGAAGACGAGGAACTGGATGTTCTTTTCTGGGGTGTCACCCGGATCGAGCAGGTTGACGCCGGTATCGGTACCGATCGACCAGTTGTTGTGCTTGCCCGAGCCGTTGATGCCGGCAAACGGCTTTTCAAGCAGCAGGAGCGCAAAACCCTTCTTCTCGGCGATCTTGCGCATCACCTCCATGATCAGAAGGTTGTGGTCTGTGGCAACGTTGGCCTCCTCGAAGAGCGGAGCGATCTCGAACTGGTGCGGAGCCACCTCGTTGTGGCGGGTCTTGGCGGGAATGCCGAGCAGGTAGAGCTCATGCTCGACCTCCTGCATGAACTCGAGTACGCGGTCCGGAATGGCGCCGAAATAGTGGTCCTCAAGCTGCTGGCCCTTCGGCGGCAATGCGCCGAGCAGAGTGCGGCCGCACATGATGAGGTCAGGACGCTCGCTGTAGAACTTCTTGTCGATGAGGAAGTATTCCTGCTCGACGCCGGCAAAGGTCTTGACGCGGGAAACGCCCTTCGTGCCCAGTGTTTCCAGAAGACGGAGAGAAGCCTTGCTTACGGCGTTCATGGAGCGGAGGAGCGGGGTCTTGGCATCAAGTGCCTCTCCGTTATAGGAGATGAAGACGGTCGGAATGCAGAGCGTCACGCAGTTGCCGCCCTTCATGAGGAAAGCGGGGCTGGAAGGATCCCATGCAGTGTAGCCGCGTGCTTCAAACGTGGTGCGCATGCCGCCGGAGGGGAAACTCGAAGCATCAGGCTCGCCCTGGATGAGCTGCTCACCGGAAAAACGCTCTATCGGGGTACCGTCGCGATCGATGGAAAGGAACGCGTCATGCTTTTCAGCCGTCGAGCCTGTCATCGGCTGGAACCAGTGGGTATAGTGGGTGGCGCCGTTGTCCATCGCCCACTCTTTCATGCCGTGGGCTACGACGCCCGCAATCTCTTCAGTAATCTCCCTGCCGGCCCTGATGGTATCCTGCAGTGCGGTAAAGACCTCTTTGGGGAGTCTGGCCCGCATGGCTTTCTGGTCGAAGGTCATCGCCCCGAAATAGGACGAAACCACATTTTTATTCTCGATGCTCAAGAGAACCTCCTTGTTGGTTTGCTTGGTGTTGCCTGTCAAAATCGAATACGTAAAACAATAAATGAATGCTGCCTAAAGGAATGCTGCCCTCCGCCTATTTCCTCGACTTCTTCTCGTCGTAGGTGATCAGCACCTGGCGGTCCTGCAGATTGTTGCGGATGATGTCCGCTCCTATTTTCCTCGTCTTCTTCAGCTGGGAAAGCACAAAGCTCGTATTCGTGCTCATCACTCCCGGCCAGCTCTGTATGCGTGAAAGGAACTTCTCGAGCGATCCGGTGTTGTGGGTCATGACCCGGAGGATATGCGACCCCTCGCCGGTGACGGAATAGCACTCCATGATCTCGTCCTCCTTCATCACATGCTCCATGAAGGACTTGTAATGCTTGGAGGAATCAACCCGGACCCGCACGAACGCCTGGATATCGAAGCCGAGCTGGCGTTCGTCAACATCCATCGTAAAGCCCTTGACAATGCCGTTTTTCTGCAGCTTGTCGAGCCGTTCACTGACGGACGGGATGGAAAGGCCCACGACCTCGGCGAGTTCGCTCAGCCGGATCCGTCCATTCTCCCCCATGGACTCGATGATTTTCAAGTCGATCAGATCAAGATGTCCCGACATAACGGTGGCGGATTAAATTCAATTTTGTAAGAAAATTACACATTTCTAAGAAATAAGCAATGATTTTCTTAAAAAGAAGGCATATGATCGCATTATTTCTTAAATAATTTAGGGATGGGAGCGTAAAACACATTTCCCGGGAACAGGAAAAGCGCGTATCGGGTTGTTTCGTATTGCTTTCCTTCAAGTGATTGTGCAATTTATTCAATTCGCCGAAAGAGTCCACTGAAAAATGACACACCCCCAGGTAATGAGCAACTATCAGATAGAGCGGCCGAACCCTCGCCCGGAAGAAAGAAAAACAATAGAAAAAAAGTGTTCATAGAGCCCGCCGCGAGAGTGGCGGCCGATGACCTGCGCTTCGTCGTCAAAGAGGGACTGAAGCTCGGCGTGCGGATCATTTCGGAAATTGACAGGGCACTGCGGGCGCTCACTCGCTGAGGGCCTAAGGCAGAAGCGTCAGCATTGCCGAATCCCGTCTCAAATCCCTATATTCACGTTTGAATTGCAGTGCACGGACGACAAAGAGCGACCGGAGAGAGAGAGAGAGAGAGAGAGAGAGTTTCCAACCATTTAGATATCTGTTGAACGGTGAAAATTGCCATTTTCGGCGCAGGAGTCGCAGGGCTCTCAGCCGCCATAGAACTTGTTGAACGGGGCCACAGCGTTGAAATCTATGAAAAGCGCAAGGTGCTCGGCGGAAAGGTCTCGGTATGGAAAGACAGTGAGGGTGACTCCATCGAATCGGGCCTCCATATCGTCTTCGGCGGATACAGCCAGCTGCAGGAGTACCTGAAACGGGTCGGAGCTGAAGACAACTACCTCTGGAAGGAGCACTCCCTCATATACGCAGAACCCGACGGGGCCCAGTCATTCTTCAGGAAAGCCAACCTGCCGAGCCCCTGGGCCGAAGTGGTGGGCGGCATGCAGGCCGACTTCCTCACCATGTGGGACAAGATTTCACTCATCAAGGGCCTCTGGCCTGCACTGGCCGGAAACGAGGAGTATTTCCGCAGCCAGGACCACATGACATACTCGGAATGGCACCGGCTGCACGGAGCCTCTGAGCACTCTCTCCAGAAACTCTGGCGGGCCATCGCTCTGGCAATGAACTTCATCGAGCCGAATGTCATCAGCGCACGGCCGATGATCACCATATTCAAGTACTTCGGCACCGACTACGCAGCGACCAAGTTCGGCTTTTTCCGCAAAAACCCCGGCGAGTCGATGATTGAGCCGATGCGGCAGTATATCCAGAGCCGCGGAGGGAGGATATTCGTGGACGCCCGCCTCAGCCGCTTTGAGCTTGAAGGCGACGAGACAATCAAGAGCGCCGTGCTCCGCGACGGCCACACCATCGAAGCCGATGCCTACATCTCCGCCCTGCCGGTCCACAACCTGAAAAAGGTCCTCCCGGACGAATGGCTCCGTCACGACTACTTCCGCAACCTCCATCAGTTCACCGGAAGTCCGGTCATCAACTGCCAGCTGTGGTTCGACCGCAAGATCACCGATACTGACAACCTCATGTTCTCTGAAGGCACCATTTTCGCCACCTTCGCCGATGTCTCCCTGACCTGCCCCGACGACTTCCAGGCCGGCATGGGCACCGCAAACGGCGGCAGCGTCATGAGCCTCGTACTCGCCCCCGCGCACCAGCTGATGGACATGCCGAACCATGTCATCACGGACATGGTGATGAAAGACATCCATAACCGGTTCCCGAAATCCCGCGATGCGAAACTCCTGAAATCGACCATCGTGAAAATCCCCCAGTCCGTCTACAAGGCCGTTCCCGATGTCGACCGGTACCGCCCAGACCAGCTTGGCCCCGTGAGAAACCTGTTTCTGGCAGGAGACTATACCGACCAGCACTATCTGGCGTCCATGGAAGGCGCCGCCCTCAGCGGACGGCAGGCGGCAGAAAAGCTGATGGCGAAATTCGGAGGATGAAGCGGCTCTTGGTGAAGAAGAATATGGCCGACTGATACGGGTAAGGGTGACGTGATATGATATTAAATTACGGCTGGCGCCCAAGGACTTGGTGCTGGGATTGCGTATATTGTATCAACATCACAAACACCAACAATCATTCATTAATCTTACAGCATCATGGCAGCAGAAGAGCTCAACAAACCGGTTACACCGGCGGCACCGGCAAAACAGGCAGACATGCAGGGAGCCAATGTCGGCAATGGCGACATGGCACATCTCATCGGCAATATGGGCCTGCTCATCGATTCCACCATCGAATCGGTGCAGGGCGTGATCAATTCGGTCAGTTCGGCCACCGGCCAGCTGATTGAGGGAGTCACCACCACCATAAACTCCGACCAGGTCAAGGAAATGATCAGCACCGTCAGCTCGGCCACCGGCCAGCTCGTCGACGGCGTAACATCCACCATGAACTCCGACCAGGTCAAGGAAATGATCAGCACCGTCAGCTCGGCTACCGGCCAGCTCGTCGACGGCGTCACGGCAACCCTGAACTCCGAGCAGGTCAAAAGCTCATTCCAGGAGCTCGGCAAGCTCTGGACCAACATCCTCGAGAGCCTGAACACGACCGTTGCGACCGGTCAGGTTCAGGACCTGTTCAACAATGTCAGCGCCGGACTCGGCCAGCTGATGGGCAGCGTCATGCCTGGCGGCATGCAGATGGGCGGAAACGGTGACAAAGCGAAAAAAGAGATCAAGCAGATCCCCTTCTCGCAGAAAGAAACCGCCGCACCTGCGGCTCCTGCTGCACAGCTGCCCGGTACGCCCGGCCAGCAGAACTGAAGAACCACCCCCTCTTATAGTCGCCTGCCAGAATAGCGGCAGAACTGAATGCTGAAAATCCCCCGAGATCCCCCAACAGGGGGGTTTTCAGCCTTCCTTTACCGGAAATCTTCCCCCCGGCTTGAAAAGGAATACTGCAGTGAAAAAGACATGCCATACCATCCCGCCGTCGGACAGGAAACCGGCAGCGCGAAAAAATACCGTGCTCATTGCCGATGATGACGAAACCTCGCGGAGGATCTTCAGTCATTTCGTCAGGAAAATGGGCTACACGGCTCTGGTCGTGCAGAACGGCATGGAGTGCATCGAGAGCATCACGGAACAGTCGCCCGATGTCATCCTGCTCGACATCAACATGCCGGGCAAGGACGGATTTGAAGTGATGCTGCACATGAAGACAGAGCACATCAAAACCCCGGTCATCATCATCACGGCTTCGCACGACATTCCCCAGGCGGTCAAATGCATCAAGCTCGGCGCCTATGAATACCTGACCAAGCCACTGAACATCGACCGGCTTGAAATCGTCATGCGCAACTCCCTTGCCGAATCGGCGCTGCAGATCGAAGTCAAAAACCTGAAGAAGGAACTCCGGACGCGTGACATCTTCCAGCACATCATCGGCAGAAGCAGGGCCATAAAGGCATCCATGGAACAGGCCGTCCAGGTCATGGAAACCGACCTGAACGTCCTGATACTCGGGGAAAGCGGCACAGGCAAGGAGCTCTTCGCCCAGGCGATCCATCAGGGCAGCAGAAGAAACTGCGGACCATTCGTCTCGGTCAACTGCGCCGCCATATCCAGCACGCTGGCCGACAGCATACTCTTCGGCCACGCAAAGGGGTCGTTTACCGGCGCAGCCAGCGACCACACCGGTTTTTTCGAGCAGGCTGACAAGGGCACCATCTTCCTCGACGAGATCGGTGACATGGAAGCAGACATCCAGGCAAAGGTGCTCAGGGCAATACAGGAGAGGAAAATCCGCCGGGTTGGTGAAAAACACGAGCGTTCGGTCGACTTCCGGGTCATTTCGGCAACCAACAGGAACTTCGCCGATGCCATACGCTCAAACCAGTTCCGCGAGGACCTCTACTACCGGCTGGAAGAGTTCCCGCTCTTCCTTCCGCCGCTCAGAGAAAGGCCCGAAGACATCCCTTTGCTGGCGCGCCATTTTCTGGATGAGTTCGCCAGTGCCAACAACATCGAAAAGCTCAGCTTCACCGATGAAGCGCTCGCGGGGTCCAAAGAGTATCACTGGCCGGGGAACATCCGTGAGCTCAAAAACGCCGTCCAGCGGGCGGCCGTTACAAGAAAAGGAGATGAGGTCGATTCCCTTCGCCCGATCCTCAAGCACGGAAACGGCAGCACAGCCGGACACCCCGCATCTGCGCTCGCGGGTTCAGCCGCACAGCGCTCGGCTGGCCATGGACCCGACATGCAGTCCTACTCGCTTGAGGAGCACGAACGGGAAGCGATACTGAAAGCATACAAGGCCTCGAACGGCAACCTCACCAAAACTGCACGGATGCTCGGCATCGGAAGGGCAACCCTTTACCGCAAACTCGACAAGTTCGGCCTGGAATACCTCAAGACCGGCTGAAAATAGGGATCGACCCTTACCCTTGCCCCATGCCGGTGTGACCGAACCCGCCCTCACCGCGCTCCGTATCGCCGAGCGTGTCGACTTCAACGAAGGAAACCTGCTCGACACGGGCGACGACCATCTGCGCAATGCGGTCACCGTGGCTGACCTTGAACGGGTCCCTGCCGTGATTGACGAGAATCACCTTCACCTCACCGCGGTAATCAGCATCGATCGTTGCCGGAGAATTGGGAAGGGATATGAGGTTACGCAGAGCAAGCCCGCTGCGCGGTCGCAGCTGGGCCTCATATCCTTCGGGAAGCTCTATGGCCAGTCCCGTCGCAATAAGCTCCGCCGAGCCCGGCGCCACAACAACCGGAGCCTCAAGGCAGGCGGAAACATCCATGCCTGCGGCGTGTCGTGTAGCATAAACCGGCAGAAACGCTTGTTTGTTAAGCCGCACAATCTTTACTTTCAGCATCTGCAGTACTTTTTATCATTACTGGAACAGTCCATCAGGCCGCCCGGTACACGGGAAACTCCTCGAGGGCGCATCCAGAGCCCGGAGGCAATATACGATGCAAATGGAAAGTGACGGCTCCCGTGTTTACGCCCTGGCCTTCGGCGCCCATCCCGACGATGTCGAACTCTCATGCGGTGCGACGCTGCTTAAAATAATGGGCGAAGGCAGCAAGGTCGCCGTCTGCGACCTCACCCGCGGGGAAATGGGCACGCTCGGCACTCCCGAAACCCGTCGGAAAGAGGCCGCGGAAGCCGCGAAAGCCATGGGCTACCGTGAACGCGTGCAGCTCGACCTCGGCGACTCGAAACTTTTCTACAACGAAGAGAACCTCCACGCCGTCATAGCAGTCATCCGCCGCTTCCGCCCGCAGGCGGTCTTCTGCAATCCGGCCGAAGAGCGCCACCCCGACCATGTGAAAGCCTCGAAGCTGGTGACTGACGCCTGTTACTATGCCGGGCTCCGCCAGCTGAAAACCACTGACGGGGGCACCCCGCAGGAACCGCACCGGCCGCGCCACATTTTCCACTATATCCAGTTCAGGGACCTCGCTCCGGACATGATCGTCGACGTGTCCGATACTTTCGAGGCCTCACGCCATGGGCTCCTCTCCTTCACCTCCCAGTTCTGGCAGGAGGGCGAGAGCGGTTCGCCGGCCACACTGATCAAACGCAAGGAGTTTCTCAGCGGCCTTGAAGCCCGGGCACGCGCGCTCGGCGAACAGATCGGCGCCCAATACGGCGAAGGGCTCATAGAAACCACAACCCCGGCCGTTCGAACCTTCACGGCCTGCTTCCCCGACATCTAACACCTCTTCCCCCCATGCAGAGAACCATCACCGCACTCCTCGTTGTCCTGCTCTTCCTCGGCACCCTCACCTCCTGCCGGCAGAACAATGCCGCTGCCCGCAAAGAGGCCATCATCGCAGCGGTATCGGCAGATTTCGACCATCTGAACCCGCTGCTCATCCAGCTTTCGATGTCGCGTGAAGCCTGTGCCCTCATCTACCCCTCACTCGTCAAGCCGTCCTATGACATCGAAAAAGGCACCATCACCTTCCTGCCTTCAGCGGCTGAACGCTGGGAGTTCTCGGCGGATGGCCGCACGGCGACATTCCACCTGCAACCCGGAGCGGTCTGGGAAGACGGGGAAAAGCTGACAGCGGAAGACTTCAAATATTCCTACACCCTTTATGCAAATCCCGCAACGGCCAGCACAAGGCAGCACTACCTTGAGGATCTGCTTTTAAACGCCGATGGCTCCCCCGACATCGCCCGCTCGATCGAAACCCCGAATGATTCTACCCTGGTGCTCCGTTTCCGCCGTCCACTCTCCCCCGCCATCATCCTCGACCACTTCAACGACCTGATGCCGGTGGCCGAACATGTGTTCCGGAAGTACAGCCCCGACGAGATCCGCAGCCGTGCCGCAGAGATCCCGATTGTCGGTGCAGGGCCCTACAGAGTGCTGAAATGGGCGCGACAGGAAAAGCTGGTGCTGGAAAGCAGTCCCTCCTCAACCCTTCCGCACCCCGCCGTGACACGCCAGCTGATCTTCCTCGTGGTCCCCGAATACACGACGCGCCTGGCCATGCTCCGCTCCGGCCAGGTTGACGCGATGCTCTCCGCCGGAGGCATCAACCCGAAAGATGTCCCGGACCTCTCCACCATGGCAAAGGACGTCGTCATCCGGCCGGTGAAAGACCGCTACTTCGACAGCATCGTCTGGCTGAACATCGACGGCGAAGTATGGCGCCGGCAACATCTCGTAAAACCCAACCCGCTCTTCGGAGACAAAATGGTCCGCCGTGCGCTCACGCTCGCCATCGACCGCCAGTCGATCATCGACGGGTTCATGGGTCCCGAACATGCCGAAATCGTCAACACATCGCTCTCTCCGGCCTACCGCCAGATCACCGACACATCGCTCGACCCGTATGCCTACGACCCGGGCAAAGCCTCGGAGCTGCTCACCGCGGCTGGATGGACACCGGGCCCGGACGGCATCCTCCGGAAAGCAGGCAGAAGGTTCACTTTTGAACTTGCCGCACCTGTTGGCAACCCAAGGCGGAACTACGCGGCCACCATCATCCAGCAGAACCTCCGCCAGATCGGCATCGACTGCCGCCTCCGGTTCGATGAAAGCCTCATTTTCCTGAAGAACCAGAACGAGTTCCGCTATGAAGCGGCCCTGTCGGGGCTGGCTGCCGAAACCCTTCCCTTCCAGCTGATCATCTGGGGGTCCGACTTTGAAAAACGCACGTTCAACTCATCGGCATTCCAGAACCAACGGCTTGATGCAGTCATCGAAGCACTCAGCGGCCCGCAGCAACCAGCCCTCGAACTGGCTCTCTGGAAAGAATACCAGCAGATCCTCCACCGCGACCAGCCGAGAACATTCCTGTACTATTATGACGAACTTGAAGGGTTCAGCAGTCGGGTGGAGAACGCTGACGTCAACCTCATCGCAACCCTCTGGAACGCCTATGACTGGAAGCTTCGCTGAATGAGCTGAGAGACCCGGCCATCCGACATTGGCCAAGGTATATTTTCATCGAATTGCTATATTTACCTGCTTTCCGGGGAAGGGGCCGAACGGCCCGTTTCCCCTGTTCCCTATACCCGTGAAACCATTCGTCCCATGCCCCGTTATACACCCGAGCAGCTCCAGCGCCGCAACGCCTCCGTCTGGACAACCGTACAGGCCATTCTGGCGCCCATCCAGTTCGTCATGTTCCTTCTGGGCGTCACCATCACCTACCTCTACAAGTACGACATCTGGATAGACAACTTCGCATGGGTCACCTTTTTCGTGACCCTGAAAACCTTCATGCTCTTCCTGATATTCATCACAGGCGGCTTTTTTGAAAAAGAGGTCTTCGGAGCGTTTGCCTTCGCTCCTGAATTCTTCTGGGAGGACTTCGGGAGCTCCATCGCCATGGTGGTCCATGTATCCTACTTCATTCTCTTCTACATGGGCCTCGATGAGTCGATCCTGCTCTGGACGGCACTTGCCGCCTACCTCAGCTACCTCATCAACGCTCTGCAGTTCGTCATCCGCCTCTTGCTTGAAAAGCGCAATGAAAAGAAAATGAAGGCAGGGGAGGCCGCATGAAATCAAAAGCCATCGTCTTTACCGGCGTGCGGCAGATAGAGCTCCGGGAAGTGACCCTCAAACCGCTCTCCTCGACCGACGTCCTTGTTGAAACCTGGTGGTCATCCATCAGCACCGGAACGGAAAAGATGGCCTTCAATGGCCTCATACCCTCCCCGCCCTTCATCTATCCGTTCATTCCGGGCTATGAAACCGTCGGCAAAATCACCGAAGTCGGCGCTCATGTCAACCGTGAACTCATCGGCAGGTACGCCTACATCGCAGGTTCGTTCGGCTATGAAGGGGTGAACGCCGCATTCGGGGGAGCGTCGCAGTTCGTTGCATGCCCGGTGGAGAGCCTCACCGTGCTTGAGGGCATAGAAAACCCGCAGTGCGGCATCGCCCTTCCGCTTGGCGCAACGGCTTTGCACATCGTAGATCTGGCAGCCGTAAAAGGAAAGAAAGTGCTGGTGCTCGGCCAGGGGGCAGTCGGGCTCCTGGCCGCGGAACTTGCAAAACTCATGGGGGCTGCACTCGTTGCCGCCACGGAACCCTCCCAGAACCGCCTCCGCCACTCACCGGCCGACATCAGAATCAACCCTGACACCGAGGACGTGATGGCTGCGCTAGCAGGCCATGAGTTCGACGTGCTCATCGACAGCACCGGCATCATGAGCGCGATCGACACCGGCCTGCGCTTCCTCAAATTCCATGGGCAGGTCATATTCGGCGGCTACTACCAGCGCATGAACATTGATTACTCGCAGGCTTTCCAGAAGGAACTCTCCTTCATTGCCGCAAAGCAATGGGCCAAGGGCGACCTGGAACGTGTCCGCAAGCTCATAGCCGAAGGGCGGCTCAACACCGAAAAGATCTTCACCCACCACCACCCGGTGGACGATGCCATCACAGACGCCTACATGCAGGCATTCAACGACCCCGACTGCATGAAGATGATCCTCACATGGAAAAAAGAAGCCGAAGAGGGCGGAACACCCTGCCACACTGCCCCGAAACCCTGAGCACACCCGAATGGCAGCACGCACTCTGGCGATATACGGAAAAGGTGGCATCGGCAAAAGCTTCACGACGACCAACCTTGCAGCAACATTCTCCCTCATGGGAAAACGGGTGCTGCAGCTTGGCTGCGACCCGAAGCATGACTCCACGACCTCGCTCTTCGGCGGCATCTCCCTGCCGACAGTCACCGAGGTGTTCACTGAAAAGAACGCCCGGAACGAGGAACTTGAGATCAGCGACATCGTCTTCCGCAGAGACATTCCCGACTTCCCCCAGCCCATATACGGTATCGAGCTCGGCGGCCCCCAGGTTGGTCGCGGATGCGGCGGGCGCGGCATCATATCGGGATTCGATCTGCTTGAAAAGCTCGGGCTGTTCAAATGGGACCTCGACATCATCCTCATGGACTTCCTCGGTGATGTCGTCTGCGGCGGCTTTGCCACACCTCTGGCCCGTTCGCTCAGCGAAGAGGTCATCCTGGTCACCAGCAATGACCGACAGTCGATCTTTACGGCAAACAACATCTGCCGTGCAAACAACTATTTCAGGACGATTGGCGGGCGCTCCCGTCTGCTTGGGCTCATCATCAACCGCGACGACCAGAGCGGTATGGCTGAGAAATATGCCGCGGCGGCGGGCATCAACGTGCTCTTGAAAGTGCCCTACAACATGGAGGCGCGCGACCGTGACGACTGTTTCGACTTCGCTATCCGCATACCCGAAATCCGCAGCTCTTTTGAAAAGCTTGCCGACGACATCATCCATGGGCGCATCACCCCGTCAGAAGGTGCCGGACTTGAATTCCATGACTTCGTCAACCTCTTTGGCGAAGTAAGCACGTCTCTTCCCCTTGCGGCAACCGCCGGTGAACTTTTCGGCAGCAGCCTTGAACCCACAGGGAACAATGCGGCTGCAGGCACCGGAGACGAAGCGAGAATGGAGAAGTGCATCGATCAACTTGAAGAAAACCTGCAGGCGGTATGGCGGATGCATGAAGAGGAGGGCAGAGAAACCGATGCCATTGCCGAAGCACTGCACTGCAGCGAACCCGAAGCCGGGGAGCTGCTCAGGAAGGCCCGCAAGGAACTCAAACGGCTCTTTTTCAACACATAGGATGCTCTCTTCGGCAGCCTGAGCGGCTGAAGGACACGAAACAGAAAACCCCTGCACATCACTGAAGGATATGCAGGGGTTCTCCATTTTCTACCGGGGTGGTGGGTTACTCCCCCACTTTGGCGCGCTTGACGGCCTTGGCCCTCATGTCAGCATCGAGAATCTTCTTGCGGATCCTGATGCTCTGGGGGGTCACCTCGAGGAGCTCATCGTCGTTGATGAACTCAAGGGCCTGCTCAAGGGAAAGAATCCTTGGCGGAGTGAGCCGCAGCGATTCGTCAGTACCCGAAGAACGCATGTTCGTCAGCTTCTTGGTCTTGCAGACGTTCATGGTGATATCAAGACCTCGCGTGGATTCACCGACAACCATGCCTGCGTACACCCGGGTGTTCGGAGAGACGAAGAAGGTACCGCGGTCTTCAAGGCTGCTGAGCGCATAGGCGACGCAGACGCCGGTTTCAGCGACGACCAGGGCACCGGTTTCACGGCCGGGAAGCTTGCCCCTGAACGGCTGGTACTCGTGGAAGACGTGGGCCATGATGCCCTCGCCCTTGGTATCGGTGGTGAACTCAAGGTTGTAGCCGATGAGGCCGCGGGTCGGGATCTCGAACTCGAGTCGTACCATGCCGCCTCGCAGCGTGCCCATATGGGTCATTTCCGCCTTCCTGCGACCCATCTTTTCAATGATGACACCGGTGTACTCATCGGGAATGTCGATGGTGACGTGCTCGATCGGCTCAAGCACCGCACCGGACTCGTCCTTGTGCAGGATCACCTGCGGTCGGGCAATAGCCAGCTCATAGCCTTCGCGGCGCATGGTTTCAATGAGTACGGAAAGGTGGAGTTCGCCCCGTCCTGACACGCGGAAGGTATCGGCGCTCTCGGTCTCTTCGACATTGAGGGCGACGTTGGTCATGACCTCCTTCATCAGGCGCTCGCGGATCTTGCGGCTGGTAACCTCTTTGCCCTCCTGGCCTGCAAACGGCGAATCATTCACCGAGAAGAGCATGGAAAGGGTCGGCTTGCTGATCACGAACGACTCGAGCACTTCCGGGGAATCGGGAGCGGTCAGGGTAAGGCCGACGGATGCATCGGAAATACCGGCAATGGCGACGATGTCGCCCGACGATGCCTCCTTGACCTCCACGCGCTGCATCCTGTCGAACTGGAACAGCTTAGTCACCGTCCCTCTGCCGACGATGCCCTCGGGCTCGACGACGACCAGCTGGCTGCCGGGAGAGACCTTGCCGCGGTAAATGCGGCCGATGGCGATTTTACCGATATAGTCATTGTAATCAAGGCTGGTGACAAGCATCTGGAACCCGCCCTCGTCGTTGTCCGCCGGCGCAGGAATCTCCTTGATGATAATGTCGAGCAAGAGATCCATGTTGCCATCGGGGTCATCCATGCTGTACTTGGCGATGCCGTTTTTGGCGGAGGTGAACAGGTAGGGAAAATCGAGCTGATCCTCATCGGCTCCGAGAGCGATGAAAAGGTCGAGCACCTGGTCGTGGACCTTGACCGGGTCAGACTGCGGGCGGTCAATCTTGTTGATGACGACGATAGGCTTCAGCTTCAGCTCAAGCGCCTTGCGCAGCACGAACTTGGTCTGCGGCATGGGGCCCTCGAAGGCATCGACAAGCAGAAGGACTCCGTCGACCATCTTCAGGATGCGCTCAACCTCGCCGCCGAAATCGGCGTGGCCGGGGGTATCGACGATATTGATCTTATGGTCTTTGTAAATAGCGGAGGCGTTCTTCGAAAAGATGGTGATACCGCGCTCACGCTCCTGGGGGTTCGAATCCATCACACGGACATCGACCTGCTGGTTATCCCTGAAAACGCCGGTTTTCTGGAATATGGAATCGACCAGGGTGGTTTTGCCGTGGTCAACATGGGCGATGATGGCAATATTGCGGATATTCTTTTTCCTGTTCATCTTTTTATCCTTGTAAATAAGTATATTTATGTTCCGTGACGGGCGGAATATACATCTTTTTCTTTGCTTTCCGAACACACTTGAAGGCCGCACGGATTCCCCCTGCAATTTTGGCCGATCCACTTAACGACCGGGCTCTACCGCATAGCGCACGATGAATAATATAATCCTCGACAACACCCCGCTTTTCATCCTGACGCAGGTCGTCTCGATGCTCTATATCGTCACCACCATCCTCTACGGCGCCCACTTTTTCAAAGATTCGCAGTCCGCAAAGAAATACAAACAGCCGGCCCTGGTGCTCACCGTGCTCACGCACCTCGTCTACCTCGGCCTGTTGACCTCGATAGCCGGATACCGGATCGGCTACTCTACATTCAACATCATGACCATGGTGGCCCTCACCCTGACCACCACCTATTTCTTCATAGAATTCACCACAAAAAGCGACAAAACCGGCTTTTTCGTCATCGCCTTCGCAACAGGTGCAGAGTTGATCTCATCCATCATGACTGCCCAGACGTCATCCACAAGCCCCAGTTTCACAGGCATCGGTATGGGAGTCCACCTCATCGCAGCCATTTTCGGATTCAGCGCCATCGCCATCGCAGGGCTCTACAGCTTCCTTTACCTGCTGCTCTTCCGCCAGATCCAGCGAAACCGTTTTGAGCTGCTGTTCCAGCGCCTTCCGAACCTCGAGGTGCTCGAACGCCTCATCATGCACGCGGTCGCATTCGGGTTCATTTTCCTCTCCGTCACACTGTTTGCAGGCATGGTGGAGCAGAACGCTACGGGCGGTGTCGTCAACATTTCAGACCCGAAACTCGTCACGCTCGGCCTCATATGGCTCATCTACGGCACCAGCATATTCATCCGCCCGCTGCTCGGATGGGATATCAAGCATATGGCATACCTCCTCATTTTCCTCTTCGTTTTCATCACGCTGCTCATCACGCTGATGGCCGTATTTTCACCGACCTTCCACAGCATCTCCTTATAAAATGCCCCTATATTTGAAAATATGGGGCTGTTGCGATATATTTAAGACTCAGCAATATGCCGGCACCGGAGGATTACCTACCCTCCTGCAAGCATAACCGGTTCACTTAAACAGCCCTGCTATGAACATCATTTCAGTTGGTGTCAATCATAAAACTGCACCTATTGAAATCCGGGAAAGAATCTCTCTTTCAGAAGTTCAGAACAAGGAGTTCATCACCGGCCTCATTTCCGGAGGGCTGGCACACGAAGCGATGGTGCTCTCGACCTGCAACCGCACTGAGCTCTATGTCGTACCCGCCATGCACGAAGTCACCGGCGAGTATCTCAAGGACTATATCATCTCGTTCCGTGACGCCCGCAAGGATGTCCGCCCCGAACACTTTTTCAGCCGCTTCTACTGCGGTACCGCACGCCATCTTTTTGAAGTCTCCAGCGCAATTGATTCCCTGATCCTCGGAGAGGGACAGATTCTCGGCCAGGTCAAAGAGGCCTACCGGATCGCTGCCGAAGTGCAGGCTGCCGGCATCCTCATCACCCGCCTCTGCCATACGGCATTCAGCGTCGCCAAGAAGGTCAAGACCAGGACCAAGATCATGGAGGGCGCCGTTTCAGTCAGCTACGCCGCCGTCGAACTGGCACAGAAGATCTTCTCGAACCTCTCCATGAAGAAGATCCTCCTTGTCGGCGCAGGTGAAACCGGCGAACTGGCGGCCAAGCATATGTTCGCAAAGAACGCGCGCAACATCGTCATCACCAACCGGACCCAGTCGAAAGCCGAAGCACTTGCAGAAGAACTCGGAACCAACCGGGTCCTTCCGTTTGAAAGCTACAAGGAGCATCTGCACGAGTTCGACATCATCATCACCGCAGTCAGCACCAAAGACTACATCATCACCGAGGCCGAGATGCACGGGGCCATGCAGAAGCGCCGCCTGAAGCCGGTCATCATCCTCGACCTCGGCCTGCCTCGCAACGCCGACCCGGAAATAGGCAAGCTCCAGAACATGTTCCTGAAGGACATCGACGCACTCAAGCACATCATCGACAAGAACCTTGAGCGCCGCAGCCTTGAGCTCCCGAAAGTCCACTCCATCATCGACGAGGAACTTGTCGCATTCGGCCAGTGGATCAACACCCTGAAGGTACGCCCGACCATCGTCGACCTCCAGTCGAAGTTCATTGAAATCAAGGAGAAGGAACTTGAGCGCTACCGCTACAAAGTCTCCGAAGAAGAGCTCCGCAGAATGGAGCACCTGACCGACAGGATCATGAAAAAGATCCTGCACCACCCCATCAAAATGCTCAAGGCGCCCATCAGCACCTCTGACAACATGCCGAGCCGGGTTGATCTGGTCCGCAACGTTTTTGATCTTGAAGAGCCCAACCAGTCCCACTAATTAACAAATCCGTAACCGCCTTGAAAAAACAGCTTATCATCGGCACCAGGTCCAGCCCCCTCGCTCTCTGGCAGGCAGAGTTCACCAAAGCGGAACTCTCCAGGCACTTTCCTGATCTTGAAATCACACTGAAACTGGTCAAGACCACGGGCGACGTGCTTCTCGACTCTCCCCTGTCAAAGATCGGCGACATGGGACTGTTCACGAAAGACATCGAAAAGTTCCTGATTGCCAAGGAGATCGACCTTGCCGTCCACAGCCTCAAGGATGTTCCGACCGCAACCCCTGAAGGGCTGATCATCAGCGCCTTCACCGAACGCGAAGACACCCGCGATGTCATCATATCCAAAACGGGCGCCAAACTGCTCGACCTGCCGAAAAACGCCAAGGTAGCGACCAGCAGCCTTCGTCGCATGTCACAGCTCAAAAGCCTCCGCCCCGACTTCGAGATCTGCGACATCCGCGGCAACCTCAACACCCGTTTCAAGAAGTTCGACGAAGGCGAATTCGATGCAATGATGCTTGCCTATGCCGGCGTCTACCGCCTGAACTTCAGCGACCGCATCTCCGAGATCCTGCCGCATGAAATCATGCTGCCTGCCGTCGGTCAGGGTGCGCTCGGCATAGAGACCCGTGTCGACGACGAACAGACCCGCGAGATCGTCAAGGTCATGAACCACAGCACCACCGAGTACTGCTGCAAAGCAGAGCGCGCGCTGCTCCGCCACCTCCAGGGAGGATGCCAGATCCCGATCGGCGCCTACGCGTCGTTCAAGAACGGCACCCTGCACCTTCTGGCGTTCGTAGGCTCCACCGACGGCACCATCGGCATCCGGGACGAAATCACCAAAACAGGACTCACCTCGCCGAGCCAGGCTGAAGAAGCCGGCATTGAACTGGCCAAGGAGCTCCTGAAGCAGGGCGCCGAAAAGATCCTTTCGGAAATCCGCAAGAGCTGCTGATGCCAAACGTCCTGGTAACCCGCCCGGAACATCAGGCAGCAGCATTCGTCAGAGAACTTGCAAGCCACGGTCTGGATTCGGTTGTCTTCCCGACAATCGAAATCAGGCCTGTCGGCGGCTGGACTGTACCCGACCTCTCGCCCTTCAGCGGCATCTTCTTCACGAGCCCCAACAGCGTCGGAGAGTTTATGCGGCGCATGATGGAGGAACGCCCTTACGAGCTTGAAAACCTCAGGAAGGCAACAGTCTGGGCTGTTGGAAAGACTACGGAAAAAGACCTCGCCGCCTACGGGGTAACGACAGAACCTGTCCCGAAGATTGCTGATGCCGTGAACCTCATGGCAGACATCCAGAGCGAAGACATTGAAGGCAGGACATTCCTCTTTCTTCGCGGGAACCTCTCGCTCGGCGTCATTCCAGACGTCATACAGAAGCGGGGAGGAACCTGCATTGAACTTACCGTGTACGAGAACCATCCGCCTTCTCTGGAAGACTCGGCGAAGATACGCATGATGCTTGAGGGCGGCCAGCTCGACTGCCTCTCCTTCACCAGCCCATCAACTGCCGTCAATTTCTTTGAAGCAATGGGCTCGACGGCACTGCCCGAAGGGAGCCTCGTTGCAGCCATCGGCACCACAACGGCCGGAGCGCTCAAAAAGCTCGGCGTGAGGGTGGACGTCATTCCTGAATACTTCGACGGGCCGAACTTCGCAAAAGCTATCGCAGAAGCACTGAAGCAGCGCTGATTCCCCGATAGAGTAGCCGCGAAAAGGCAGTTACCCCCTTACTATACCCCTTTCAGCAAACCTACCACCGGAACTCCAAACATACGCACCTGCAACAACAGATGCGCATTGAGGGCATAACGCTCAATGCGTGTATCCGGAATCTGTACTATCGGCTAGTCGACATCAGGAAGGTCATCGGCAGCATAGACCCGAATCATGTCCTCCTCAGGAGGGGGAACAGGATCCGGATGCACAAGGCGCAAAGAGAGCGGAGCAGCGGCAGCGGGTTCGGCAAAAAGCGCCAGCTGGCCGCGGTCTTCTTCACGGACCTGCATGGGTTCATCCCCATCGTCGACAGAAGTGCTCTCAGGGAGGACAGCGGAAGGCTCTCTCTGGGCATCTCCGGTGTCAATGGAAGGAGGATTGCTGATGCTGTGCGGAGCCTGGCCTTTCCGCCCCTGCGACCGGCGCTTTGTACCTGCTGCGGCAAGAGAGCTGACCTCCTGCTCAATGGATTCACGCAGCGACTCTTCAAGCTCGATCTTCATTGCGTGGAGCAGCTGCATGGAATCAACACGCTGCTGCGCCATCTCGCGGCGAAGTTCACGGCCGATTTCTTCGACCGCCTTCCGCTCACGGCCCGGCCAGCCGGTGAAAAGCATCACGAAGATGGCAAGGAGAAGGCCAAGAGCCAGGAGAAGCAGAATGAGAATCATGGCGGAAGCGGGTTCAAAGCGTTTCGCTTATGGCTCGGAGAAGTGAAGAACCGATGGGTCCGTTCGCACTCACAAGCCCCTCTCCCGAAATGGTGGCCATGCCCCGGTAATCGAAAGAGCGGCCTCCGGCCTCCTCTACAATGGGAATGACGGCGGCGCAGTCCCATGGGCTCATGATCTTGTCGACGGCCACTTCAGCCCGGCCTGAAGCCACCAGCATGTGGCCGTAGCAGTCGCCCCACCCGCGGACAAGTCCCGCCTCAAGGCGCAGCATGTCGACCGGATGGGCCGAAGGGGGATCAAGCAGATACTCTTTCTCAGTGAACACTATCGTGGCGGACGACGTATCGGCAATCGAGGAGACCGAGACCGGATCATCGTTCATGAACGCACCGCCACCCCGTTCTGCGTGGTAGAGCTCCCGGAGCGCAGGGAAATTGATGACCCCGAGCTGCATTTTTCCGTCCACCTCAAGCCCTATCATGACGCCGTAGAGCGGGACACCGTGGATGAAGGCGCGGGTACCGTCAATCGGGTCGATGATCCAGCGGCGGCCGGTACCGGAAGGCTGCTCATCGAACTCTTCCCCGAACAGTCCGTCATGCGGATGCTGTGCCGCAATCCCCCGCCGGATGAGTTCCTCCGCTCTCCGGTCCGCTTCCGTGACCGGTGAAGAGTCCCGCTTGGTATCAACCTTGAGCGACTTGCGGGAAAAATATTCAAGCGTCAGATCCCCCGCCTCACGGGCAAGGTGCATCGCCAGATGCAGGTCAGAATGCATAGGTTTTCACGGCTGTTTGACAGCAAAAAAAAGAAAAATATAAGATTATTCGCCCCACTGCGGCAACAAAGGCGGTTATTCCCCTTTTTTTTTGAATATTCAATGCAACAGAGCGGAACCGCCATGGAACCGCGAACCCCTCATGCAGCGACTCTGCAAACCCGGAACACCAGATGGCTCCCCAGTCCACCATGTTCAGCATCAACGGTTGTGCAGATCTCACGGCACCTGCCATAGAGCATCTCAATCATTATCCCACAACACCATGAAACGCTTGATTGCCGAACGCGAAAAAGCCCGCCTCGGAGGCGGTGAAAAGCGCATTGAAGCACAGCACGCCAAAGGGAAATTCACGGCCCGCGAGCGCATAGCAATGCTCCTGGACGAAGGAAGCTTCGAAGAGTACGATATGTTCGTCACCCACCGCACCACCGATTTCGGCCTTGACAAACAGCACTACCTCTCCGACGGCGTCGTCACGGGGTACGGCACCATCGACGGCCGACCGGTCTATGTCTTCTCACAGGACTTCACGGTCTTCGGCGGCTCCCTCTCGGAAACCTATGCCGAAAAGATCTGCAAGATCATGGATCAGGCCCTGAAAGTCGGCGTGCCGGTCATCGGCATCAACGACAGCGGCGGAGCCAGAATACAGGAGGGTGTGCGCAGCCTTGCCGGCTACGCAAGCATCTTCCAGCGCAACATCATGGCATCCGGCGTGATTCCGCAGATTTCAGCCATTTTCGGCCCCTGCGCCGGCGGTGCGGTATACTCCCCCGCACTTACCGACTTCGTCCTTATGGCCGAAAAAACCAGCTACATGTTCGTCACCGGCCCGAAGGTGGTCAAAACCGTGACGGGTGAAACAATCACCGAAGAGGACCTTGGCGGAGCTTCAGTCCATGCCACCAAATCCGGCGTCACCCATTTCGTGGCGGCCGATGAAGAGGAAGGCATCCTGCTCATCAAAAAACTGTTGAGCTACCTGCCACAGAACAACCTCGAAGAACCCCCGCTGGCAATCTGCGACGACCCTGCCGACCGCCTCGAGGAGAGCCTGAACACCATCATTCCCGAGAAACCGTCCCAGCCATACGATGTAAAGGACGTCATCCAGGCCATCGCCGATAACGGGGAGTTCCTCGAAGTGCAGCGCCAGTACGCCCGCAATATCGTCATCGGGTTCGTCACCTTCAACGGCATTTCGACCGGCATCGTGGCCAACCAGCCCAAGTACCTCGCCGGATGCCTCGACATCGACGCGTCAAGGAAAGCCGCCCGCTTCATCCGCTTCTGCGATGCCTTCAACATACCCATCGTCTCCCTCGTCGATGTTCCAGGGTTCCTGCCCGGCAGCGCCCAGGAGTTCGACGGCATCATCAGTAACGGCGCTAAACTCATTTTTGCATACGGTGAGGCCACCGTACCAAAAATCACCGTCATCCTCCGCAAAGCGTATGGCGGAGCATACTGTGTAATGAGCTCCAAGCACCTGCGCGGAGACGTGAACTATGCCTGGCCGAATGCCGAAATCGCCGTCATGGGGCCGGCAGGCGCCATTGAAGTGCTCTACAACCGTGAACTGAAAGCCATTGAAGACCCTGAAGAGCGGGCCCGGTTCGTCGCCGAAAAGGAATCCGAGTACAGGGAGAAATTTGCCAACCCCTATGAAGCAGCAAAGTACGGGTATATCGACGACGTCATCGAGCCCCGCAACACGCGGTTCCGCATCATCAGGGCCCTGCAGGTACTCTCAACAAAAAAAGACGGGAACCCCCCGAAAAAACACTCAACGCTCCCGCTCTGACAACGGAAAACAGCAAAACCCATGTTCCCAGCAGTTTCATTCAACCTTTCGGCAATACAGGCTGATCACCTCATGCTCGCAGCCACGGGCTACGGGGTGGTGTTCATGTCGCTGATCATTCTCTATCTCGTCTTCAGCGTACTTCCACACCTGCTTGAGGCCCGGTTCGGAAAAAAAGCCAACGACACGGAGCCGGCATCGGCCAGAGCTCAGGTGGCCAGACAGAGCGGAGAAGTCAATGCATCCATCGCCATGGCTCTGCACATGTACTTCACCGAGCTCCATGATCAGGAAACCGCCATCCTCACCATCAAAAAGGCGGCAAAAAACTATTCCCCCTGGAATTCCAAGATTTACAATGTCATCAATTTCAAAGGCACAGTGAGATGAGGCGATACACCTTCAAGATAAACGGAAACAATTACAGCGTTGAGATCAAGTCGATTGAAGAGAACACCGCTGAAATCGAGGTCAACGGAACAGCGTACCAGGTAGAGCTGGGTCGTGAAATGAAAGCCCCGCAGCCGCCGAAGCTCGTCCGCTCCGCGCCGAGCGCACCGCCAAAGGCACCCACACCGCTGAACACGTCCGGACTGAGCCAGATAAAGGCTCCCCTGCCGGGAACCATCCTGCAGATCATGATTGCACCCGGAACAGCGGTAAAACGCGAACAGCCGCTGCTGGTGCTCGAAGCCATGAAAATGGAGAACAATATCCTTGCCGAAAAGGACGGAACGGTCAAGACCGTAAAGGTCCGGGAAGGCGATACCGTCATGCAGGGCGACGTCCTTGTTGAAATAGATTAACCACCACCATGCAGGGAATACTCCGTTTTCTTGAATACTCCGGGTTTATGAACGTCACGCCCGGACACGTGCTGATGATCCTCATCGGCATCCTTTTCATCTATCTAGCCGTTCGGCACGAATACGAGCCGCTGCTTCTGGTGCCGATCGGGTTCGGTATCCTCATCGGCAACACGCCCTTCCTTGAGAACGCCGGACTGCAGCTCGGCATCTACGAACAGGGCAGCGTCATGAACTACCTTTATCAGGGTGTGCTCAAAGGCATCTTCCCTCCGCTCATCTTCCTCGGCATCGGGGCCATGACCGACTTCTCCACACTGCTCTCGAACCCGAAGCTCATCCTGCTCGGCGCGGCTGCCCAGCTCGGCATCTTCCTCACCTATCTCGGTGCCATTGCCCTCGGGTTCACGAACCCGGAATCGGCTTCGATCGGCATCATCGGCGGTGCTGACGGTCCGACGGCCATCTTCATCTCCTCGCGACTGGCTCCGCACCTCATCGGATCCATCGCCATCGCCGCCTACTCCTACATGGCCCTCGTGCCGGTCATCCAGCCGCCCATCATGAGGCTCCTGACCACTCCGGAAGAGCGCAAAATCAAGATGAAACCGCCCCGCTCCGTCTCTAAAACCGAAAAGGTTGTATTCCCGATTGCCGGTCTGCTCCTTACAGGATTCATCGCACCCGGCGCACTGCCGCTCCTCGGCATGCTCTTCTTCGGCAACCTCCTGAAAGAGTCGATGGTCACCAAACGCCTTGCCGACACGGCCCGCAACGCCATGATCGACATCGTCACCATCATCCTCGGCCTCACCGTCGGGGCATCGACCCAGGCAACAACGTTCCTTACCCCCCAGTCAGTACTCATCTTTGTGCTCGGAGCGCTGTCGTTCATGATATCGACCGCCGGCGGCGTGCTCTTTGCCAAACTGATGAATATGTTCCTCAAGGGCGACAACAAGATCAATCCCCTCATCGGCGCAGCCGGAGTGTCGGCTGTTCCCGACAGTGCCCGTGTAGCGCAGATTGAAGGGCTGAAGGCCGATCCCACAAACCACCTCCTCATGCATGCCATGGCACCCAATGTGGCCGGAGTCATCGGTTCAGCAGTAGCAGCGGGCATCATGATCAGCTATCTTATGTAAGCCGCCAGAGGCCCGGATTTTCAATGGGGACACTTCGCAGTGTCCACGGATTTTTTTATTTTAAGGTTTTTTGAGCCGCACTGCATTGTCAACCATAATCCGTCATCATTCATGAGCCAGCTCGACCTCCTCAATATTCCCCAACGCCCCAGAAGGCTCCGCAGGACTGCGGCCATCAGGAACCTTGTACAGGAACGCACCCTCACCGTCAACGATCTCGTCTACCCGCTCTTCGTCATGCCCGGCACGAACGGCATCGAAGAGGTTGCATCCATGCCCGGCAGCTTCCGCTACACCATCGACAATGCGGTCCGTGAGTGCCAGGAGCTCTGGGATCTCGGCATCCAGTGCATCGACCTGTTCGGAATCCCCGAAAAGAAGACCGAGGACGGCAGCGAATCATACAATGACAAGGGCATCATCCAGGAAGCCATCCGCGCCATCAAGGCCAAGGTGCCGGATCTCTGCATCATGACAGACGTCGCCCTTGACCCGTTCACCCCCTTCGGCCACGACGGCCTCGTCAAAGACGGCATCATCCTCAATGATGAAACCGTCGAGGTGCTCTGCAAGATGTCCATTTCGCATGCCAACGCAGGCGCAGACTTCGTCTCTCCCAGCGACATGATGGACGGCCGCATCGGCGCCATCCGCGAATCGCTTGACGATGCAGGCTTCTCCGACGTCGGCATCCTCTCCTATGCCGCCAAATATGCATCCAGCTTCTACGGCCCGTTCCGCGATGCGCTGCACAGCGCGCCGCAGTTTGGCGACAAGAGCACCTACCAGATGAACGCCGGCAATACCGATGAGGCGATGAAAGAGATCGAACTTGACATCATGGAAGGCGCTGATATCGTCATGGTCAAGCCCGGTCTGGCCTACCTTGACATCGTCTACCGCACGAAAGAACGCTTCGATGTACCCGTGGCAATCTATCACGTGTCGGGTGAATACGCCATGGTCAAAGCCGCTGCTGCCAAAGGCTGGATCGACGAAGAGCGCGTGATGATGGAATCGCTCCTCTGCATGAAGCGTGCAGGCGGCGACATGATCTTCACCTACTACGCAAAAGAGGCCGCCAAAAGACTCCGCTGAGCCTCTTTCACCCGAGTAACCGTCAGGACCACAAGGAAAGGCCCGGCAGGATGTCACAGAAGGCACCGGCCGGGCCTTTTTCCAAGATAACACGAAGCCCATGATACGATACTTTACCGCAGGAGAATCCCACGGCCCGGCGCTATCGGCCATTATTGAAGGCATTCCGGCCGGCGTAGCCGTCACGAAGGACGATATTGACCGCGAGCTCCGGCGCCGCCAGCAGGGCTACGGCCGAGGTGGACGCATGAAAATCGAGCAGGACAGTGCCGAGGTACTCTCCGGCATCCGCTTCGGAAAAACCATCGGGTCCCCGATTGCCCTCGTCATCCGGAACCGCGACTGGGAAAACTGGACCGACAGGATGGCACAGTTCACCTCGAATGAAGAGACGACGGAAAAAATCACCATTCCACGCCCCGGACACGCAGACCTTGCCGGACGCCTGAAATACGGTTTCAACGACATCCGCCCCGTCATCGACCGCTCTTCGGCGCGAGAAACCGCTGCACGGGTTGCTGCGGGCTCACTTGCCCGCACCTTTCTGCGTCAGCTCGGCATCGAAATCGGCAGCAGGGTCGCCTCCATTGGCTCCGCGGAGGATGCCGGCTCTGAAGAACCCTTACGTTCACTGCTTGAACATGGTGCTGAAGCCCTATCGGAAGCTGCGGACCGTTCGGAAGTCCGCATGATCGGGGAAGCAGCTGGAATAGAGGCGATGGCCTCAATCGATAGAGCGAAGGAGCAGGGCGATACTCTAGGCGGTGTCATTGAAATCTTCATTACCGGCGTTCCGGTCGGACTCGGCAGCTATGTCCAGCACGACCGCCGGCTCGACAGCCAGCTTGCTGCCGCCGTCATGGCCGTTCAGGCAATAAAAGGAGTGGAGATCGGCCCTGCATTCGACAATGCGCGCAAACCCGGCTCGGAAGTGCACGATGCGTTCACCCTTATGAAGGGAGAAGGCGTGAGGAGACCGACCAACCGGTCGGGAGGCCTGGAAGGAAGCATGTCAAGCGGAGAGGTCATTCATATCCGGGCCGCCATGAAGCCCATCTCGTCACTGCAGTCGCCGCTGCAGTCGTTCGACCTCGAAACACTCGAGCCGGTACTCTCTCGCTTCGAGCGTAGCGACACCTGCGCCGTTCCCGCCGCAGGCGTGGTGGCAGAAGCCGTTGTGGCACCAGTCATCGCCAATGCCCTGCTCGAAAAACTCGGCGGCGATAACATGGACGAAATCAGGGAACGGCTCGAGCGCTACCGCGAAGCGGTACGGTCGGCTTTTACCGGCTGATTGCCATCAGTCTCGTTATAGCGACCGACAAGACGCTGGTTCATGTCCAGTGAAGGTTCCGGCACCTCTGTACGGCCCACGATCTGGGCCGGCACGCCGGCCACCGTATAATGCGGAGGGACGTCATCCAGCACCACGCTCCCCGCACCGACCTTTGCCCCCTCGCCAATCACCACGTTGCCGAGGATCTTCGCGCCGGCTCCGATCAGTACCGATTTATGCACCTTCGGATGGCGGTCACCCGTCTCTTTACCGGTGCCACCGAGCGTGACCTCATGCAGCAGCGACACGTTGTCGTCAACAACAGCGGTTTCGCCGATGACGAGGCTTGTGGCATGGTCAAGCAGTATCCCCTTCCCGATCACCGCTGCAGGATGGATATCAACGGCAAAGACCTCAGAAATGCGGTTCTGTATGAAATAGGACATGGTCTTACGCCCGTTCTTCCACAGCCAGTGAGAAAAACGGTATGCCTGAAGCGCCTGATACCCTTTCAGGAACAGCATGGTTTCGAAATAGTAGACAGCCGCAGGGTCACGGTCCTGGGTTGCAACAAGATCGCACACCGCATAATCCACCCGGTCAGGGCAATCCCTGTAGAAATCCTCGAACAGTCCCTGCAGGACCGGAGGAGGGAAATGTTTAGAGCCGAGTTTCACGGCGAGCAGCATCGCCAGCGAGGAGGCAAAATCGCTGAACTGGAGGATGTGCTGTTCGAGGAACATGCGGATGTCAGGATCGTGCCTACATTCAGCGGAGGCTTCTGCAACGATGATTTTCCAGATTTTGTCAGCATCTGACTGCATGGCGGAAAACGGCCTTGGCCGTGGAAAAATTACTGAAACTGTCGGCACAATGTGTGCCATGAGGAATAGTCAACAGCCTACCCCCCCTAAAAGGTCCGCCGGAACGCACCGGGAACCCGGCCGCAGGCGTCACCTAATGTATGAAAATTATCCGTTCATCGTCCCGCCCGGATGCATTCATCCACTACGAGTGAATGGCCAACACTTTTGAAACAGGGATTTTTTGTGTACACTTTTGCTTGCTGACCTGAGCCAAACCCCATCGCTGACACCACTATGCAGATATCACGGAAAATAGAGATCGACTACGGACACACCCTGCCGAACCACTTTTCGTTCTGCAACCAGCTGCACGGCCATCGCGGTGTCGTTGTCGCCACCGTTGAAGGCCCCGTCGTCGTTCGGAGCGGCGACTCTGAAGAGGGCATGGTGATGGACTTCCGGTTCCTGAAGGAGATCATGGTGGAGCACATCCACAACCGGCTCGACCACGGGTTTGCCGTCTGGCGTGAAGATCATGAAGATCTTGAGTTCATCCTGAAACGCAACACCCGGGTGCTTGTCACCGACGACCCCCCTACTGCTGAATACCTCGCCAAATGGGCTTTCAACGAGATCCGCACCCATCTGCCTGAAGGCATAAGCCTCCACAACGTGCGCTGGTATGAGACGCCGAACAACTGGGCTGATTATGATGGGTAGATAATTAAGTGATTGTTTAATTAAGCCATATAGGCCGAGCCCCGCCTATGATGTACATTCATCCCTGATTGAGTCACTGGTCTGAGGGTTCGAGGTGAGTCGTCACATGGGTGTGAGGCAACATCTTCTGCAGATGAGCCTCTATAGATTCGCAACAGTCATGGCCCTGCTGAACGCTCCAATTTCCAGGTACCATGACGTCCAGTGTTATGAAAACAATGCTTCCACCCATACGCGTTTTCAGGTTATGGCAGCTCACCCCGTCCATGGAGATATTTTTCAATGCCGTGTGGATATCAGCGAGTTGATCGGAAGGCAATGAGGCATCCATCATGCCCTCCGCAGTCCGTTGCAGCAGGTGCCAGCCGGTTCGGAGGATATTGATTGCGACCGCCAGAGCGATGACAGGATCGAGCCAGGTCCATCCGCTCCACCATGCCAAAGCAACGCCGGCAATCACTCCGACCGATGTCCAGACATCGGTCATGAGGTGGTGGGCGTCGGCTTCCAGCGTGATTGAATGTTCCCGCCGACCCACATTCAGCAGGGTACGTGCCGTAAAGTAGTTGACCACACTTGCGCCAGCCGATACCATAAGTGCGAAACCTACAATCTCCAGGTCCCGAGGGTGAAGCAGGCGATCGACAGCACTGAACCCGATAGACAATGCGGCGATAAAGATCAGCAGTCCTTCGAAGCCGCTTGAAAAATATTCCGCCTTTCCGTGCCCGAACGGGTGCGAATCATCTGCCGGTCGTTCAGCCAGTGTGATCATGGCCAATGCCATCATGGCGCCTACAAGATTCACGAATGATTCGAGGGCATCGGACAGCAATCCCACCGACCCGGTCAACCGCCAAGCCAGCATTTTCATTACAATGGTCACAATCGCTGCGATTATCGACAGCAGGACGAAAGGTTTCAGGGATTTTTTTGATCGAGCAATGGCATGCATACTATTGAATTAAAAATTTATGCATGGCGATTTCTGCCTGTAGAGTGGGTCTATATCGCCATTATGCTTTTAAGGGACCTCATATTTTACAATAGAAAAGTACGCAGACAATCGATCCAGACCTTTCGCCCTCGAAGGTTCAGTCTTCATCGCTCCCGCTTTTATGGCATCGCATACAGTTCTGATAGTTTCTGATTCCTTCCTCACGATGCTCGGAGGCAATGTTTGATGGAGTGTGCTCATGGCATCCATAACAGGTGTACTTCTTAAAATCGGAAGAATCTTTATGGCAGGTACTACAGCTTGCCCTATGGTCGCGGTCGAGACGGAAATATCGGTCATGATCGAAGCTTGCGGGCCTCCATGCCCTGGTGCCATGGCAGGTGCTGCAGTTGGCGCCGGTGCTTGAGTGGAGGCGGTCTTTGGGCACCTCTCCTTTATGGCAGTCGATGCAGCGTTGTGCTGATGCCAGCATCTTGTGATCGAAGCTTGCGGGTTTCCAGCCGCTGGTGCCATGACAGGTGCTGCAGTTGACGCCGGCGCTTGAGTGGAGGCGGTCTTTGGGCACCTCTCCTTTATGGCAGTCGATGCAGCGTTGTGCTGATGCCAGCATCTTGTGATCGAAGCTTGCGGGCTTCCATGCCCTGGTGCCATGGCAGGTGCTGCAGTTGTCGCCGGCGCTTGAGTGGAGGTGGTCTTTGAGCACCTCTCCTTTATGGCAGTCGATGCAGCGTTGTGCTGATGCCAGTGTCTTGTGATCGAAGCTTGCGGGTTTCCAGCCGCTGGTTGAATGGCATTCTCCACAGCTCCGGGTTGCGTAGTCGTGGAGTTTATCCTTTGGCTTTTGAACATCATGGCAAGAGTTGCAGTTGGCTCTGAGGTCAAAACTGATGCCTTCGTGCCTGAATGCGCGGATGGCTCTTGTCGAGTCACGACCCTTGTGATCGGTATGGCATCCGATACAGCTGTTTGTTGACAGCCCCCTGTGGAACGATATGTTGCTGTCCTTCCGGAGAAGAGCCATTCCTTTGACGTTTTTGATGCCTATCTCATCAGGCTTATGGCAGTTCGTGCATTGCATAGTGAGTGCCCCCCTGAAAGGCCGGTGACAGGAGAGGCAATTTTTCTCAATTTGAGCATGCCCCTGCATCAAAGGTCCAGGATTGATCAGGTAATCCGGAAATGCAAGGACGAGGCCGACGACTATGGCAAAGAAGCCGATAACAATGATAACCAGTTTCATTTTTTCACATCCAGCTTGCCCGGTTTGAGAAAAACAGGATTGAAACTACATGCACGAGAGTCAGAATTATCAGGAATGCGACCAGGGGCATATGCACCATTCGCCACTGGTTAAGGGCCTTCACGGTCAATGCATTCCAGAACAGTTGGCGGTCGAGGGCATCGTCTGGAGGGGTCACGATGCCGAGTTGCTGCTTTTTCAGCTTTGCCTCGTTCCTGAATCTTCGTACGAGATGCTGTCCGACATGACCACTGGCTGTCACGATCATCATAAGTACCGTCGCTGCCCAGGGCAGCAGTGCGTTGAAATGAATTCCGGAATGGACCAGAATCAAAAGTGTTGCGATCCAGCCGGCATGGCAATGCAGCTGAAGAAACCGCTTCAGCGGTCCTTTCGGTATGATCTGATTTTTTCTTGCCGAATAAAGAAAAGATAGCAGGAAAAAGATGGCCCCGGCAACACCGAGGTACCGGCCGGCCAATTCTATCCTCAACTCGTGCAACAGATAGTCGAGAACCATCGATGCGACGATAAGCAGCAGATATGAAGCCGTCAGGGGTAAGGCTTTCCGGATCAGGATGGATTGCCACATAGGCGGATCAGGTTACTGTTTTTAGGCTTCCGAGTAAAAAGATATCCCGGATTCCTTAAATGAGCCTTAAGCTCAGCTTAAAAGTGCCTTAAAACAACCCCGTCAGCTGGTGCCACAGCGCCAAACGGGCAGACCTGCTTGAACGGAGTCCTTTTGCCCGGTCGAACCAGAACAAAGGTCAATCAATTGAAAAGTGTCGGGTGTTCCGACAATAGAGGAGGGCGGACTCAAACCGTGAACCGGGAAAACGCTGCTGAACATTACCGGGAGCTGGTTCTCCCTGATACGGATATCGATGCCGATGCCATAGTTTTCAGCACTAAACGCATTGGAAGCTTCAATCAGTTCAATCCACTCATTGATCCAGATGTCTTCGTGAAGGCTTGATGGTATTGGAAAAAAGATGCATCAACAGGATATCAAGCAGTGACGAACCGGCATCAACCAAGCCGGAAGAGGGGACGGCCAGAATAAAAGAGGGTATAACCAGAGGAAATAAAAAAACCAGCCCCAATCCTGTTCCGCCACACACACAAACGGAACCTGACCGGGGCCGGCATAGCCGGTATCCAGAGATAAAAGGGGGCTTACCTCCGGTCTGGCGCTACAATCAACCTGCCGGAAAGCGGGAATGCTTCTCCATCAGAATGCGCTGTACAGCATCACCGTCGTCAGGTTGTCGCCAGTCGCATCAAGATCGGCGTCATACGAGTAGAAGCTATGGTTGATCTGCACGGTCACATTCTTCGCAACCATGTAGTTCATACCGAGCGTCACGGCATCCTGCCCATCAAGAGTCGCCGCACCGCTGCTTGCTGAACGGTATGCAGCACCGAGGGTCAGTTTATAGGGAATGACACCCAGCTCCGCGGCCAGAGTCAGCGCATTCTTCGCGTCGACCCCCGTGTTGTAGATACTGTTAGCGGAGTTGTCTGCCGATCCATAAGTCAGATAGACGCCAAGCGGCAGTTCACCCACATTACCCTGAGCCTGCGCGTCGACTGCCCATGCATTGGCGCTTTGGCTCACATCAATATCAGGGGTGGCGGTTTCTGTATATCTGGCGTCACCGTTCCACACCTGGAAACCGGCAGCAAGATCCCAACCGCCGAGGGTCGGCGTGAGCGCACCACGGAGATAACTGAACATCTGTCCGGTTGAGACTTCAGGAGCAGCATTCGATGCGCGCATGACGTACGGAGTGTAGTTCAGGTAACCGTACTTATGGTATGCAACCAGCGCGGCACCGGTGGATGCGGTAGCCGTTCCGATATACTGCTGAGCTGAGGTTTCGTTCCGGTGCTCAAAGGAGCGGCTGAAACGGAGCGCGCCGGTATTGAGGAGCTCAAATCCGTAGGCCGGGCCCTGAGAATCCGTGGTGAAGGGAATGACGCTCGCAATGACATCCTTTCCTGCATCGAACACGAAAGGCATCTTGAAGCCTGCGAACACACCATCCTCTGCCACATTTTTCAGATTGAGTTCGGCCTGAAAACCAATATTCTCAGCCACCCTGCCCCCGATGGCCAGAAATCCTTCGTCGGGAATCTGGAACTCACCATCGTTGAGCATACCTGCAGTACCAGTCGTCTGGGTGCCGTTCTTCTTCTGGTAACGCAGCTTGGTCACCAGTCCGGCGTTGAGGCTAGAGGGAATGGACAGATCCTTGTCCTCGATGGTCTGCTGGGCCCCCTTCATGACATAACCCCTCGCCTTGAAATCACGACCGAATGCGTTGAGCATGGGATAGCGCTGGAAATGGCATGCGGTGCAGGACATGCCGGTCTGGCGTGCAAAAACCGGCGTGGCCTCAGCATCCTGAGGGAGTGCAAGCAGCAGGGCGGAAACCGCCCCGCCAGCAAGCACCCCAAGTGCATTTTTAAACTTCATACGGTACTCCTTGTTGTGGTTGGTTGGTTGGAAAAAACGGGACGAATCCCGTCAATGCAGCATCAGAGGCTTTTGGCCACCATGAAGGCAACGGCATCGGCAATCTGGGCGTCTGTCAGCGACAGCTGGCCTCCACGGGCAGGCATTCCTTTGAACCCCTTGATGGAATTCGCCACCACGGGAGCAAAACCACCCGCAACCCTGGCACTCCATGCCACCTTGTCGCCGGGTTTTGGTGCGCCCATGATGCCGGTGTTGTGGCAGACCGCACAGGTGGAATTATAAATCGAACCACCTCTGACGAGGTCATGCTGCGTCCTTAAGGCAGCAGGATCGGGAGGGGCTGCCTGAAGGGACTGCTGGCACAGAAAGAGGGAACAGGCGACTACAGCTGAATAGAGGCTTCTTCTCATGGGGGTGATCTCCGGATGGGTTAACAAATGCCTTGCGTACATAGGGTTACGAAAGGTGAAGGGCGTGCAGGTCAACGGGACCGGGCAAACAACTTCACATCAAAAAAAACATCGACCGTACTAGGATGTTCATTGAACGGCGGATGGCGAAGAGAAGGCTCATTATTAACGATTGTTAATAATGAGGGCAAAAAAAAGAGGGGAATCAATCCCATCGAACCACCTGCAACATAGCAAATATAACAATTGTTTACTTATATCAAAAAAACCCAACCTCCGGCTGTCATGCCCCTGGCAGTTGCAGGCAATAGTCACGTATCGATGGGAGTCATGGATATCTTGCCACCATCACCTAGCACTGTCCGGATGAGTAAACAACAGGAAAATGATCCGGAGCGTCCCGCTATGGGACATATCCCTTGCTCCATCCGTGCATCCAGAACAATCACCCCGAAAGTCACCCTTGATGGCACAGGACTTGCAGATAAGACTTACAAATAAGACTTGCAACTAATTATGATGTTCCAGACAATCAACCAAAACAACAAAGGAGCTGCCATGCAGAACGAATCGCTACTCGGCAAATTGTTCGACTTTTCATTCAAGGAATTCATCACCCTGCATATCGTCAAATACCTTTACATTCTGGGGATTGTCTTTGCGGCCATCACTGCCTTCAGTACAATTGGCGCAGGTATTGTAACGATGCAGTACAGCTTCTGGAGCGGTCTTGGCGGGATCCTGATGGCGCCGGTCGTTTTTTTTCTTCTCCTCTTTCTCGTCCGACTACTTCTTGAAGCGATAGTAGCAACGTTCCGCATCGCCGAAAACACAACAACCCTTGTCGAGCGGAACGCGAAGCTTTAAGACTGCCTGCATTCAAGCGGAGGCTTTCTGCCGAACCACCTTGATGCTCTGAAGAAGAATAAAGAGCGCCAGGGCAATGAGAATAATGGAAATGGTCGCAAGCAGGTACTTGCGGGGCTCTGCTGTCAGAAACTCCTCTGTTTTCACCACAAGGGCACTGAGGGTGGTGATAAGCATCAGGACTGCCGGCACGGCTGTCAGTTTCCAGTTGCCGCCCCTCCTGAAGAGCCACACGCTCGTGACGATGAACACGACGCTTGCAACCAACTGGTTTGCTGAGCCGAATATGGGCCAGATGGCCTGCCAGTTGCCGAGGGCAAGCATGGAGGCAAGAAAGCCGATCAAGAGCGTAATGCCATATTTGTTTTTCATGCCGGGGATGGCGAATGTTTCACCGAGCAGCTCCGATCCAACATAGCGCGTGATGCGGGTGGCCGAATCCAGCGTCGTCATTACGAAAGTCTTCAGCATGGTGATGCCGACAAGGGCGCCGAGGGTGCCGAGAACAGGCTTTGTCAGCTCACCGTAGCCAAGCCCGAAGGTTTTAATCCACCCCCCTTTCTGAAACACTTCCTGATATACGAACCCGTGCTGGCCGACGGGCAGCTCTTTCCAGTAGAGACCTGCCGTGACGGCAACGACTGCAAGCACGGCCAGGGCCGATTCGGTGACCATGGCCCCGTAACCGACAGCCCGGATATCCTTCATGGTTGGCAGCTGCTTGGAGGTGGTGCCACTGGCCACAAGGCTGTGGAAGCCTGATACCGCTCCGCACCCGATCGTAATGAAGAGCATCGGAAACATCCAGCCCTGATCGCTTGAAAAAGCAACCACCGGAGGGGCATGGAGTTCGGGACGGGAGAGCAGCAGGCCGAGAAAACCGAAAAACATCCCGGCAAAAAGGACCAGAGCGGCAAGATGGTCACGGGGCTGCAGGAGGAGGGTGACCGGCGTCACCGAGGCAGTCATACCATAGAAGATGAGAATCACGGTCCACCACTGCGCTGGATTAGGAACAGGAAGGTTCACAGGGTAAAGGTATCCGAGAACGATGAGCCCGAAAAGCATGCTGACACCAAGCAGCGAGGATAGCGGGATGGAAAACCCCCGGTGGTACATCATCCAGCCGATGAGCGAAGCCACGGGAATGAGTCCGATGGTCGGCAGGACAACTTCAGGTGTATTGGCAAGCGTTTGGCCGGCGATGGCGGCAAACACGGCAACGATAAGGATGAGGGTAAGAAACACAAAGAGGCTGAATACGATCTTGGCGTTCCGGTCGAGAATGTTCTCGGTAAGATCGGCAATCGAGCGACCTTCATTTTTTGCTGAAATCGCCAGCGATGCCAGGTCGTGAACAGCACCCATAAAGATGCTGCCGAAGACGATCCAGGCAAGGGCGGGAAGCCATCCCCAATAGAGACACGCTATGACCGGACCGATGATGGGAGCTGCACCGGCAATTGAAGCAAAATGATGACCGAAAAGAATCAGCCAATGCTTTGCCGGCACAAAATCGACGCCGTCATGCTGCTTGACGGCAGGGGTCTCTTCGGATTCGTCGATACCCAGCTGACGGGCGAGAACCGGGCTGTAATAGCGGTAACCAAGATAAAGCAGCAGCAGCGAAACCGCTGCAAGAACCATTGTGTTCATTGAAGGATGGGGGAGGAGTTACGTTGTATGAAACAGAAAAGTAAACAATTCCGCCGATATCTTCCATATACCACCGCAGGAAGCCACCCCGCCCGGACGTCAAACAAAGAAGCGCCGGACCCTCACCCACGTTCAACCATCAGAGACTGGAGAAGATATGACAAGAAGAGTGCTTGCAGTGTGCCTGCTGCTGCTTACGACCGGGTGCGCCGTCCACCTCCGCAACAACCACGACCGGACTGACGAGCGTGACCGGAGAGAAGATCGGCGGATGGAAGAGCGAAGGGATCGGAATGACAGGAACGAACGGGACGAGAGAAGGGATGTGCGCGATGAAGACACACCAAGAGATCGCGACATCTACCGCTGAACAGGGACTTAGCGGCGCATCATGCCTCTCTTTTCGTCCAGTAGGCCTCTCCTCCCTGCTCGATGAGGCTGAACCTCCCGGTGGCGAACATTGCACTGAGGGTTTCGGCTGCTTTGTCCGGCATGTCGGGAAAACAGGCTTCAAGGGCCGAGAGAAGTTCACGCTGCTGGACGGGATGGCGAAGGGTGATGGCCGTCACAGCTTCCAGAAGATCAGCGGATCGGGTGAGGTCCATCGAGCCTTTCACCGGATGGACCAGCGGTGCGACCTCAGCAAGTATGGCGGCTGCACGCTCTATACGCTCTTCGTCCGGCAGAAGAACGTCCTTCTCGGTCGATGGCCGGGTAGGAATGACGAGATGCACCATATCGGGATTGATGCTCCTGAGCGCAGAGGCGATATCCTGCAGGGCCTCATCGGAATCGTTCACCCCGCCGAGCAGCATGACCTCCACCCAGAGACGGCCGCTGTACTCCCTGCGGAACTGGCGAAGCCCTTCGAGATGAAGCGAAAAAGTAAACCCCGGAGCCGGCCGGCTGATTCTTTGGTGCAGTTCCTCCGACCCGGCATTGAGCGAGGGCAGGACAGCATCGGCATGCAGCAGTTCGCTGCGGACTTCGGGTAAAGAGAACAGCGAGCCGTTGGTGATCACCGCCACGGGAATATCCGTCATCTTTTTTACTTCGTCAATAAGGCGACCGATGCCCTGGTAGAGCATGGTCTCCCCTGAACCGACGAAGGTGATCCAATCGATCCGCGCTCCGAAGTGAAGCGCCTCCTGTATTTCAAGCAGGATGTCTTCAGGCGGGTAGAACTCCTTCCTCTCCAGCATGTACGCCCTTGTCCGACCGAGCTGGCAGTAGATACAGTTCCAGGTACAGCTCTTAGGAGGCAGAAGGTCGACGCCAAGCGACTGGCCGAGGCGCTTTGAGGATACCGGTCCGAACACATGCTTCATGGGCGCTGCGCTGCTGGTTGAAGGGTTGAGGATAGCTAGTCGATGCCGCTGTTTTTGAGCACCTCAGAAAACTTTACCCGGCTCTCCTCTTCGAACTCATCTTTCGATATCCTCGGCAACAGCAGGCTTGCCAGACCGAAAGCAAGGATTTCAAGACCGAAAATCGCACTGTAGGCCATCATGTAGCTTCCACTGAAGGCGTGCACCACATCACGGATGACGCCCGCGCCGAAATGACCGAGGAACATTGCAAGGCTCTGTGCCGTCCCCCAGAGACCGATGTAGACACCGCTGCGTCCCGCCGTCATGGTCATCATCATGGTGATGTTCGACACGCTTGACGCCCCGAGGCCGATACCGGTGACCACCAGGCCGATGCGGAGCAGTGACTCATCACGGGCAAAGCCGGAGAAGATGATGATGGAAAAACCCGCCATACAGAACAAGTTGCCGAGGAGGGCCCCGTTCTTATTGCCGATGCGGTTCAGGAGGAAGCCCGTGATGAGCATGAATACCAGCTGCATGCCGCCCATGGTGGGACGGAACAGTTTGGTTGTCACTCCGACCGGCATACCGAAAACATCGGCGCCAAAAGGCTCCATGACGATCTCGTTGGAAAAGAGAGCAAAGATGGAAAGGAAGATATAGAACGCGAAAAACATCGTTTTCGGCGACTGCGAGAGAAGGCGGATCGACTGCACAAAGCCGAGCGATTCCTCCGCATGGCCTTTCTTCCCGACGGCGTTTCGCTCCTCTACACCCACAAAGGCAATAAGCCCGAGGACCAGTGCGACAAGGCCGCCGGCAATGCCCACGTTGATAAGCCGTTCGGGCGTATAGACATCAAGATAGGTGCCGACGACACGGGCAGAAATGATCGTGGTGAGCACCATGAGGGTCCAGCTCGAAGAGGTGACCTTGCCGATGTGCTTTTCACCTACATAATCAGCGATGAGTGCATAATAGGCGGTGGTTGCAACCTGAAGGCCGAAACCGAAGAGAAGGAACACCACCATAAGCTGCCAGAGACCGATGTCAAACAGGACAGCCGGAAAGAGGGTGGCAAAATCCGTTCCGCGGACCTGCACGTGATATGCTGCAACGGGTGCATACATAAAGGCCACGACACAGCTCACAAGACCGATGAGAATGTATGGCGAACGACGGTATCCCAAGATCGATGAGCGGTCGAACAGACTTCCGGCCCATACCTTGACGCCAAACACGGCAAGCAGCTCCTTGAGGCTGATGAGCCCGAACACGATGGTGGAGGCGATGCCGAGCTCCTTGACCATCACACGGTTGAGGGTATCGTGCAGAAAGCCCAGCATGATGCCGAAACCCATCTGGAAAAGTGCGAGACGGACCAGATTGAAGATGCGCATTGCAGCAGAAAAAAAATGTTAGGGAAAAAGATGGACTGCGGGCCGGTGCACGGCGGGAAATATAACAAAAAGGCGTGTCAATCAGTGCACATGGTCCTTAAGGGCGTCGACAAGACCGGTGAGTCGCCCTTTCGAACTGCACTTCCCTACCGCAAGACGGAGGGCCTTTTCCTCACCGATGACCATGACCAGCTTCCGGCCTCTGGTAAGCGCCGTATAGACGAGGTTGCGCTCAAGCATCGGATAGTGCAGCATTGAGAGCGGGATGACCACTGCCGGGTATTCCGATCCCTGGCTTTTATGGATGGTAATGGCCCAGGCTGGCGCCATTTCATCAAGTTCTCCCGTCTGGTAACGCACTTCCCGGCCGTCGAACAGCACCTGAAGCTCACCCTCTTCGTGGTCGATGGCCGAAATAATGCCGATATCACCGTTGAATACCTCTTTTTCGTAATTGTTCACGGTCTGGATCACCTTGTCCCCCCTGCCGAAGGCGACCCCGAACCGTTCGATCCGTTTCCCCCCTCCGCCGTTCAGCCGCTCCTGCAGAAGGACGTTCAGTGACTCGGCACCAAGAGGCCCCTGGTTCATAGGGGTCAGCACCTGAATGTCCTGCAGCGGATCAAGCTGAAAGCGTTCAGGAATCCGCTCCGCGACAACCTGCACCAGTTTTCTTTTGACGTCGTCGGCGCTCGAGGCCTCCACGAAATAAAAATCAGCGAGACCCGGCCCCTCATGACAGAGCAGACCCTCCCCCCGATTGACGCGGTGGGCGTTCTGGATGATGAGCGACGTTGCCGCCTGGCGAAAGATCTCGGTGAGACGCACCACCCTTACCTCTCCGGAACTGATGAGATCACTGAGCACGGCACCCGGTCCGACAGGCGGAAGCTGGTCCACGTCTCCTAAAAGGATGAGGGCAGCGTTCTTCGGTATCGCCGGAAGCAGCCGGTTCATCAGTACCACGTCGATCATGGATGCTTCGTCGACAATCACAAGATCCGCCTCAAGCGGGTTGGTGGCAGAGCGCTTGAAGTCAAAAGTGGCAGGATCGAATTCCAGAAGACGGTGGATGGTGCGCCCCTCACGGCCGGTCGCCTCGGAAAGCCGCTTGGCAGCCCTGCCTGTAGGTGCTGTAAGCAGCACCTTCCGGCCGAACACCTCCGGGATGGAGAGCAGGGTACGGATGATGGTGGTCTTGCCGACACCGGGACCGCCGGTAATGATGAGCAGCTTGTTTGAAAGCGCCAGACGCACGGCTTCCCGCTGCGACACAGAGAGCTTTAGGCGTGAACGCTCTTCAGCCTCGCTGACCGAACGCTCAACGTCCAGCCGGCCCCAGGGAAGCTTCCCTCCGGCAATACGCCGGATGCCTGCTGCCACACCCTGTTCGGCCTTCCAGAGGTACTCCAGATAACAGTACCGATCCGCTCCATCCAGAACAGCAACAATGCGCCCTGCAGCACACTCTACCCTGAGAGCCTCTCCGAGGACGCCCTCCGGAATCTGCAGCAGCTGACGCGCAGCATCAAGAAGCATCGGCTCAGGAACCCTGCAATGACCCTTGGAAGAAAGTTCCTGCAGCACCCAACCCACGCCGGCTCGTGCACGCAACGGTGAATCCTCTGCAATGCCGATACTCCGGGCAATGGCATCAGCCGTCCTGAACCCGATGCCAGCGATATCGCGGCTGAGCCGGTAGGGATCACGGTTGATGGCGCCGATGGAGTCAGCGCCGTAGACCTTGTAGATTTTCAGCGCCCTCGTCGTGCCGACGCCGTGCGACTGAAGAAACATCATGATCTCGCGCACCGCCTGATGCTCTCGCCACGACTCTACGATGAGCGCCTGTTTTTTCGGCCCGATGCCCGGAATGTCGCGAAGCCGTTCCGGATCGGTTTCGATGATCTGGAATACGTCTGTCCCCCATGCGCTCATCATAAGGGAGGCCAAATGCGGACCTACCCCTTTCAGCATGCCGGAGGCGAGGTATCGCTCCATCCCCTCACGGCTTTCAGGAGCAATCACCGACAGGCTTTCAGCCTTGAACTGCCGACCCCAGTTCCTGTCGTCCTGCCACCGGCCAAGCGCTTCAACGTGCTGGCCCGGAGAAACGGACGCAATGCAGCCGACCACGGTTACCAACGAATCCTCTTCATCGTTGGAGATGCGAAGCACCGAGAAGCCTGATTCGGGGTTGAAGAACCGGACTGTTTCGACAACTCCGCTGAGCCGCTCCGATGCAGCGCCATCTTCGGGCTGTCGGTCTTCAGGCTGTCCGTTCATGGCCTGTCCGTTCATGGGCTGTCCTTGACATGTGCTCAGGCGGGGACGCTCTCTCTCTCTCTCTCTCTCTCTCTCTCTCTCTCTCTGCCCACACTCTGGCGGATTTGCAATTCAGGGTGAATTTAAGTATTGTGAGGCGAAGATACTCATCTTGGGGGTGCTGCTTTCAGGGCAGCTGAGATCAAACCCTTGTAACTTGATGCAGGTAATGCTGACGCAAGGAAAGATGAAGCAGGATTCCAGAGCCATTCCGCCTTCCGCCCGCTCCCGCTTCACCGCAATAGCGCACCACCTGCAGCCATAACGTTCAACCATGGCCCATTCCAATCAGGATCCGCACTGCCCCGAACACCGACTGTACGGGAAATCGTCCAGAAAAATACATGTCGACGGCACCCTCTGGCCTCTCCGGGTCGGAATGCGCGAAATCACCCTTTCAAGGCCATACCTTTCTGGTGGACATGAGTTCACCAGTTTCCCCGTCTATGACACCAGCGGTCCCTATTCTGATCCATCGATGAAGATTGATCCTGAAAAAGGAATCCCCCCGGTGAGGGACGGTTGGGGATTCATTTCGAGTGAAACCGACAGAGCAGCCACAACCGCTCCTGAAGGCTCCATGACGACCCGCATACCGAGAAAAGCCAAAGAGGGCTCGGGCGTCACACAGATGCACTTTGCAAAAAAAGGGGTCATCACGCCTGAAATGGAGTATGTGGCCATACGGGAAAACCAGCGGCTCGAAGAGTGGACACGATCCCACGGTCGTGGCTCCATCCACGCCAATCCCGTCACACCGGAATTCGTCCGGAGTGAAATAGCCCGGGGAAGGGCCATCATACCCGCAAACGTCAACCATCCCGAACTTGAGCCGATGATCATCGGCCGGAACTTCAGGGTGAAGATAAATGCCAACATCGGCAACTCCGCCCTCAGTTCATCCATTGCCGAAGAAGTCGAAAAGTCGGTATGGGCATGCCGCTGGGGTGCCGATACCGTGATGGACCTCAGCACCGGCAAAAACATCCACACCACAAGAGAGTGGATTCTTCGAAACTCCCCCGTCCCCATCGGCACCGTACCGATCTATCAGGCACTTGAAAAAGTAGGCGGAATCGCCGAAGCCCTCACCTGGGAGCTCTATCGCGACACCCTCATCGAGCAGGCGCTCCAGGGGGTTGATTACTTCACCATCCACGCGGGAATCCTCCGCGAACATCTCCCGTTTGCCGAAAAGCGCCTGACGGGCATTGTGTCCCGAGGCGGCTCCATCATGGCAAAGTGGTGCAAAGCCAACGGCAAAGAGAACTTCCTGTACGAACATTTCCAGGACATCTGCGAGATCCTGAAAACCTACGATATCGCCGTCTCACTCGGCGACGCCCTTCGTCCCGGCAGCATAGCTGATGCCAATGACGAAGCGCAGTTCGGAGAACTCAGAGTCCTCGGAGAGCTGACAACCGCCGCATGGCGGGACGATGTACAGGTGATGATCGAAGGACCCGGCCATGTGCCGTTCCATAAGATAGAGGAGAACATGCAGAAACAGCTCGAGTACTGCCATGAAGCTCCGTTCTATACCCTAGGCCCTCTTGTCACCGACATCGCTGCAGGCTATGACCATGTCAACTCATCGATAGGCGGCACCCTCATCGCCGTCTACGGCTGCTCCATGCTCTGTTACGTCACTCCTAAGGAACACCTCGGCCTTCCGGACCGCAATGATGTGCGAGAAGGCGTGGTAGTACACCGGATTGCCGCCCACGCAGCCGACCTGGCCAAAGGAAGCCCTGCGGCATGGCTGCATGATGAACTCATGAGTCAGGCACGGTACGCTTTTGCATGGGAAGACCAGTTCAATCTTTCACTTGATCCTGAAAAGGCTCGAAAGCTCCACACTGAAAGCTTGAAAGCAGCCGGCCATACTGGTGCGGACCCCGACTTCTGCACCATGTGCGGTCCCGACTTCTGCTCGATGAAAAAGTCGAAGGAAGCAAAAACCCTGCATTGAGCGGGAAAAGGAAGAAAAAAAAGCTTCTAAATCCCAATAAAAAAAGGCGCATCACATGCGCCTTTTTTATTGGTTTCAACTTATCCGTTACTGCTCTTCAGCAGCCAGCCTTGACGATGGCTGCGAAATCAGCAGCATTGAGGCTTGCACCTCCGATAAGTCCGCCGTCGATGTCCGGCATGGCGAAGAGTTCCTCGGCGTTTGAAGCCTTGACGCTTCCGCCGTACTGGATGCGCACGGCCTCCGACACTTCTGTGCCATACATTCCCTTCACCGTATCGCGAATGAGACGATGCACTTCCTGAGCCTGGTCGGAAGATGCGGTTTTGCCGGTTCCGATAGCCCATACCGGCTCATAGGCGATCACGAGATCAGTAATATCTGCAACGCCTTTCAGCCCCCCGGTCACCTGGCGTGAAACCACAGTGCCGGTTACCCCTTCTTCACGCTCAGCAAGCGTTTCGCCGACGCAGAGGATAACCTTCATGCCGGAAGCGAGCACTTTCTTGATGCGGAGATTGACGGTCTCGTCCGTCTCCCCGAAATACTGGCGTCGCTCGGAGTGGCCGATGATGACGTAGGTGCAGCCGACTGCCTTCAACATGCCGGTTGAGACCTCTCCGGTGTATGCCCCGTCGTCTTCATAGTGACAGTTCTGGGCAACAAGCGCGATGCCGCTGCCATCCAGAGCACGCCCGACGGCGTCAAGTGCGGGGTAGGTCGGGGCAATGCCGGCCTCGCAGCCAGAACACCCGTCACCAAGCGCAGCGATGACCGCCGTGGCAAGTTCAGTCGACTCTGCGACCGTTTTGTTCATTTTCCAGTTGCCGACAACGATTTTTCTGCGCATAGCTGTATGTGGTTAGTACTCTGTTTTGATATCGGAATAAATTTTCTCGATCTCGGTGATGCTGAACCGGTGGCGCCCCGAACGGGCATCCTTCAGTTCGACCTCCGAAGCGCCGACCACGGTCAGGATGCCGTGCCAGACCCTGGCTTCACGGGTGACCAGGTTGACCTCACGGTTCACCAGTTCCTGATTGTTGGCAATCCGGTCCGGACGATAGATGATTTGACGCTTGCCCATGTGAGAAGTGGTTGAAATTGATTGTTGCAGTTAACAAAAATCCGTAGCGAATTCCTATTGCTATCGTGTTACAAATGCCTGAGGGCAGTTACTTCACGAAGATTTTCAGGATTTCATAGTGCAGTTCTCCCTTCGGAACGACAATGGCAACCTTGTCGCCGACTGTTTTACCGATAAGCGCTCTGCCGACTGGAGAGCGGACGGATATCTTTCCAAGGTCGCTATCGGCCTCTTCCGAGGACACGAGAGTGTACTCGATGATTTCCTTCGGGTCGTCGAGATTGCGGAGCTCTACGGAAGTGAGTATGTAGACCTTATCGGTCTTGATCTGCTTCGGATCAAGGATGGTGGCTGATGCCAGCTTGTTTTCAAGGTCGGCGATGCGGGACTCGGTCTGGGACTGCTCCTCCCTTGCGGCATCATATTCTGCATTTTCGCTTAAATCCCCGTGTGAACGGGCCTCGGCGATCTTTTCGAGGACCTCTTTCCTGGTTTCCTGCACCAGCACCTGCAGCTCCTCTTTCAACCGGTTGTATCCGTCTCTGGTCAGGTACACTCTCTCACTCATCTCTAGGCAGTTTGTGGTTGGGAAGTAACCGATGGCCATGCAGTGGTGCATGGAAAACAAAAAAAAGTAAAGTCAGCTGCTCTGGGGCTGACTTTACTTAAGGAAATGTACAACACGGAAGCGCTTAAGGCAAAAAAAACTTACAGGTTGAAGGCAAAATATATCTTGTTTCCCTGGCGGTTGACGAGAAGAAACAGCAGTTCTCCCTCTTTGAGATTCCTGACCGCGGTGCCGAATGCGGCGAACGAATCCACAGGCTTGCGGTTGACTGCAAGAATCACGTCACCCTTGCGTAGACCTGCCCGGTAAGCGTTGCCGGACTGATCGACGGAGGTGATGACGACATGGCCCGAGCCGGGACCGAGGTTGCGGGCCTGGTCGGTGGTAAGCGGCGCAGCGGTGAACCAGAGGGCACGGTTGGCCTCCCCCTGAGCACCCGGAGCAATTGCTTCAGGCGCAGGCTGCTGTCCCAGCCGCACCCGGACGGTGCGCTTCATGCCCTCACGCAGAAAGGTGAGTAATACCTCGGTTCCCGGCGCCAGACCGGCGATGGTGTTCCGAAGCTCCACGCTTCCTTTGACCGGAGCCCCGTTGAAGGTGGTGATCACATCTCCGGTCGCAATCCCCGCCGCGGCCGCAGGGCTTCGGGCGACCACCGTTCCGACAAGCGCACCTTCCGCCCGCTCAAGCTGCATCGCTTTGGCGAGATTGTCGTCTATATCCTGTATGCTGACCCCGAGGTAGCCGCGGGTCACCTTGCCTTTAGTGATGAGGGCAGTCATGACCTTCCGGGCCATGTTTGAGGGGACAGCAAAGCCGATGCCCTCAAATCCGCCTGTCCGGCTGGCGATGGCGGTATTGATGCCGACCAGCTCCCCGTTTATATTGACGAGGGGCCCGCCAGAGTTGCCGGGGTTGATGGCTGCATCGGTCTGGATGAAGTCCTCATAGTCGGCCAGACCGACATTGGCCCGTCCCTTGGCGCTTACTATCCCCTGGGTGACCGTTCTGGCAAGGTTTTCGCCGAGCGGACTGCCGATGGCGATGACCCATTCACCGACCCGCAACCTGTCGCTGTCGCCGAGGACAATGGGCTTCAGGTTCCGGGCGGTCACCTTGATGACGGCAAGGTCGGTCTTGGGATCGGTGCCGATGACTCTGGCATCGAGCCGGCGGTTGTCGGAGGTCCGGATAAAGACCGCATCAGCACCGTCGATGACATGGTTGTTGGTGAGAATGTAGCCATCATCCGTAACGATGACGCCCGAACCAAGCCCTTGCTGGATCTGCTTCCGGCCCTCACGAGGCTCCATTCCGGGAAAGCCGAAAAAGTCATCGAACTGATGGCCGAAAAAGTCGAACGGCGACATCATTCGGCGGCTGACGGTCTTTTCCGTATAAACAGTCACCACTGAGGGTGTAGCAGACTCTGCAATCTGCACAAAGGCCTCGTTGAAGCTCCTGAGGGACTGCACGGGGTAGTCCTCAATGGTGTTTTTAGCCTCGGCGTAGCGGGGCCCTCCCGAAAGCGACAATTCTTTTCCGGAACCGGAACCAAAGCCCGAAAAGGAGAATTCAAGGTTGCTGAAGACCAATGCGCCGATGGCGATCCCCGCAAGAACCAGAAGCAGGGACTTCATTGTAGACGGTTTCCTGTTCATCATGGGTACTGTCTTATGGTTTATCTGTACGGTGTAGCAGTGGTTACATAGGTGACTCGAGGCGCTCGACGGCGGTGAGACCCGCCTTCATCTTGTTCATGGTTTCCTGATACTCGGACTCAGGCGTCGAGTCGGCAACGATGCCGCCAGCCGCCTGAAAATAGATGGTACCATCATGTACCACCATGGTGCGGATGGCTATGGCTGTCGTGAGGTTCCCCTTGAAGTCCAGGTACCCCACCGCCCCGCCGTACAGTCCGCGCTTCTCCTTCTCAAGTTCGTAGATGATCTCCATGGCACGAACTTTCGGCGCGCCGGTGAGGGTGCCGGCGGGGAAACACGACCAGAATGCGTCCATGGTCCCCAGTTCGTCCTTCAGCTCCCCGCGCACGTTGCTGACGATGTGCATCACGTGGGAGTACTTCTCGATGATCATCTTCTCATTGGTGTCCACGGTCCCGATCTTGGCAATCCGGCCGATATCGTTCCGGCTGAGGTCGATGAGCATGAGGTGCTCAGCGCACTCTTTCTCGTCGGCAAGCAGTTCTTCAGCAATTCGGGCGTCCTCCTCGAAAGTCGCTCCGCGGTGGCGGGTTCCGGCAATAGGCCGGGTGTCGACGATCCGGCGGCCGGAGGCATCACACTCCACCTTCACCAGCAGTTCCGGCGAGGAGCCGACAATCTGGAAATCATCCAGTTCGAAATAATAGAGGTAGGGAGAAGGGTTGACGGTGCGGAGCATGCGGTAGACGTCAAACGGCCGGGTATTGAGGCGGCGACGGAGCCGCTGGGACACCTGTACCTGAAAGATGTCGCCCGCCATGATGTGCTCCTTGGCCACCGCGACTTTCCGGAGGTAATCAGCTTTTTCGGTATTCGAAACCACCGGCTCCGGTTTTTCGGGCCTGAAAGCAATCTCGTCGCGCTCAAGCGGACGGAAGATCCGCTCGACAATCGCATCAATTTTCCCCTCCGCAGCCGACCGGTCCGTTTCATCGAGATGGTTGGAAACGATGAAGAGCCTGCGCATGATGTTGTCGAAAACGACAAGGGTATCGCAGAAAAGGAGACATACGTCAGGCATGCCGGCAGGATCTGGTTCCGCCGCTTTCGGGATCCTCTCGACAAGATGCATCGCATCATAGCCGAAATAGCCGAACACACCGGAAGTGATCATTTGAGCTGAGCCGTTTTTCCTCCCCGGAATACTTTCGGTATCGAACGCATCGAGACACCGGTCGATCATATGGCGGAGGCCGGCGTCAGGATCAGCGGCATCCAGAAGGCCGCTGAAACGGCGATCGAGCACCTCCACCCCGGCCGGCCCGTCGACAGAACCGCGAAGAATGGCGACAGGATCGAGTGCGATATAGGAAAACCGTGCAAGCCGCTCTTCACCCTCGACCGACTCAAGCAGGCAGGTGTTGGGGCCCTGAAGCTTCATGTAGACGGAAACCGGGGTCTCGGTGTCGGCATGGAGTTCCCGGACCAGCGGTTTGAGAAGATATGGGGCACGCCCTCGGGTATCTGGCATAAGTCAAAGAATGCTCGGTGGGCCTTAGAAAGAGCCCGATTGAGAAAATTTTCGTATCATTGAATCGAACTGGACAATAACTGTACTAATAACTGTACAATAACAGAGAACTCCTGCAGGCACCGTCCTGAAACATTACCGGGATCCAGAATACAGAGAGAGAACATGGCCTCCCGCCCTTTCAACCCGCACGCCCTCAGACACTGGTTCAAAGCACTGGCACTCTCACCGGGTGTCCTGTTCAGCGCAACCTACCTGTTGCTGCATCTCGGAACAGCAGTCTACCTCAACACGGCCTTCATTTCCGACCTCAGGGCACTGGTTCTGCACCAAACAGACCGGCAGATGGAACTCTCCGTAAGTTTTCTTACTGCGGGACCATCACTGGACTCCATCACCCTAAAGCATGTCGGTATACATCCCTCTACCGGCAGCAAACAGGCACAGCCGCAGACCCCCGTCAACATGGCGTTCCCCTGCCCGGATCTCAGTCTGCTGGTCTTCAGCAGCCCGATGCGTGAGGCAAGAGAGAGGGCGGTGTGCGACAGCATTCTCGCCAGCTGTGCTCCCTCTTTCCGACACTCCGGCGGTTTTCCTCAGTGAATAACGAGCCCGGCCCGTTGCCATCTGATTGAGGTCAGTTTTTCAACCGGATCGGTCAGAAGGGAAAGATTGGGATTCCAGGACCAGTAGACAAGCAACGCACGCCCGAGAATATCCTTTGATGGGACAAACCCCCAGAAGCGGCTGTCGAGACTGTTGTCACGGTTGTCGCCCATGGCAAAATAGTAGTCATCCCCGACAGTGTAGGACGAAGCCGGAACTCCGTCAATAAAAACTGCGCCGCTGTGGACACCGACCGTATGCCCCTCATCGGAGATCAGCCAGGCGTACATCGGAAGCGTCTGTTCGTTAAGGGTAATGATATCGCCCTTTCTGGGTATCCTGACCGGTCCGTAATTGTCCTTGTTGAAACCCGAAAAGCGCGGGAAAATCATTGAATCGTCTTCTCCCGGCTGCATCTCGGTGCCGATGAACTGCCCGTCTGGTGGCAATGCGACCTCACTGCCGTTGACATACAGGCTCCTTTTGCGGATTTCGAGGGTGTCGCCGCTCGTGGCGACGCAACGCTTGATATAGTTGAGTGAACGGTCATGGGGATACTTGAACACAAAGATATCGCCACGCGACACACCCTCCACACGGGGAAGCTGGAGATCGGTGAAGGGTACCCTGGCTCCGTATATGAACTTGTTCACAAAAATGAAGTCCCCGGCCATGAGGGTTTTTTCCATCGAACCGGTAGGGATCCGGTAGGACTCGACAACAAACACCCGAAGAAGGGAAGCAAATATCGCGGCAATGATGAGTGCTTCCATCCACTCCCTCGAATGCTTTTTCATGCGGCTGTTCTCTTGTGTATTCAAGTGGATTACGGGGTTACGATTGCTGAAATGCGGTGTGATGACACACCGGTATTTTGACGTTTTTTTCAGGCCGTCCCTGCGCAGTGCCGCCTGTTTTTCATCCCTCGATCTATCGTTCCGGCTTATTCGTCGATGTTGAGGATCGCAAGGAACGCCTCCTGGGGCACCTCGACACGCCCGACCTGCTTCATGCGCTTCTTGCCCTCTTTCTGCTTCTCGAGAAGCTTGCGTTTGCGGCTGATATCGCCACCGTAGCACTTTGCAAGAACGTTCTTGCGCATGGCTGAAATGGTTTCGCGCGAAATGATCCGGCTGCCGATAGCCGCCTGAATGGCAACCTCGTACATCTGCTTGGGAATGATACCCTTCAGCTTTCCGCAAAGCTTACGACCCCAGTCGTAGGCTTTCGAGCGGTGCACGATGATGGAGAGAGCATCGACAGGCTCGGCGTTGAGCAGCACGTCGAGCTTCACAAGGTCCGATTCGCGGTACCCGATGTACTCGTAATCCATCGATGCATAGCCTTTCGAAATCGACTTCAGCCTGTCATGGAAATCAAACACGATTTCGGCAAGGGGGAACTCGAAGTGCATGTTCACGCGCTGGGTATCGAGGTAGTCAGTGTTCCGGTACTCGCCCCTGCGCTCCATGCCGAGCTTCATGATGTTGCCAATATAGTCCGCGAGCGTGATAATCTGCATGCTGACGTAAGGCTCCTCCACATGGGCGATGCGGGTTGTATCGGGCATTTTCGACGGGTTGTCGACAACGACAGTCTCTCCATTGGTCATAATCACCCGGTACTCCACGTTCGGAACCGTGGTGATGATGTTCATATCGTATTCACGCTCGAGCCGCTCCTGGATGATCTCCATATGGAGCAGGCCGAGGAACCCGCAGCGGAATCCGAAGCCGAGCGCCACGGAGGTTTCCGGGGTATAGACGAGCGAAGCGTCGTTCAGGGAGAGCTTTTCGAGCGACTCCCTCAGATCCTCGAACTCATTGGAGTTCACCGGATAGAGGCCGCTGAAAACCATCGGCTTAACATCCTTGTACCCGGCAAGCCGTTTTTCGGCAGGCACTTCGGCGTGGGTGACAGTGTCGCCCACCTTGGCATCCTTCACGTCCTTGATGGAGCATATCAGGTAGCCCACATCCCCCGCCTCAAGCACCTCTTTGGGCTGACGCTTGAGGGCCATGGTGCCGATCTCGTCAGCAAGGAAAATCTTGTCGTTTGCGAAGAAGCGCACCTTCTCCCCGCGACGTAACACGCCGTCGACAATGCGGAGGTAGACCACCGCACCGCGGTAAGGATCGAACACGGAGTCGAAAATGAGAGCGCGCAGGGGCTGCTTCCGGTTGTCTGCCGGAGCAGGAACGCGGGCGATGATGGCCTCCATCAGCTCGGCCACGCCAAGCCCGGCCTTCGCCGACACCTGCAGAATCTCCTCACGATCGATGCCGATAAGATCGATGATCTGGCGGGCAACACCCTCGACATCGGACGAAGGAAGATCGATCTTGTTGATGACCGGTATGATTTCGAGCCCTGCCTCGATGGCAAGGTAAAGGTTCGCGATGGTCTGGGCTTCCACGCCCTGGGTAGCATCGACGACAAGCAAAGCACCTTCGCAGGCTGCAAGTGAACGTGAGACCTCGTAGCTGAAATCCACGTGGCCGGGCGTATCGATGAGGTTAAGGACATAATCGAGTCCATCCCCGGCCGTGTACTTCATCTGCACCGCATGACTCTTGATGGTGATGCCGCGTTCGCGCTCGAGGTCCATATCATCGAGCACCTGGGCCGAATCCATCTGCGTACGGTCAAGGGTATGGGTCATCTCCAGCAGGCGGTCGGCCAGGGTGGACTTGCCATGGTCAATGTGGGCTATGATGCAGAAGTTCCTGATGCGGCTGACTTCCGGACTGGACGGGGCCATATAAAAAACGGTTTATTCTCTGTTGTATTGCAAGGTGCAAAATATACTCAAAATAACAGTGATTGCGGCATCAGCCGGCCCTTCAAACGAGCTGCCGTTCGGCCTCCACAGAACGGAACCCACGAACGAACTCGCAGGCCTCCATCGGCCGCTTGCCCTCAAGTTGCAGGAGAAGCAGTTCGATCCATCCATCGATACCGCGGGCATAAAGCCTGCCGTCCTCAATGTGAAGGGATCCGGGAGAGAACGGAGAAGATGGTGAGATGCCGGGTGCCGGGGCGGAGCGGAAGATCTTCACGCTCCTGCCCCCGAGGGTGGTCCAGGCTGCCGGACGCATGGAAAGACCCCGGATGAAGTTATGGAGATCGGCGGCACGCCTGTTCCAGTCGATCCTGGTGTTCTCCCTCGTCAGCTTCGGAGCCTTCGACGCCATTGATTCATCCTGAAGGGTGAGCTCGACGCGTGCTTCCGCTATCAGGCGAAGGGTTTCCAGGACGGCCTCAGCACCGATCAGAGAGAGCCTCAGGGCAAGTTCAGTGGCATTCTCATCGCTACCGACCGGTGTTCTCCGCTTCAGGATGATGCTTCCGGTGTCGACCTGCTGCTGGAGGAAAAAAGTGGTGACACCACTCTCCCGATCCCCATGCATCAGTGCATGATTGATGGGGGCCGCTCCCCGATAAGCAGGAAGCAGCGAGGCATGGAGGTTAAACGAGCCGAGACGTGCTGCCTCGTAGACTGCTGGAGGGAGAATCCGGAACGCCGCAACAACGATTACATCGGGACGGAGGTCCCGGACTCTCTCGGCAAAAGCGGGGTCCTTCACATCCTCGACCTCAAGAACCGGAAGCCCGAGCTCCAGAGCCGCCTGCTTCACCGGGGTCGGTTCAGGCGCCGAATTCCTGCTGCGGCGCGGGCGGTCGGGACCGGTGACGACCATCACAATCTCAAGCTGCGGGCCGGCACCGGCAACCGCCCTCAGCGAAGGAACGGCGAATTCGGGCGTACCCATAAACAGTATCCGCATGGCAGAGAGCTTTCTAATTCAATGAGTTGCAGTGCATAGGCAATGACCGTCAGGTAGGCTTCACATGCAGGCCGGGCCCTCACCGCTCCGCGAACACTCCCGCGCTATGGGGTAGTCGGCAGGAACCAGCCCGGCAGCGATATCGTCCAGTTCCTGCTGGATCCGTCGACGGTCCCGCTTCTCCATCCTGTCAACGAAAAGCGTGCCGTTGAGGTGGTCTATCTCATGCTGCAGTACCCGGGCAAGCATGCCGGAAAACTCCTCAGTATGCTCCTGGAAGTTCCGGTCCCGGTATTTCAGGGTGATTTCGGACGGGCGCAGAACATCGCCCTGCACGCCGGGAACGCTGAGACAGCCCTCCTCCATCAGGTTCTTTCCTCGCACAGCCAGGACGTTGGGGTTGATGACCACCATCGGCTGCACGTCCTCATAAGACTTCATGCAGGAAATATCCAGCACGAGAAGCCTGATGGAGCAACCGACCTGCGGGGCGGCAAGGCCGATGCCCGAAGCATTTTCCATGGACTCGAACATAGAGTCGATAAGCGCCGAGATTTCTGCGTCAACGCCTTTCAGCGGTTTTGCCTTCTGGTGAAGGACTTCGTCGGAGTATGTATTGATCGGAAGAATCATGGGAGCAACATTCATTCTTTACTGAAACAGCGGCTAAAGACATCAACATGCCACTTCCGCTCTCATTGAAATCAACCTCGGGAACGCCCGTATAGTTGCCCCGGAAGAGGCGGTACGCTACTGTGTGAGGGGAAAATAACAATATCCTGCAATTTTCCCCGATCCCCTCCCCGCGCACCGCCGGAACGACCCTCAGCGATTCTTGTTTTTAGTTTGTATATTTAACCACATATGGCAGACACCAACGACAACACAGGGCAGCCGAAGGCGGCAACCCGTCAGGCAGAGACACTGTTCCGCGCATATATGAAAGCGGAGGGAATGCGCTGCACAACGGAACGCATAGCGGTTCTTCGGGAAGTGTACGGCTCAGGAACACATCTGGATGCCGATGAAATATACCGGCGCATGAAGGACCGGGGCATAGCAATATCACGTGCAACCGTCTACCATACCCTCGACCTCCTGTTCCGGGTCCACCTCGTAGCCAAAATTGACCTCGGACACAAGCATACCCACTACGAACAGTCGCACGGCGTGGCAAACCACCTGCATGTGGTCTGTGAACAGTGCGGACTCGTCGTTGAAATCGCAAGCGCCGAACTTGGTGCCCTGCTTGAGCGGCTCTGCTGCGAGCAGGGCTTCCAGCTGGGAAGCTTCAGCCTCCAGGTGTTCGGCAGATGCATAGATGGCGCTGCAGGCAAAACCTGCCGGCGCCGCAGGAAAGCGGAAAAATAGCTGACCGGGCCCAACCCCGATCCCTCACTGTTTTTTCTTCGTGGTCGCGCCTGGCATATGGATGCGGCGGTACGCACCGCCGAAGAGCCTGCCGAATCGCTCAAGGGTATCGAGACCTTTCTGTATGGCAGTTTCAGGAACCGGCACCTCTTCGGCCTCGCTCTGGACAGGCCAGAGCAGAATAAAGCTGTTTTTCTGGAAATACTTGCCGAGATGCGTCGGAATTTTAGCCATTCCCGGATGGTAGGAGCGTCCGTGCTTCCGACTCATCACGATGATGAGACTGTCGTCGATTTTCACCTCACCGGACAATGCGAGGAAGTCGTTCCAGTCCCTGAACTGCCGGTACTCGGCGTTCGATACAGCCGAACCCCACCCCTCTTTCAGTACGGAAATGGTCTGGCGCGTTGAATAGACCACAAGGCGGACTCCCGTGTTTTTGACGAGGCTCGCGATCTTGCCGATCCAGAGCCTGAAACCCGCCTCATACTCCGCCCCCGCCGGCACGATGAGAATGGTGCGTTTGATGGTGTCCAGCGACTGTACGGGGCGGTAGATGTAGGTCGTGACATTGCCTCGTCTGAGAAGAGTTTCGGAGGCGTCGCCGAGGAAACTGTCGCTGAGACCACCTCTCTTCTGGTGAAGGCCGAGAATGAGGTCGGTGATCTTGTGCTCGCGGATGACACCCGATATGCCGTTGGTGATGTCGCTGTCGAAACGCAGCAGCGGGTTCAGGGCGTTATCGGTTGAGGATGCGGCAACCGCGGCTTTCTCCAGAATCTTCCGCCCGCTCTTTTCTGCTGCCTCGTCACTGACGCTGTCGTCGGCGACATGGAGGGCGTAGAGGCTGCCGGGGCTTTTGGGCGACTTCAGGGTTACGCTGAGATTGATGAGCTCGTCGACCTGGTCGGGCCGGCTGAGGGGAATGAGGATCCGCTCTTCAGTTGCTGATGAAGACGACTCAACGGGTTTCTCCTCCACCTCGGCAGCAGCAGCCACCCTCACCGCTGCCTTCTCACCGACAATGGAAGCGATAGTGCATGTCACCAGGATGAAGACGATGGTGCCATCAAGGATGCTTTCGTCAAGCAGGCGCACCGGAGAACCGTCAACGGCATAGCCGGTAACGATGCCATAGCCGATGAGGACCGTAGCAAGGGCAACGGCGGCATGGGCTCCGATCAGGCCGTAGACGAGGTTGCGCTGATCGTTGCTAAGGCGGAAAAATTTCTGGGTGATGGTGGCCGAAAGGTATTTGGAAGAGGCAGAGGCGGCAATGATGACGATAGCTACCCATATGCTCCGGAAGTCATTGAAAAAGCCCCGGATGTTGATGAGCATACCGACCCCGATCAGGAAAAACGGGATGAAGATTGCGTTGCCGACGAACCGGATACGGTTCATGAGGGGTGAGGTATGGGGAATCAGGCGGTTTAGGGCAAGACCGGCGAAAAAGGCGCCGATGATGGGTTCAACGCCGGCCGCCTGGGCAAGGAAGCCCGCCATGAACACCAGGGCCAGAACGAAAAGGTACTGCAGGACGCTGTCGTCGAAACGCTTGAAAAACCAGCGGGTAATGACGGGAAAGACAAGCAGTACGATGAGAGAGAACACGATGAGGGAGAGCACCAGCCTGATCCAGAACGCGCTTGACAGAGAGCCGGACGACATGCCGGTCACGACGGCAAGCAGGAGAAGGGCAAGGGTGTCGGTGATGATGGTTCCGCCAACGGCGATGTTGACCGCGCGGTCCCGGGAAATGCCGATCCTGCTGACAGTCGGGTAGAGAATGAGGGTGTGGGAGGCCAGAATGCTGCCGATCAGGGTTGCGGAGAGCACCGAGAGACCAAGCAGCCATACGCCGGCCAGCATGCCGAAGCTGAGGGCAATGAAAAAGGTGTAAAGACCGAAAAGAATACTGTTTCGGGTATTTTTCCGGAAATCGACGACATCGATTTCAAGGCCCGCCATGAACATGATGTAGAGCAGGCCCACTGTACCGAACAGCACGATGCTGCTGTCGCGGAGCATAAGGTTGAAACCGTGCGGACCGACGACGGCGCCGGCGATGATCAGGCTGATGAGGCTCGGGATCTTCAGTCGGCTGAGGAGCAGCGGAGCGAAGAGGATGATGAGCAGTATCAGCGAGTACTGGAGCACGGGATTGCGCAGGGGCAGAGACATGTCAATGGTACCCGTCAGGAGCATCGTCCGTACATCGAAAGGTTCATACATCCATTCACAAGGCCACGCCTCTAAAAAGGACCCGGCCGTTTCCTGTGGGGAAATATGCACATCTTTTCCTTTGCCGGCAAACCCTCAAGGCACAGAGGAAAACACGCTCCGCCTCCACGTGAGAGTTTGTATATTGAGCCCGGAAACAACCCATAGGACCTGCAAACCTCCTCACCACTGAACCATGCACTGGATAGCGCTATTCATGGCCATTGCCACTGAAGTGGCAGGCACGACATGCCTCAAGTTTTCCGACGGCTTCACACGTCTGGTACCGTCTGTTTTTGTCTTTATTTTTTACACCTTGAGCTTTACCTTGCTTGGACAGGCCCTGAAAGTACTGCCGATTGGCATGTCCTATGCCATTTGGGCGGGGCTTGGAACGGCATTGGTCTCAATGATCGGCGTCATATGGTTTGCCGAAGCCATCAACCCCGTCAAACTCATCTCTCTCGGGCTTATCATCATCGGCGTGGCAGGCCTGCACCTCTCCCAGCAACATGCAGTATAACAGTGACATGAACCAGGCTCATCGGGTCTACAGAAAAATCGTCGTCAAGGTCGGCACCAACGTCATCACAGGCAAGGACGGGCGCCTTGATCCTGCAATAATCGCCGACCTCACCAGAGGAATTGCTGAACTGAGTGCCGCCGGAGTGAAGGTTATACTTGTTTCGTCTGGCGCCGTGGGGGCCGGCCGGAGCATCGTCAAGCCATCCGGCAGCATGACGACGGTGGAAGCCCGACAGGTTCTGGCCGCAACCGGCCAGATCCACCTTGTCAACGCTTACGCAGACCGTTTCGCTGAACACGGCATGCTTGCCGCACAGATCCTTGTCACCAGGGAGGACTTCCGCGACCGCCAGCACTACCTCAACATGCGAACCTGCCTCAACGCCCTGCTCCAGCAGAAGATCATCCCCATCGTCAACGAAAACGATGCCGTCGCCGTCACCGAGCTCATGTTCACCGACAATGACGAACTGTCGGGCCTGATTGCTTCAATGATGCAGGTGGATGCCCATATCATCCTGTCCAACGTCGACGGGCTTTTCGACATGTCAGGCGAAGAAAAAAAGCTCATCCGGGAAATAGACCCTGCATCGAAGAACTTCAGCCAGTTCATCCGGCCGACCAAATCGGAATTCGGACGCGGGGGCATGCTCACCAAATGCAACATCGCCCACAAGCTGTCGCGCCTCGGCATCACCGTGCACATCGCCAACGGCACCACCCCCGGCATTCTGCAGCAGATTGCCGGCGGCGAAGAGGTCGGCACCCGCTTCGCCGCCCAGAAGCCCAAGCACGGCCGCAAACAGTGGATCGCCCACAGCGAAGGGCTTGAAAAAGGGGCCGTCATCATCAACGAAGGAGCTCAAAGCGCACTCACCTCCGGGGAACGGGCCAGCAGCCTCCTTCCCGTGGGTGTCACCGGTGTGGAAGGCTCCTTCTCGAAAGGCGATGTCATCAGGATATGCTCTGAAAGCGGCAAGGTCATCGGTTACGGCATGGCATGCTGCAGCGACGAAAAAGCCCGCGCCGCCATGGGCAAAAAGGGCGAAAAACCTGTAATCCATTACGATTACCTGTACATCAAGCCCGAGTAACAACGACCATCGAATCACCATAACATACCCTATTACCATGAGCAACCTCCCTAACTGTCCGAAATGCAACTCCGAATACACCTATGAGGTCGGCACCCTTCTCGTCTGTCCTGAATGCGGTCATGAATGGACCCTCACGGGGGAAGGGGCTCCAGAAACGACCCGTGTATGGAAGGACGCGAACGGCACTATCCTGCAGGATGGAGACACCGTCACAGTGACAAAAGACCTTAAAGTCAAAGGGGCCTCGGCACCGATCAAGGGCGGCACGAAGGTGAAGAACATCCGCCTCGTCGAAGGCGACCATGACATCGACTGCAGAATCGACGGATTCGGGGCGATGCAGCTGAAATCGGAATTCGTGAAAAAAGCCTGAACGCCGGGGACCCGGACATCGTTAGCAAGAATTGATCCAGCCATGCAGTATGAACCCCAGTAAGGAAAACGGACACATGACCCTCTCCGACACCATCATGGAGCAGCTTGAGGCGGTTCGGCAGGCAAGCCGCGATATCGTCACCCTCAGCGACCAGAACATCAACAAGGTCCTGGAGGACCTTGCCGGCCGCATCACCTCGAGCGCGCCTGTCATCCTTGAGGCGAACCGACAGGATCTTGAAAAAATGGAGCGCTCGAACCCGATGTACGACCGCCTGCTCCTTGACGAAAAGCGCCTCGACGCCATCGCAGCCGACATGAGGAACGTCGCCTCGCTCCCCTCCCCGCTCGACATCACCCTTGAGGAACGCACGCTCCCGAGCGGTCTCAGCCTCCGCAAGGCATCGGTGCCGATCGGTGTCATCGGCATCATCTATGAAGCACGGCCCAACGTCACCTTTGATGTCTTCGCCCTCTGCCTGAAGTCCGGCAACGCCACGGTACTCAAAGGCGGCAGTGATGCAGAACAATCGAACCGGGCCATAGCGGAGCTCATCCATACTGTCCTTTGCGACCACGGCATCAGCCCCGACATCCTCTACCTTCTGCCCTCCGAACGGGAGGCAGCAACCATCATGATGAGAGCGGTCGGCAAAATCGACATGATCATCCCCCGCGGCAGCCAGCAGCTCATCGACCACGTCCGTAACACAGCCAAGGTTCCGGTCATAGAAACGGGAGCCGGCATCGTACACACCTATGTGGACCGCGATGCCGACATGGAGATGGCCAAGGCCATCATCCTGAACGCCAAGACAAGGCGCCCGAGCGTCTGCAATGCCCTCGATACCCTCATCATCCACAGCGAACGCCTCGGGGATCTCGCAGAACTATGCCGGCCGCTCAGCGAGCATCAGGTCATCATCTTTGCCGACGAACGATCCTACCTCAAGCTTCTTCCCTCCTACCCGGAAACACTGCTGAAGCATGCCGATCCGGAACATTTCGGCACGGAGTTCCTCTCGCTGAAGATGTCGGTAAAAACTGTCGATACCCTTGACGAGGCACTGAGACATATCGCGACCTACAGCTCGCGCCACAGCGAAGCCGTCGTCACAGGGGACAACGCGGTAAAAGCGGAGTTTTTCAAGCGGGTCGACGCAGCGGTGGTCTACCACAACGCCTCAACCGCATTCACCGACGGAGCCCAGTTCGGGCTCGGCGCCGAAATCGGCATCAGCACCCAGAAACTCCACGCCAGGGGACCGATGGCTCTCAGGGAGCTCACCACTTACAAGTGGATGATTGAGGGCGACGGACAGACGAGGCCCCTATGAGCATGCTCTTTGAAGCCAGAGGCATCACGAAATCCTACGCACTGCCGGGCCGGCCGCCCCTTCCGATCCTCCGCGAAGCCGATCTTTCTGCAGCGGAGGGCGAGATGGTCACCATCATCGGAGCCTCGGGAAGCGGCAAGACGACGCTCCTTAACATGCTCGGTACACTCGACACACCCGATGGCGGAAGCATCTTCTTTGAGGGCGAACCGCTCTTTCAGGACGGACGGTACCGCTTGAGGAAAAAGGAGCTGGCGCGGTTCCGCAATCAGAGGATCGGGTTCATATTCCAGTTCCACCACCTCCTCTCCGACTTCACCGCCCAGGAAAACGTGGCGATGGCTGAGTTCATCGCCACAGGCAGGCTGCAGCCGGCAAAAGAGCGCGCAGCCGAGCTCCTTAAGGAACTCGGGCTCTCCGGGCGCCTCAACCATCTTCCCTCGGAGCTTTCCGGAGGAGAACAGCAGCGGGTCGCCATCGCCCGAGCACTCATGAACCAGCCGAAACTGGTGCTGGCCGACGAGCCGAGCGGCAACCTCGACAGCGAAAACAGCCAGCGCCTGTACGAACTGATGGCATCCCTCTCGAAAGAACGCCGGACCTCGTTCATCATCGTCACCCATAATGAAACCTACGCCGGCATGTCAGACCGCTGCCTCCGAATGCAGGACGGCAGGCTTCAGCTCTGTACACCGCTGTAATAACCCCTGAACCCAGTGAACACCACCACTCCGAACGAAAAGAAAATCGGGCCGGTCATCCTTGCGCCCGAAGTCCTGCCGAAAAACGCCTGGACATTCCTCTACGCTGCTTTCGTCTCCATCGGGCTCGTCACCTTTGTCTCGATCGGCCAGGCCTATATCCTCAACGAGCACCTCCACATCCCCATCGACCAGCAGGGCACCATCAGCGGCAACCTGGTATTCTGGACAGAGGTCGTAGCCCTGCTCTTCTTCGTGCCGGCAGGGGTCGTCATGGACCGCATCGGCAGAAAACCGGTATACATCGCAGGCATGCTGCTGCTCGCCATCTCCTACTCCCTCTACCCTTACTCCACAACCATTGCAGCCCTGACACTCAGCCGCGTCATTTACGCGCTCGGCATCGTCGCCGTCACGGCAGGCCTTGCCACAATCATGGTCGACTACCCGGCAGAACGCTCCCGCGGCAAGCTCATAGCGGTGACCGGATTCCTCAACGGCCTTGGTATCGTCACCCTCAACCAGTTTTTCGGCGGCATGCCCGAAAAACTCATAGCCCGTGGATTCACAGGCATTGAGGCCGGTACGATAGCCCACCTTTCGATTGCGGCTCTCGCCCTTGTGACCGCGCTGGTTCTCGCACTGGGCCTGAAAGGGGGAACGCCTGTCCGCAAAGAGGAGCGGCCGCCCCTCAAAGCCCTTCTGAGGAGCGGTGTGGCGCACGCAAAGAACCCCCGCATCCTGCTCTCCTACGGTGCGGCGTTCGTCGCCCGCGGCGACCAGTCGATCATCGGCACCTTTCTTCCGCTCTGGGGAATCACGGCAGGCATTGCCATGGGCATGGAACCGGCCGAAGCGGTCAGGAAGGGAACCCTCATCTTCATCATATCCCAAGCCGCCGCTCTCCTCTGGGCGCCAGTCATCGGCCCCCTCATCGACCGATGGAACCGGGTCACCGCTCTTACGGTCTGCATGGGGCTCGCCACCCTCGGCTACCTTTCGCTCGTCTTCATCGAAAATCCGCACGATGGATTCTCGATAATATTCTTCGTCCTGCTCGGCATCGGGCAGATCAGCTCCTTCCTCGGCGCACAGTCGCTCATCGGTCAGGAGGCGCCGAGGGCGGAGCGGGGATCAGTGATCGGGATGTTCAACATCAGCGGGGCGGTGGGCATCCTTATCATCACCACCATCGGGGGAAGAATGTTTGACATGTTCAGCCCGAAGGCCCCGTTCCTCGTGGTCGGGGCCATCAACATGCTGGTGATGCTGGGGGGAATCTACGTCCGGCTGAAAGCCCCCGGTACAGCACCCGCCCCGGCAGAGGGGCGGACGACATAACAGGGAGGCCTGATAGAGGGGATGTTCAGGCCAGAAGAACGGAACAGACCCGCATTATCTCCTCTTCTTTCAGGTAGGGGTGCATCGGCAGTGAGAAAACCCGGGAAGCCATCTCCTCGGAAACCGGAAAGTCACCTGCCCGGTAGCCAAGGTCACTATAGGCCTCCTGCAGGTGCAGGGGGATCTTGTAATAGATGACCGAAGGAATGCCCTCTTTCTGGAGGGCTCCCATCAGCTGTTCCCGATCGGAGCTGTCCCGGGCGAGCACCGAGTACTGCGCCCAGGCGGAACGATACCCTTCCGGAACCACAGGAACCTTCAGTCTGCCACCGAGGCTGCTGCTGTAAGCCTTGGCTACACGGTCGCGGAGCATCAGCTCCTCGTCAAAAATCTCCAGCTTCTCAAGCAGTACAGCCGCCTGCATGGAATCAAGCCGTCCGTTCAGGCCGATGCGTACGTTGCTGTACTTGTCGACACCGCCTCCGTGCACCCGCACCGACACCATGAGCGCTGCGAGTTCATCATCGTCAGTGAAGATTGCACCGCCATCCCCCCAGCAGCCGAGAGGCTTGGCCGGGAAAAACGAGGTCGCACCGACAAGGCCGAAACTTCCGGCTTTTTTGCCGCCCTGCGCTCCGCCGAACCCCTGGCATGCGTCCTCAAGGATCCAGAGCCCGAGGCGCAGTGCTTCCGACTCAAGGCGCGGGTAGTCGGCCGCGAGGCCGAAAAGGTCTACCGGAATGAGGGCTTTCGGCTCCAGACCCTTAGCACGGGCTTCCAGCACCCCTTTCTCAAGCAGAGCAGGATCGATATTGAAGGTATCGGGGTCGATGTCAACGAACACCGGTGTAGCACCAGTGAGACTCACCACTTCGGCAGTCGCCACGAAAGTGAAGGGTGTCGTCAGCACCGCATCGCCGGGACCGACCCCTTTGGCCATGAGAGCAATGAGAAGCGCATCCGTACCCGAAGAGCATGAAAGGCAGTGCTTTGTTCCCGCATAGGCCGCCAGCTTTGACTCAAGCTCAGCCACTTCGGGACCCATGATGAACTGGGCTCGGTCTACGATGGACTCGAGTCGGGCCATCACAGCCCCGCGGATCCGGTCTTTCTGGGTAACAAGGTCGATGAATTGCATGGCAAAGTGGGGTTGAGCGGTTGAAAATTCCCTGAAAACTGTTGTTCAAAGTACGGATTCCCTGCATTCTTCACCACCGAAAAAACGACAGCCCGTGAGGCTGTCACTCTATGCGGATGCCGTAGCCCTCAAGGAGGCCGGTGAGTTCCGGAAGACAAAAGCGGGCGTTGCGAATCCGGTTGAGATCCGGACTGAAGGAGTAGTTGCGGGCAGTACGGAAATCGGCTTTTTCAAGGTTGGTGTGCATGAAGATAGCCCGCAATAGATCGCAGTCGGCGAACACCGCTCCCCGAAGATCCGATTCGCTGAAATCGGCCTCATAAAGCTCACACCCATTGAAACGCGTATCGCGGATATCAAGGCTGGCAAAGGAGGCAAGACGCAGCATGCAGCGGTCGAATGAAAACGAAAGAAGCAGTCTGCGACAGCGGGCGAACTGCACGCCCTCCAGCCGGCAGCCCTGGAACAGCGTATCCTGAAAACTCGTACCATCCACATCCATGAGGCTACAGTCGCAGTTCCTGAATACGCACGCCCTGAACGTCATTGAAGAGGTCACTGAAGAGGTCACTGAAGAGGCCACTGAAGAGGCCACTGAAGAGGCCACTGAAGAGGCCACTGAAGAGGTCCTGGGAGACGTCCTGGGAGACATCGCGGGGGAGGAAGTGGCGATGAGGTGTGTGCCACGGAACACGCACCCCACGAATGAACACCCGTCATACACCCCGGGAGAAAGGGGCGAGCGGCGGAAATCCATTCCCTCATAGATGTGATCTTCAATGATATCGTCCGGCATGACCTTACAGGTAATAAGGGTGGAGGGAGAACGTGCATGCTGCAGTGCCCCTCCGGAAAAGCCCTTGAGCAACATCATACGCATCCCGCCTTCGTGAAACAAGTCCCAGCACGTTCCACCGGGCTTCCGCTGTTTCTGAATCTTTTCCAGGCACGCCATTTTTTGATTTTTCGTATATATCACCAACAGGTCCCTTACGCCAACTTGAACAGATCTCCGGGGACTCTTCACCCTATACAGCACCAGCAGCATATGAGCTCCATCTACTTCATCGGCATCGGCGGAACGGCAATGGCATCGGTGGCGGTTGCACTCTCCCGCATTGGGCACGCAGTCACGGGATCCGACACGGGGCTCTACCCGCCCATGAGCACATACCTTGACGAACACAACATCCGCTATTTCAACGGCTTCAACCCTGAGAACCTGAAACAGGTGATGCCGGACATGGTGGTGGTCGGCAACGCGGTAAGCCGGGGCAACGAAGAACTCGAATATGCCCTTAACGAGAAAATGGAGTTGGTGTCGATGCCTGATCTTGTCCGCCGGGAGCTGATCGGCCACAACACCTCGATCGTTGTCGCCGGAACCCATGGAAAAACCACGACCACGTCCATCATCGCCTGGCTGCTGGAATACGGCGGACTGAAACCGGGGTTCCTCGTCGGCGGCATCCCGGAGAACTTCGGTATCGGATGCCGTCCGTCGGGACGGAGCGAAGCAGGGTTCTTTGTCAGTGAGGGAGATGAGTACGACACCGCCTTTTTCGACAAGCGAAGCAAGTTCCTTCTCTATCGCCCTGACATAGGCCTTATCAACAACGTCGAATTCGACCACGCCGACATCTTCAACTCACTCGAGGAGATCAAGCGGAGCTTCCGCCTGTTTGTCAACCTCATCCCCTCAAACGGAGCACTCATCGTCAACGGCGACGACCCTGCTGCAATGGAGGTTGCCGCGGGGGCACGCTGCAGGGTGGAAACCTTCGGGCTCACGGAAGGCTGCGACTGGATGGCCAGGAACATAGAAGTCGGGGAGAATGGCTCTGCATTCGACCTTTATTATAAAGGGAGCCTCGAGCGGCGATTCCACGCGCCGCTTTTTGGCAACTACAACATCACGAACACCGTGGCATCCATTGCCGTCGCGACCCTTGCCGGCATGACGCTCCAGCAGACCGCCGAAGCTCTTCCCGGCTTTCTCCGGCCTAAACGCAGAATGGAAACCATCGGTACGTTCGAAGGCAACATCACAGTCGTCGAGGATTTCGCCCACCACCCCACAGCAATCAAGGTCACGCTTGAAGCCATCAGGGAACGCTGGCCCCAGAGGCGCATCATCACCTGTTTCGAGCCACGCTCGAACACAACCACCCGCAACATTTTCCAACGTGAACTGGCCGAATGCTTCGGACCAGCCGAGGTTGTGGTGATGGGTAAGGTGCACCGGCCTGAGCGTTACGGCCCCGAAGGGAGCCTCGACACCGGGAAGCTCAAGGAAGCACTTGAAGCAGAGGGCAAAACCGTTTTCCTCGCCGGAGCGGACCCCGATGACTACCCCGGCGACATCATCCGCTTTCTCCATGAAAACCTGCATCCAAACGATGTCGTGCTCATGCTCACGAATGGAAGTTTCGCGGGACTGAAAACTGCATTCACAGAAAGTTTTCAAAAAAAATGATGATCGGCTGAATATTTAGATAATGAAAGTATATCTTCATTCATATTTTTTGCATTGAAAACAATTGCTCACTGCATCAGGTATTCACTCATACACCCATAACCCATCACCCCACAGGACAGACATCATGACAAAAGTGAAAGTCGGCATCAACGGATTCGGACGCATCGGTCGTCTGGTTTTCCGCCAGGCCATGGACAATCCGAAATTCGAGATTGTAGCCATCAACGACCTGTGCGACACCAAGACCCTCGCACACCTCCTGAAATACGATTCCACCCACAAGAAATTCAACGGTGAAGTAACCGTCGAGGGCAATAACCTCGTCGTCAACGGCAAAACCATCACCATCACCGCAGAGCGCGATCCTCTGAACCTCCCCTGGAAGGCTCTCGGCTGCGACCTCGTTGTCGAATCCACCGGCATTTTCACCTCACGTGAAGCCGCATACAAGCACATCACCGCTGGCGCGAAGAAGGTCATCATCTCCGCTCCCGCCAAGGACAAAATCGACGCAACCATCGTTCTCGGCGTCAATGACGACCTGATCACCGGCAGCGAAGAAATCGTTTCGAACGCAAGCTGCACCACCAACTGCCTCGCCCCGATGGTGAAGGTGCTTGAGGACAACTTCGGCATCGAGAAAGGCTACATGACCACCATCCATGCCTACACCAACGACCAGAACATCCTCGACCTTCCGCACAAGGACCTTCGCCGCGCCCGCTCTGCTGCCGTGTCGATGATCCCGACCAGCACCGGTGCCGCCAAGGCAATCGGCGAAGTCATCCCGGAACTCGCAGGCAAACTTGACGGTTTTGCCGTCAGGGTTCCCGTGCCGGACGGCTCCATGACCGACCTGACCGCCATCCTGAAAAAGCCCGCAACCAAAGAAGAGATCAACGCCGCGATGAAAGCCGCCGCTGATGGTCCGATGAAAGGCTACCTCGAGTACTGCACCGACCCGATCGTCTCCCAGGACATCGTCGGCAACCCGCACTCCTGCATCTTCGACTCGCTCCTCACCATGAGCGCAGGCACGATGGTCAAGGTTGTCGGCTGGTACGACAACGAGCTCGGCTACTCCACCAGGGTTACCGACCTCCTGGAGATCTACTCGAACTTCGTCTGAGGCAACACCTCCATACGAACATGCAAAAAAGGCGCCATCACCGGCGCCTTTTGCATTTATGATACCCCGCCCTGCCGTAGTCGGCGAACGGGTGTGATTAGTGATTTCGGGGGTAATGTATTATAATTCCAGTACAACAATACACTGCACATTCAGCTGAAACCATCTTTTTCTCTTATGATGCAACAGAATGCCGCGCCCATGAAAGCCATCATCCTCTACGACAGCAAAACCGCAGGAGGATCGACCGACCGGCTCATTGATTCCATCGGCCTGGAACTGGCCAAAACCGGTGCCTATGTCGAAAAGGCCAAGTGCAAGGCACAGGCAGACTACAGCTTCATACAGGAGTTCGACGTGGTCATCATGGGGGCTCCGATCTATTATCTTCTGGTCTCCTCTCAGCTGCTCGGCGCTCTCGTGCAGAGCAACCTGAAGAAAAACCTTAAGCGCAAAAAGATAGCACTCTTCCTCACCTGCGGAAGCCCCGAACCGATGGCTACGCTGCTCTATATGCCACAGCTGAAAATCCATCTGGTACCGAACAAAATCCTCACCGAAAAAATCTTCTCCCCGCAGCAGCTCTCGGATCCTGCTGTGATCGAAGAGTTTGTCGACGAACTGACCGAGGCCTACAGCAAAGCCACACGAAAGCGCCACTCGTCGATGCACTGGAGCGAAGAGGCCCGTGAAGAATTGAACGGACTGCCCTCGTTCCTTCGCGGACGGATCAAAACCGGGGTTGAAGAATATGCTGAAGACATGGGCTACAGCACCATCACGCCAGCAGTCCTCAATGAAGCGAAAGCTGACCTTGGCGGCATGTAAAAGAGCTATGCATGAGCACCACCACGCAGAAAAGGCCGGATGATCCGGCCTTTTCTGCATTCAGTGCTTAGTAATCAAGCAGAATAACCATTCATCCGAAGATGTCACGGGCTTTTTCAAAGAAGCTCTTCTCTCCCCCTGAACTGTGTGCCTCGGGTGAGATCGAGGGTGATTTACGCAGACCTCGGAGAAGATCCTTATCCTGCTGGGAAAGCTCTTTGGGCACGTATACATTGACCCTCACGTACTGGTCGCCCTTGCCCGACCCCCGGAGATGGCCGATGCCATGACCCGGAATACGGAGCATGGTTTCAGGCTGCGTGCCTGCAGGGATGGTCAGTTTCACTGCACCCTCTAAAGTCGGAACATCGACCTTGGTGCCGAGCACGAGATCGGGGAAGCTGACTGCAAGGCTGTAGATGACGTCATCGCCGTTGCGGACGAAAAGCTCATGCGGCTTCTCCTCGATCATGACAATCAAGTCGCCCGGTGCTCCACCCCGTGGTCCGGAGTTGCCTTGTCCGCGGAGGGTGAGGTAGTTGCCGTCCTGTACGCCTGCAGGCACAGTCACCTTCACGGTCACCTCGCCCTGCTTGATGCCCTCACCATAGCATGACGGGCAGCGGTCCTTGACGATCCGTCCCTCTCCGCCGCAGGTCGGGCAGGCAGCGATGTTGACGAACTGGCCGAACATGGTCTTTGATGCCTGGCGGACTTCTCCGGCACCGTGGCAGGTCGGGCAGGTCTCGGTGGCTCCGGTTTTTGAACCCGAGCCGTTACACTCCTTGCAGGGCACCTGCTTTTTGATCTTGATGGTCTTCTCGACGCCCTTGGCAATCTCTTCGAGCGTGAGTTTCAAACGGATCTTCAAATCCGTACCCGGAATCCCCGATGCGGCACGTTTTCGCTGTGAGCCGCCACCGCCGAACGCATCCTCGAACCCGAACGGAGACCCGCCCCTGCGGCCACCTCCTCCCCCGCCGAACATGTCGTTGAAGGCGCTGAAAATATCGCTGAAATCCGCTCCGCCGCCATACTGACCGCCACCCGATGCTGCCGAAGAACCGACGCCGGCATGGCCGAACTGGTCGTAACGACGACGCTTGTCGTCATTGCTCAGTACTTCATAGGCCTCGTTGACCTCTTTGAAATGATCCTCGGCGTCCTTGTTGTCGGGATTTTTGTCAGGGTGGTATTTAAGGGCCAGTTTACGATAGGCCTTTTTAATTTCATCCTTGTCTGCCGAGCGGCTGACACCAAGGACCTCATAGTAGTCTCTTTTCATCTCAATACCTGGAAAATTATGTCTCGGTTCACTGCTCTCTATCTACCAAAATCCCGTTACCGGGCCACGATAACCTTCGCATGCCGCAGTACCCTGTCACCAAGGAGATAACCCGTCTGGTACTGCTCTACAATGGTCTCTGGTTCGGCATCGGGATGCTCGATCTGGGAAATGGCCTCGTGGAAATCCACATCGAGCTTCATTCCGATCGCTTCAATCGGCTTCACCCCTTTTGACTCGAGCCAACGGTCCAGGTTTTTCTTCAGGAGCTCCACGCCGTCAATATAGGGCTTGGCTGCCGCCGGGATCTCTTCGGGTTCGGGAACATTGGCCAGCACCCGCTCGACATCATCAACAAGCGTAAGCAGGTCGCGCAGGACATTGTCCGTCGCCCGCTGGGAAGCCATGACGGCCTCACGCTCTTTCTGCTTCCGGAAGTTCTCGAACTCGGCTGCACGGCGCAGAAGTTCATCGCGGAATTTCCCGTTCTGCTCTTTTTCGGCCTGCACTTCTCGTTCAAGGGCGGAAATCCTTGATTCCTGCGATGCAACTTCTGCCGACTGGTCCGGCGCTGCGGTATTTTCCTGTCCTTCGGCGGGCTCCTGTATGGTTCCTTCCCTGTCCTGCAAAGGGTCTTCTGCTTTCTTCATCATTGAATCGAAAATTATATTTAGTTGACATCCGACAGCGTTGCTGTCAAGCAGCCCGCCATGTAGTTCAATACTCGGACAGCATGTTCATAATCCATTCGTTTCGGCCCCAGGATACCCAGCGTTCCAACCATGCTGCCGGCATAATATGGAGCGGAGACGATGGTCAAATCCTCAGCCTGCCGTGCGCTGTTCTCACGCCCGATGCTGATTGACACATCATGTCCTGCAGTGCGGCTTGGGTCCTGCTTCGGCGCGATATCCTCGACAAGGCGGGCAACACTGAACTTGTCCTCAATCATGGTGATCAGTTCCCGTACCCTTTCCGGCTGCTTGAATTCCGGCTGCTCCACGATGTACTCCGCACCCGAGATATAGAGACGTTCGAAAATGGGCGACTCGTCAAACAGGCTGTCTGCCGAGCGCACGATCAGCTCTTTCAGTCCGCTGTCGCAACTGCTGCCGGCAAGACGGCGGGTGATCGAGCGGCGGATTTCCGAAAGCGTCAGCCCCGAGAGCCGTTCATTGAGAAGGTCGACGACCTCGTCAACCTTCTGGCGCGTCAGTTCATGCTGCAGCTCCATGACAATGGTCTTAACGAACATCGACTGGATGGAAAGCACCACCATCATCCTGGTGGAGCTCAGAAGCACCATATCGAGCTTCTCGAAAACCGCATTCGACAGGGTCGGAGAAAGGACGACGCTGAGCTGACGCGAAATACTCCCGAGAACCTTCGCAGCAGAGACCAGGACCTCGGCCGAGGTCCCCCTTCCCTCCATGCTGATCGGACCGAAATCCGACTCCATCCGCCGCTTTTCCTCCTCATCGATGCGCTGCACCTTCATGATAAGGTCAACGTAGTACCGATACCCGAGATCGGTGGGAATCCGCCCGGCTGAAGTATGGGGCTGGCTTATATACCCTTCAGCCTCAAGATCAGCCATGACATTGCGTATCGTGGCGTCTGAAAGACCGAGGCTGTAATTCCTTGCTATGTACCTGGAGCCTACAGGAGCGGCAGTAACCACATAAAGCTGGATGATGATCCCCAGCACCTGCCGTTCCCGCAAGTTCAACTCACGAGAACCCATCTGAACTGTTACCTGTTTTGATACCTGACAGTACGCTGCCCGTAAAGAAAAGGGAATGTACGAAAAACACTCCGCCGCGACAACATCGCACCTCAACTGGAGTCACGGGGGAAACCAAGCGCTTACCATGGAGAAAAACAATGCGCGGTGGCAATTAATTTCATCGGGGCAACCGCCCGCCAACGATCCTGTCCTGGCCTGCGTAATCTTTCTTTACCACGATATCCTGCATGCCCGCTTCTTCGAAGAGCTTCACCACCCCCCTGGCACCGTCCGCATGGATTTCCACTGCGATCCACCCGCCGGGCCTGAGCAGACGGCCCGCCGTAGCGCTCAAAACCTGGTAACACTCCATACCGACCGGAACCGTAAGCGCCAGCTTCGGCTCATGATCCCGAACCTCGGGCTGCAGGCCGGCCCATTCGGATTCAGGGATGTAGGGCGGGTTGGAGACGAGCATGTCGAACGGGGCGCCTGGCGGCGAGAACAAGGGATCCGTCATGTCGCCGACGGCGAACGACACCCGATCCCCGGCTCCATGCCGCTCTGCATTGGTGCGGGCAACCTCAAGAGCATCCAGGGAGACATCGATCCCCACGGCCTGCAGCGTCGGCATACGCAGCGCCATGGTCAGGGCAATGCACCCGCTGCCGGTTCCGGCATCGAGGATGCGCACTCCACCGGAGGCACTGGCCCCATCTGCCTCAAGCAGCTCAAGGGCAAACTCGACAAGCAGCTCCGTTTCGGGACGGGGAATCAGCACCCGCCGGTCGACATGGAATGGCAGACCGTAAAACCACTGCTCACCGGTGATGTACTGCAACGGCCGGCCGCCGAGGCGCTGGCGGCAGAGCTCCCTGAAGCGCTCGAGTTCATCGGGATAGACCGGCCGCTCGTGCTGCAGATAGAGGTCCAGACGTGCCATCTTGAGCACATGCGCGAGCAGAAGCTCAGCACCGAGACGCGCTTCATCGACCCCTTTGGAGAGAAAAAACTCCGCCGTTGTTTTCAGCAGGCCTCGGACCTGCCATTCCTGTGCCGGTTTCGTCACGATAGCTTGGTGTGGAGAATTGCCGCCGATGATGCATTGATGCGTCCGGCGAAACATGAATGTACACCCTCCCCCGCATTATAAAAAACCGGCGGCACAAAGGATGTTCCGAGATTTGCGTAGCTTTATGTCCTAAGGGAACCATGCGAGCATATACCAACAAACCAGACACCGATGAACAGACTGCTGACACTTCTCCTCATCCTCCTCTCTTCCATCCTGACCGGCAGAGCAACTGCTGCAGCGACTTTCACAGGGGTCATGGAAATGCTCCTTACCATGCCCTCCGGCAAGGCAGAGGTTACCTACTATTTCGGAGACCGGGCCCAGAAAATGGAGATGTTCGTCCAGCTCCAGAGGGTACCAGATCCGCTGCGCACGGCCGTCATCACCAAGGCCGCAAAGCCGGATGAAGCCATCATCATCAATCACGACACAGGGTCCTGGTCCCCGGTGAACCTCCGTACCGCGGCTGAAAACGCAACGCTCCTCGACTTTGACAGCAACTACACCCTCGAACGGCTCCCGAACACCACCCTGAAAGGATACCCCTGCCGCCACATCAGGCTGAAAAGCAGTACTGAACGGCTCGAGCTCTGGGTAGCCGAAGGTCTCGGAGATTTTTCGACCTTCCGCATCCTGCAGTCGCAGAACCCCCGTCTCTCAAACACCTCGCTCTCCAGAACCCTGAAAAAAGCAGGCGTCGAGGGATTCCCTGTTCGCATCATCCAGTCCTCCGGCGGCACTACGAACCGGATGGAACTCGTGCAGGTATGGCCGAAAAAGCTCTCCGACTCAGAATTCAGGGTACCCGGGGGGTACCGGAAGGTCATCATGGACGAGGCTCCAATCAGCCAGGACCGCAAGGCCCACCTGAAAAACCTGATGGAAAAGATGAAAAAGTTCGAGCAGTAGTCGTATATTTTTGCTCCCCGAGAGCAGCAGCATCAACCCTAAGCACTTACATCCGTGGCAGATAAAATCACCGCAAGAAACGAAGACTATTCCCAGTGGTACATCGACCTGGTCCGCTCGGCAAAACTCGCAGACTATTCCGACGTGCGCGGCTGCATGGTCATCCGGCCGAACGGCTATGCAATCTGGGAAAAGATGCAGGCTGCCCTTGACCGGATGTTCAAGGAAACCGGCCACGTCAACGCCTACTTCCCCCTCTTCATCCCTGAAAGCTTCATCGCCAAGGAGGCGGAACATATCGAAGGGTTCGCGCCCGAATGCGCCGTCGTCACCCATGGAGGAGGAGAGGAACTTGCCGAAAAGCTCTACGTACGTCCGACTTCGGAAACCATCATCTGGTCCTCTTACAAGAAATGGATCCAATCATACCGGGATCTGCCGATCCTCATCAACCAGTGGGCCAATGTGGTACGCTGGGAGATGCGCACCCGCCTCTTCCTTCGCACTACCGAATTCCTCTGGCAGGAAGGCCATACCGCCCATGCAACGCCCGAGGAATCGCAGGAGGAGGTCATGCGGATGATCAACGTCTACCGCACCTTCGCTGAAGAATACATGGCCATGCCGGTCATCATGGGCCGGAAAACCGACAGCGAGAAATTCGCCGGCGCTGAGGAGACTTACTGCATTGAAGCGATGATGCAGGACGGCAAGGCCCTTCAGGCAGGCACCTCGCACAACCTCGGCCAGAACTTTGCAAAGGCCTTCGACTGCCAGTTCCAGACCAAAGACAGCCGTCTTGATTACGTATGGGCCACCAGCTGGGGTGTTTCGACCAGGCTCATCGGAGCGCTCATCATGGCCCACTCCGACGACCGGGGTCTTGTACTTCCCCCGAAACTTGCCTCGCGCCAGGTAGTCATCATCCCGATTCTTCGAGGCGACAAGGCTGCCGTACTGGAGCAGGCCGACGCCATGGCCGCATCCCTGAAAGCAGCTGGAATTCCCGCATTTGTCGACGGCAGTGAACAGAACTCGCCTGGTTGGAAGTTCGCAGAATATGAACTGCAGGGCATTCCTGTCCGCATTGAAGTCGGCCCACGCGATATTGAAAAAGGGATCTGCATCGCCGCACGTCGCGACACCCTCGAAAAGAGTGAACTGCAGCTCGGCGAGACGCTCCCGCGGGCGGTGCAGGAGATCCTCGATGCCATGCAGAAGGATATGTACCAGAAGGCCCTCCTGTTCCGTGAAGAGAATACGGTTGAAGCCTCCAGCTATGAAGAGTTCAAGGCCGCTGTCGAAAAAGGATTCGTCATTGCACACTGGGACGGCACTGCCGAAACTGAAGAAAAGATAAAGGAAGAGACAAAAGCCACCATCAGGGTCCTTCCTGAAGAGGACGGCTATATCGAACGCTACCGGATGAACGATCCCGGCACCTGCATCTACTCCGGCAACCCCGCAGCTCAGAAAGTGGTATTCGCAAAAGCATACTGAGCCGGACCGGAGACCGCTCATCTGAACGGTACTACGAAAAACAAAGAGCCGCCGGTATCAGGACGATATCGGCGGCTCTTTGTTCTCTTACGCTTGTAGATAAAAAACTTCTGCGGGTCTTACTCGTCCTTGAAAAAATCCTTCAAGCCTTCATCGGTAGGCTTCATCGCCTTGTCGCCTTTGTTCCAGTTGGCAGGGCACACCTCGCCGAACTGCTCGGTGAACTGCAGCGCATCAACCATGCGGAGAACCTCGTCCACGTTGCGGCCGAGCCCGAGATCGTTGACCACCTGATGACGCACAATCCCTTCTTTATCAATCAGGAACAGTCCGCGCAAAGACACGCCGGCTCCTTCAGCCAGCACATCGTAATCGGCTGAAACGGTCTTGTTGAGGTCGGACAGGAGCGTATAGGTCACGCCCTCGATGCCGCCCCGGTTGCGCGGGGTCTGCAGCCATGCAAAATGCGAGAACTTGGAGTCGACAGAACAGCCGATAACCTCAACGTTGCGCTTTTTGAACTCCTCCAGTTTTTCCTGAAACGCATGCAGTTCGGTAGGACAGACGAAGGTGAAATCAAGCGGATAGAAAAAAAGAACGACATACTTCCCCCTGAAATCCGAAAGTCTGCAGGAATCGACAAACTCCCTGCCGCCGGCAACGGCCTCTACATTGAATTCCGGCGCTTTGCGCCCGACTAGAACACCCATGGCTCCTCCTTAAGATGATTGAGTGGATTTAATGACTGAATTAATGACTGGGTTTTAAATAGGACTTATTTAATCCAATATAGGCGTTTCGACGGATTATCCAAAGAAATCGTTATCATTTACGACTGACAACAAAAAGAAAGGCGCAACCATTCAGGGGAAAATGCCAATGGGTATACGGTCATATTTCGGGTTTGAAGAGCATGGCACCGGTTACCGGCAGGAGTTCCTCGCCGGGCTCACAACATTCTTCACCCTCGCCTACATCATCGTCGTCAACCCGGCTATCCTCGAAGCAGCGGGCATGCCGAGGGGAGCGTCGACGACGGCAACCATCTTCACCGCCCTCACCGGCACCCTCCTCATGGGGCTCTACGCCAAACGCCCGTTTGCCGTAGCTCCTTACATGGGCGAAAACGCATTCATAGCATACACGGTCGTGCAGGTGCTCGGCTATTCTTGGCAGACAGCGCTTGCGGCCATCTTTCTCAGCGGCCTGGTCTTCACCATCCTGACCCTTGCAGGGCTGCGGCGATGGCTGGCAGAATCCATCCCGGCATCCCTGAAGCACAGCTTCCCCGTCGGCATCGGTCTGTTCCTCGCCTTTCTCGGTCTCGGCGACATGGGGGTCATCACCATCGGAGTTCCGGGTGCGCCGGTCCGGATGGGCGATATCACTGCTCTTCCCGTGCTGCTCGGTCTTGCAGCCCTGCTGCTTACCGCCGTGCTCATAGCCCGGAAACAAAGCGGAGCGATCCTCATCGGCATGGCAGCCGCCACCGGTTGCGGCGTCATGACAGGCCTTGTCGACATGCCCGCATCCCCGTTCAGCCTCCCGCCCGCCATCGGCCCCGTGCTGCTGCAGATCGACTTCCACGCAGCCTTCACCCTCGGATTCCTCGGAGTGATCACCAGCGTCCTCATCATGGACTTTGTCGACACCATGGGATCCCTTTACGGCCTCTCCTCCCGGGCAGGTCTGCTTGACACGGAGGGTAACCTCCCGGACATCGAAAAGCCCATGCTGGTCGATGCCCTCTCGACCCTCATCGCCGCACTCATCGGCACGACGACGGCCGGCATCTTCATTGAATCGGCGACCGGCATTGAGCAGGGCGGGCGGACAGGGTTCACGGCAGTGGTCATCGCGGGGTTCTTTGCCCTCGCCCTCTTCTTCTCCCCGCTCCTCACCGTCGTTCCATCCTTCGCCTACGGCCCCGCCATGGTGCTCGTCGGGATGTTCATGCTCGGCTCGGTGACGAAACTGGACTTCAGGGATCACGCCGAACTGATTCCGGCGTTCCTCACCATCATCCTCATGATCTTTACTTTCAACATCGGCGTGGGCATCACAGCGGGCTTCCTTGCCCACGTGCTGATGAAGCTCTTCACCGGCCGCCACAGGGAGCTCAGCCCGGGGATGTGGATGCTTGCCATGATATCCCTCGTCTTCTACCTCTTCTATCCATACCACTAAACCCTGAACCGACGATGCTGAAAGCGAAACTGCATATAGCCCAGACAGACTGCACCCTCGCGAATTTCGATGAAAACCTCGCCCGCCACTGCCTGCTTGCCGAAGAGGCCCTGAAGGGCGGCGCTGATGCCATAGCGTTTCCAGAACTCTCGCTGACAGGCTACAACGTTCAGGATGCGGCGCAGGACATCGCCATGCATATCGATGACCCCCGCCTCGAGCCGCTCAGGAAGCTGAGCCGCGATATCACCATCATCTGCGGAGGAATAGAGCTGAGCGAAGAGTATGGGGTGTACAATTCGGCGTTCATGTTCGAAGACGGAAAGGGACGAAGCATCCACCGCAAGATATACCTGCCCACATACGGCATGTTTGAGGAGCTCCGCTATTTTTCAGCGGGGCAGGAGATCACGGTTGTCGACTCGCGAAGACTCGGCCGCATAGGGGTCGCCATCTGCGAGGACTTCTGGCATGTGTCGGTACCCTATCTGCTTGCCCACCAGGGAGCCCAGCTCCTTATGGTGCTGATGTCGAGTCCGCTTCGTATGTCGCCGGGATCGGGGCTGCCGCCGATCGTCACCCAGTGGCAGACCATCGCCTCCACCTATGCCTTTCTCTTCAGCACCTTCGTATGCTGCGTAAACCGGGTGGGCAATGAAGACAGTTTCACCTACTGGGGAAACTCATCCCTGACAGGGCCGGACGGCACAGCCATCAAGAACGCCCCGCTATTCAAGGAGGAGGTGCTCGAAACCGTGCTTGACTTTTCTGCAGTCAAACGCACCCGGCTGCACTCGTCGCACTTTCTTGATGAAGACCTCCGCCTGATATCTGGAGAGCTCCAGTCAATCATCACGGGCCGCAAGGGCTGAAAAGAAGAAGGCTCCTGCAGCAGCGCTACTGCCGCATGGAAAAACCGGGGGGGGTAAGGTTGGTGGGATAAGCTGCCGGTTGGCGCTCAATGGCACGCCGGGCATCCAGAGGGCTTTCAAACAGACCGTAGACGGCCGAACCGCTGCCTGAGAGCGAGGCGAACACCGCTCCTTCCTCGAGCAGATCCCTATGGACCCTGCTGACCTTTGGAAACTGCTCGAAGACGGCAGACTGAAAATCATTTTCAAACAGCCCAAGCCGCCCGCTGTCCCCGATTCCGGACAGGTCGGAGGCTATCGTACGGATATCGGGACGGCTCTGCCCGAATCGAGCGTGGAAGTTCCCATAGGCCCACGCAGTGGAGATGTGCTCCGCCGGAAACACCGTCACAACGTACCAGGGAAGTGCGGCATGCAGATCAGTCAGTTCATCGCCGATGCCACCTGCATAGGCGAGCCCCTCCATTTCGAGAAAATAGGGTACGTCGGCACCCAGCTTCACCGCCAGCGGGTGCAGGTCCTCCAAAGGGGCATTGATGTTCCAGAACCCGTTCAACACCCGCAGCACGGTTGCAGCGTCACTGCTTCCGCCACCAAGGCCCGCACCGAAAGGCACCTGCTTGTCAAGCTCAATCGACACGCCATCCATGACGCCGGAGAACTCCTGCAGCGACCGGGCTGCCCTGATGCAGAGGTTGCTGCCGTCAGTCGGAAGATCGGCGTTCGTGCAGCGCATTGAAATGGCGTCAGCCGGGCTGAAACAAAGCGTGTCGTGCCAACTGACGGGGGCAAAAATGGTTTCAAGGTTGTGGTACCCGTCGTCCCGTTTTCCGGTGATGAAAAGTCCGAGGTTGATTTTGGCGAACGCGTGGACTGAAATGGAGGGCATTAGTCTCTCTGGTTGTATTCAGGAACGGCGTTGAGGGTTCCGTTTATATGAAAAATTTGTCATATTGACTGCGCGGAAACTATACCAATATGCACCGATCACCCGATGCCCCTGCAACATTTCAACCCGTAGCACCATGCCCAGAGGAAAGACCAACTCCATGCTTCGTTCGTTTGCGCTCTGTATCGCGGCGTCCGCCGCACTGGTGACTGCTTCCCCTGAAGCCAGCGGTGCGGGTGAGGTCTCCTACTCGGCGCTTATCCGGCAGTATGTAAAGCAAGATAAAACATATTTATTACAATCAATCCGCCAAAAAGCCGTGGCCGGATCTGAAAAAACCGTCATTGAAGCACTCCTGACGGAAGATGGGCCTAAGGCTGTGTCCCTGTTCCGGCGCCAGCTTGCTATGTACCCCGACCCGGCAATCGACCCGATCAGCCATGCGCGCATCGCAGATTATAACCGCTCGCTGACAGCAGCGGTTCCTGCGCCGCAGCTATCGAAACCCGTTCCTGCCCCTGCACCAACCCCGGCAGCGGCACCGGCACCGCAACCAAAAGCAGCACCGATTGCAGTCAAAGCGCCACCAAAGCCCCCTGCACCGGCACCCGTTGTAGCACCAGCGCCTGCGCCCGCCGTGGAAAGCGCAAAACCGGCCGCCTTCAGCACGACAGCATACGGTGGAGCTGATACCCATACGCTGCAGTTCGGAAGCTTCAGCAACAGGGCGAACGCAGAGGCATATGCCTCGAGGCTTTCAGCGGAGGGACCCGTCACCGTCGTTTTCGAGAACCAGATGTACAAAGTACGCCTTGCAAAAGGGTTCCCGAGCGCCGATGCGGCAAAATCGGCAGCACGGCGCCTTTCCTTCAGCTCCGTTGCCATACCCATCAGGTAAACGGATGATTGCTGCCGCCACAGGACCATCGAGATGAAAAAAGAAACCGGACTCATTGGAAAATGCGACCACATGGTGCGGCTCCGCCAGTTCGCACTTCAGGTTGCCGCAACCGACATCACGGTACTCATCACCGGCGAAACCGGTTCGGGCAAGGAGGTGCTGGCACGTTTCATCCATGACCACAGCCGGCGGGCCGGAGGCAGTTTCATCCCTGTCAATTGCGGTGCCATTCCCGCCGGGATTCTCGAATCAGAGCTCTTCGGGCACGAAAAAGGGGCGTTCACCGGAGCCGTACAGGCCAGAAAAGGCTACTTTGAATCTGCTGACCGCGGCACCATTTTCCTCGACGAAATCGGAGAAATGCCCACCGAAACGCAGGTAAAGTTTCTCCGGGTCATTGAAAACGGCGAGTTCCAGCGGGTCGGTGCATCCCAGTCCATATACTCCGACACCCGCATCATCGCGGCCACAAACAGGAACCTCATCCAATCGGTCAGCGATAAAAACTTCAGAGAGGACCTTTACTACAGGCTCCGCAGCGTAGAACTGCACATACCGCCACTGCGTGAGCGAGGCAGCGACATCCTGCTCCTGACAGAACAGTTCGTGCATGAGTTCCAGGCAAAGCACAGGATACCGTTTGAAGGGTTCAGCCCCGAAGCCACAGAAATGCTCCTCCGATACCCCTGGCCAGGCAATGTCCGCGAACTGCGCAACCTCGTCGAATCCATCCTCGTACTGGAAAAGGGCAGAGAAATCACGCCCGACATCCTCGACAAGCACCTGGTGCAGCGGAGCCGGTTCAAAAGCCTCGTCCACGACCCCACCCGTTCTGAAAAGAACGAAATGCAGCTCATCTACAGCAGCATCATCCAGCTCCGACAAGAAGTGGGCGAACTCCGCCAGATGATGCAGCAGCTCATGCACGGCACACAGCCGCCCACACAGCATCATCTCCTTCTGCCAGTCCCTGCGGCGCAAGCTGCCGACGGGCCTGCGGCACCCGAAAACGCAGAGCTCCGCCCGCTCGACGCCGCCGAAAAACAGGCCGTTGCCGAAGCGCTCAGCTCCGCCGGCGGAAGCAAAAGGATTGCAGCCGCACAACTCGGTATCACCGAACGGACACTCTACAGGAAAATCAAGGCTTACGGCCTCTGAGGAGACGCTTCCGAACGCCTCCCGACAGCAGCAATAGAATCGATACTGCCACGCTGGCCTTCGCCAGCAGGTCGGGGTAGCGGGTATAGAAGCTCAAGGCATGACCCAGAGGAACCTCGGCATTGAGGACCCGCTCCTCCCACCACGGAACCCTTGCTATGGTTCGACCGAAAGGATCGATGCACTCGGTGACGCCCGTATTGGCGCACCGGGCCATCGCACGCCGGTTCTCGATGCAGCGGAGGCGACCAATCGCCAGATGCTGCCAGGGGCCGTATGATGTTCCGTACCATCCGTCATTGGTCACCAGTGTCAGAAGTTCGGCGCCCTCCCGGACAAATTCCGACACATAGCCAGGAAAAATGGACTCGTAGCAGATAATGTTGGCGATGCTTACCCGCTCACGGCCTGCGGGATAAAGATCCATAAGGGAGGGCCCTGGCCCCCGGCCCCAACTCCCAACCCCTGCCAGGGAAAACGCCAGATGTTCAAGTGCCGGAAAATACTCGGTATAGGGGACCCGCTCAGCAAAGGGAACCAGACGCGCTTTACGGTATACCTGAAGGCTGTCCATCTCCGGAGACAGAAGCATGGATGCATTGTATGTCTCATAGAAGCGGCCGCTCTGCCGGTCGAACTTTCCCGTCCCTGCCGCAGGGGGCTCTTCTCCTGGAGCAGCATAGACGATGTCCGAGAAGCCGGTCAGGAGAGGGACGTGCCAGCGGCTGAGTGAACGCCGCAGCGAGGAGAGATACTCGTCATTACCATCATCAAGAATAAAGAACGGCAGGGCTGTTTCAGGCCATACAACCAGATCGGGACGGCTCTCCCTGACGGCGCGGTCGGTCAGCCGGTAATAGAGGTCCAGGGTTTCGCTGCCGGTGTATCGGTCCCACTTTTCATACGGATCTATGTCGGGCTGCACGAGGCTGACCCGAATCGTTCCCGCAGTATCCGCTCCGCCTTGGGAATGCAGGACCACGGCGCTGTAAGCGAGAGGAGCGAGCACCATCGCAAGCAGGGCGCCGGCATAGGGGACAAGCAGCCTCCTTCCGCCGAGAACGGCAAGCACGACAAGCACATTGAATGAGGTGAGCCAGAAACTGATGCCCCACACTCCCGTAATGTCGGCATACTGCACCATGGCATTGAGGTTCGCCTGGGAATTGCCGAGCGTCAGCCAGCCGAGCGACAGATCCTGCTGCATATAGAGCCACTCCCACCCCACCTGCATAAACGGGAAGGCGACAAGGGTCCGCAGCAGCCCCCAGAGACGGTTGCAGATGAAAAACAGCATGAACGGCACGGTCATGAAAAACGCCTGCGCAACGATGGTCATGATGCCGCCGGGCAGCGTGGCAATGCACACCCACCAGAGAGCACCGGCCGAATAGGCAAGCATGGCAGCGTAGGACTTGCGGAATACCGATCCGGCCGACTGATCCTCGGCAATGCTCAGCAGCAACGGTACCAAGGCAACCCAGGCGAGCAGTTCAAGATGGATGGATGGATAAGAAGGAAACGAAACGGCAAGAAGCACTCCGCTGAGGAGAGGGGATACATAGGAGGAACGGAAAAGCCGGTCGGCAGCCTTCGGGTAAGCAGTCATTGCTGAGAGAGGGTAAAATCAATGAAAGAAGTCAATGAACCCAGAAGAGGCAGAAAAATTATACAACATTTCGTGCTAAGAGATAAACACGACGGAGATATTTTGCTTTTTTATTGATTAATTATTCTTTAAATTTATTTCAAGCTGTTATTTAACAGGGGTAGGCTTTCAGTAAAACGGGCCCCTGCAAATATCCAATTTCAACGCCATCAGAAAAAGGAGAAATCATTATGGCTCTTTTCGGCACTAAAGACGCGACCACCGCACACTCCGATTACGAAATCGTTCTCGAAGGCGGTTCGAGCTCGTGGGGAAAGGTAAAAGCCAGGGCGAAAGTAAACGTCCCCCCGGCCCTCCCGCTGCTGCCCGCAGACTGCAATGTCAAGATCAACGTGAAGCCCCTGGATCCCGCTAAGGGCTTTGTACGGTTCTCGGCTGTCATCGAATCCATCGTCGACAGCACGAAGAACAAGCTGGTCATCGAAGCTGACATCGCCAATGAAACAAAAGAACGCAGGATCTGCGTCGGTGAGGGTTCCGTCACCGTCGGTGATTTCTCCCACTCGTTCTCATTCGAAGGCTCTGTCGTCAATCTGTTCTACTACCGCTCCGACGCAGTCCGCAGGAACGTGCCGAACCCGATCTACATGCAGGGTCGCCAGTTCCACGACATCATCATGAAGGTGCCGCTTGACAACAACGATGTCATCGATACCTGGGAAGGTACCCTGAAAGCTCTCCAGACCACCGGCGCATTCAATGACTGGATCCGTGAGTTCTGGTTCATCGGACCTGCCTTCACCGCACTCAACGAAGGTGGCCAGAGGATTTCCAAGATTGAAGTCAACAGCATCGGCACCCAGAGCGGCGACAAGGGTCCCGTCGGCGTCACCCGCTGGCGCTTCTCGCACGGCGGATCGGGCATCGTTGACTCCATCGCACGCTGGGCGGAGCTCTTCCCGGCCGACAAGCTCAACAGGCCGGCCTCCGTTGAAGCTGGATTCCGTTCCGATTCACAGGGCATCGAAGTCAAAGTTGACGGCGACTTCCCCGGCGTTTCCGTAGATGCCGGCGGCGGACTCCGCAGGATCCTGAACCACCCTCTCATCCCGCTGGTCCACCACGGCATGGTCGGCAAGTTCAACGACTTCACCGTCGATACCCAGCTCAAGATCGTTCTTCCGAAGGGATACAAGATCCGCTACGCAGCTCCTCAGTTCCGCTCGCAGAACCTCGAGGAATACCGCTGGAGCGGTGGCGCTTACGCCCGCTGGGTGGAGCATGTCTGCAAAGGCGGCACCGGCCAGTTCGAAGTGCTCTACGCTCAGTAAGCAGTCAATCGGACAACAACACAACACGAAAGCCGGCCTCAGCCGGCTTTCTGTTTTTATAACCGCATAACTCCGACCCCACTTCATTCCGCCCCGGAAGCCATCTCCCTGGAGCATCAACCGAGCAGCTGCAGGATCTCCTCGATCTCCGATTTAACCTCCTTCAGCACAGCCACCCTACGCTGGTCAACCACCCGGTTTTTCTTGTCCACATGGCCGATCTCCTTCTGCAGGCGAAGGATTTCGCCGGTTCGGGGATCCTCGTCCCTCGTCTTTCCCTCATTCTTCATCAGTTCGCTCGCCTTACCAAGCCGGTAGCCCTGCTCATAGACCAGATCTTTGATATTGAGCACGAGAGCCATATCGCGGTTCGTGTAGCGACGGTTGCCGCGGGTATCCCTACCGGGTCGAAGCTCCTTGAAAAAGGTCTCCCAGTAGCGCAGCAGATAGGCCGGAACACCGGCAATCCGGCTGACCTCACCTATCGAGTAGTAATTTTTGCTGGCGTCAAACGACATGAGCCTCCCCCGTATGGCATAGTTTTGATTTCGTCATTCTTATTATACATTTACTACCGCTACATCAAAAACATGACGGATGAAATGACGGATGAAAAATCTTCTCAGCCTCCTGCCTTATCTCAGCAGGTACCGCACGAAACTGTTTGCAGGGTTTGCATTCATCATCCTTACGAACCTGTTCGCCGTCATCGGGCCCCGCTATATCCGCCTGGCCGTCGACAGCATGAACGGCAGTTTCATCATTGAGGATGTCCTCCGAAACACCGGCCTTTATGTCCTCTTCGCTCTTTTAAGCGGTTTTTTTCTCTTCCTCGTCCGCCAAAGCATCATCGTCACATCCCGCCATATCGAATATGACCTGAAGAACGACTACTACCGCCACCTGCAGCACCTTCCAAGGTCCTTCTATGACAGCATGAGCACCGGTGAGCTCATATCGAGGGGCACCAATGACCTGAACGCTGTAAGAGAGTTCCTCGGCCCAGGCATCATGTACTCCCTGAACACTTTTTTCCGCCTTCTCTTCGCGCTGGCAGCGATGATTGCTCTTTCGCCTAAACTCACCTTCTTCGCTCTCCTGCCAGCCCCGGTCCTCAGCTGGTCGGTGTATCGGATTGGGCGATCGATGCAGAAGCGCTCGAAAAGCATACAGGAAAGCTATGCGGCCATCACAAACCTTGTTCAGGAAAACCTCTCCGGCATCCGCATCGTCAAAAGCTACACGAGAGAGGCGTTTGAGATTGACCGCTTCGAAAAGCTCAACAGGGAATATTACGGGAAAAACCTCTCTCTGGGAAAATTGCAGGCTCTTTTTTTTGCATTCCTGACCTCCCTCACCGCCTTCTCGCTGCTTCCGGTGATATGGATAGGCGGTACAAGCGTTACAGAGGGAACGATGACCATCGGCGGCATCGCGCAGTTCATCGTGTATGTCACAATGCTCAGCTGGCCGATCATCTCAATCGGCTGGGTGACGAGCATCATCCAGAAAGCATCCTCTGCCCAGGCAAGGCTTGATGAAATAATGGGCATGCAGCCCGAACCCGATACCGAGGGGACGGCGGAGCGTGGTGATGCTTCGCAGCAGGAAGGTTCCTCCGGAAGCCTGTCATTCAGGGACATCAGCTTCAGCTACCCCGGCAATGAGGACCGGCCGGTCCTTGATCACGTGACGCTTGAGATCAACGCCGGCACAAAGACCGCCATTGTCGGAGCGACAGGATCGGGAAAAACATCCCTCGTAAGCCTTATCCCGCGCCTCTACGAACCAACCGGGGGCTCCATCATCCTCGACGGACAGGACATCAGAAGCCTGCCCCTGAAACGGCTGCGCGAACAGATCGGGTTCGTGCCGCAGGTCAACTTCCTCTTTTCGGACACCATCGCGCACAACATCAGCTGGGGCAGCAGGCGAAGCAGTGCCGATGAGGTACTGGACGCCAGCCGTACGGCCATGCTTCATGACGACATCCAGGACTTTCCCGACGCGTTTGAAACCATGCTCGGAGAAAAGGGGATCAACCTTTCAGGGGGCCAGAAACAGCGGGCATGCATTGCCCGGGCGGTTGCATGGAAGCCACGCATCCTCATCCTCGACGATGCCCTCTCGGCCGTCGATACGGCAACAGAAGCGAGAATTTTCGATGCCCTGCTCCAAGAGCTGCCGGATACCACCGTCATCCTCATCAGCCACCGGATCTCCACAGTAAAGAACTGCGACCGCATCATCGTACTCAAAGACGGCCATATCGCCGAAAGCGGCTCCCACACGGAACTGCTTGAGCACCAGGGAATTTATTTCGAGCTCTACAACCAGCAGCTCCTCGAAGAGGAGATCCTCTCCCTCAGCTGAAAAATCCCCTACCCTTCCCCGGATCCAGCAAGGGTGGCCAGCTGGCGATAAAGATCACGGCGTGAAAGGCCGTACAGATGCACATAAAGCAGATTGAAGGAGAGAACGGAAGCCCGGAGGGTTGGTGCTGCGGCAGCACGCTTCAGGGCGTTTGCCACCGTAAACACCCTCTTCGTAAGCCCGGCGTATGAGGGGATGAAGGACTCGATCGGAACAGCCTTCGGCCGGTACAGCATCTCCTGACCCCATGAGAACCTGAAGGCGTCGTGATTCACCGGATCATGCAGCAGTCGCCGCTCACCGGCAAGTCGGGTGAATAGATCCGTTCCTGGGATCGGCCGCAGGAGGTTGATGCCCGGAACATCAACCCCCGTCTCTTCGATGAACTCCTCGATACGGCGCGGCATATCCAGTGTGTCACCGTCAAGGCCATAGATAAAACTGCCGTAGACACAGATCCCGGCTTCCCGTATCGCCTTGATTGAAGCCACCTGACGGGAAGCCGGATTATGGAACTTATGGTGGGCGTGGTTGCTGCCGTCGCCGATGCTTTCAATGCCGACGAGAAGCGCACCGCAACCGGAACGCGCAAACACTTCAAGCAGAGCGGGGTTCTCCCCGAGCGCGGTGGTAGACTGGCCGACCCACCGGATGCCAAGGGGAATCAGCCCCTTGAACAGTTCCCGGGCATAGCGCTCATCTGCGTTGATGGTGTCGTCGAGAAAAAAGAATATCCGCCGGTCTTCCTTCAAGAAACCCTCTACCTCCCTCTGAACATCCTTCACCGGACGGTGGCGCAGGCGGTGACCGTTCATCACATGCACGGTACAGAAGTCGCAACTGTATGGACAGCCACGGGTGGTCTGAACCACATTGGTCGTGAAATAGCTCTTAATGTCGAGTATGGATTTACTGACAGGACGGGAAAGCGAGAGGTCGGGCGGCGTTTCCTGGCGGTATTCAGCCCTTAATGCATCCTTCCGGAGGTCCAGGAGTACCTCACGCCAGAGGTCGTCTGCTTCGCCGCATACCAGAACGTCGGCATGCTCCCGGCACCGCTCCGCAAAGAGGGTGACGTAGGGGCCGCCGAGCACCACTTTCACTCCACGATGCCTCAAGGCGGCGGCAAGTTCAAAGGCAGGGCGCACCGCACCGGTCTGCACGCTGATGCCGACGAGATCCCAGTGCCGATCGGCTGGAAAGCGCTCAAAACGCAGATCACAGTACTCCTGACGGACGCCATCTACTTTCACGGAGCCGAGGATCATTAGTGAAAGTGGCGGAATGGCGAACTGCGCCCGACGGATGATGCCGCTGAAAAGAGTGTCTTTGAGCGATGAAAAAAGATCTGTCGAGTGGGAAGCCTCACCGAGGAGGGAGGCTCCATCAACTCCGCTATCGGCCTGGATAAAAACCAGGAGTACGGATTTATCAGCGTCTGGCATTGAGATAGCCCTGGAGCTTTTTGAGTTCAAGCAGGGCGTCGATGGGTGTAAGCCGATCGATGTCGATGGCTTCAATAGCCGCCTGCAGACGGGATTCAACAGCATCGAACAGGTTTATCTGCATGCTTTCGCGAACAGCGGGGGCGGCAGGAACAGCAACGTCGTGTTTTTCGAGGCCGGCCATGATCTGGCGTGCGCGGTCAATCACTTCCCGGGGCATACCGGCCATCCGGGCAACCTCGATTCCGTAGCTGTTGTCGGTGGAGCCTCTGACGATCTTGCGAAGAAAAATCACGCTGTCAGCGCTTTCAATGACGGTGGCATTGTAGTTCACCACTCCCGGAAGCCGCTCTTCAAGCTCGGCAAGTTCGTGATAATGTGTTGCAAAGAGCGTACGGGCACATATCGTTTCGGCGATATACTCGCTCATGGCCCAGGCAATCGACATACCATCGAACGTGCTGGTACCGCGACCAATCTCATCGAGCAGGATGAGGCTCGAAGCTGTGGCGTTGTTCAGAATGCTTGCCGCCTCATTCATCTCCACAAGGAAGGTGCTTTCTCCGGAGGCAAGATTGTCGGAAGCACCGACCCGGGTAAAAATCCGGTCGACAAGGCCGATTTCGGCCGATTCGGCCGGCACGAAACTCCCTGCCTGGGCAAGCAGGACGATGAGTCCAGCCTGTCGCAGGTACGAACTCTTTCCCGCCATGTTCGGACCCGTAATCATCAGCATCCGCTGACTGTCATCAAATACGCAGTCGTTCTTGACGAAGGGGTCATCGGGGCTCAGCAGCAGCTCAAGCACCGGATGGCGGCCGCCCAGTATCCTGAGATTGCGGCTTTCGTCAATCTCCGGCTTCGTGTATCCGTACTCTTCAGCTGCAACGGCATAGGAGCGGAGGCAGTCCAGCTCTGCAATCACCGCAGCGTTCTTTTGAACCACCGAAGCATGGCCGGCAATCATGGCACACAGCTCGTGGAACAGGTCGGCTTCAAGCCGGAGGCTTTTCTCCTCGGCATGAAGGATCTTCTCCTCATACTCTTTCAGAGCCGGAATGGTGTATCGCTCGGCGTTGACGAGGGTCTGTTTCTTTTCATAAAAAGCAGGAACCTTGTCGATGTTCGCACGGCTGATCTCGATATAGTAACCGAAAACCCGGTTGAACTGAACCTTGAGTGAGGAAATGCCGGTCCGCAGGCGCTCCTCCTGCTGAATTTCCATCAGCCGGTCTTTGGCCGTTGAAGAGATGCTGCGAAGTTCATCAAGTTCGTGGTTGTAGCCCGCTCTGAAGTACCCCCCGTCACGCATGGAAGCTCCACATTCGGGATCGATCGCCCGCTCGACAGCGTCGGTCAGCTCACCAACGTCCTCCAGTTCGGTGGCAAGGGTGCGGAGTCTTCCCGATGAGCACTCGCCGGCAAGAGCGCGCAGGCCCGGCACAGCCGAAAGCGAGCGGCCGAACTGGAGCACCTCACGGGGAGAAGTGCGGAAGGTGGCAATGCGCGCAAGTGAGCGCTCAAGGTCATTGATGCCCGAAAGCAGTTCGTCGAGCGAACCGCGCCGACGGCGCTCGCAGAGCAGTTCCTCGACGGCATCGTGGCGCATCCGTATACGCTCCGCGCTGAGGAGCGGTCGCTGCAGCCAGCGGCGTATGAGGCGGCCGCCCATCGGATTGGAGGTGCGGTCGATGACCTGGAGAAGACTGCCGTTCAGCGATCCGTCCTGCATCGAAGAGATGATTTCGAGGTTCCGCTTGGTCTGCAGATCCAGCATCATGAACTCCCCATCCTGCGTCTCTGCAATCCGGGTGATATACTGAAGCCTGCCCTGCCGGGTTTCCTCGAGGTACTGGAGAATGACGCCCGCCGCAACCCGTCCGGCACGATTGCCCTCGATGCCGAAGCCTTTGAGCGAATGGGTTCGGAACTGCCGCGAGAGCACCTCTCCTGCATGCTCCTCACCAAACATCCAGTCATCAAGGCCGGTGAGGAGAATCCCCGTGCTCCCTTTCAGCAGGGCTTCCATATTCCCTTTTTCCGACTGCGGCACCAGCAGTTCAGAGGGATGGAGAGAGCGGATGAAGTCACCGAGCGACTCCGAGAGGACGGTGGCAATCCTGAACTCCGCCGTCGTCACGTCGACATAAGCAACACCCGTAAGCTTACGACGGCCGTCCTTGAGGAAAGCGGCGGCACAGAGGTAATTGTTGCGGCAGTCATCAAGAATGCTGTCGCTGTAAGTAACGCCGGGGGTTACAATATCGGTGACTTCGCGTCGAACAATACCCTTGGCCATGGCGGGATCCTCGACCTGATCGCAGACCGCCACCTTGAAGCCCTTTCGGACAAGCTTGGCGATGTAGCCTTCGCTGGCATGATGGGGAAAACCCGCCATCGGAACGTCGGCGGCAGCACCGTTCGAACGGCGGGTCAGGACGATGTTGACCGCTGAGGAGATAGTGCAGGCATCATCGAAAAATGTCTCATAGAAGTCACCGACCCTGAAAAGGAGAAGATAGTCCGGATAGCGCTCCTTGACCTCAAGGTACTGTCGCATCATCGGGGAGTGCTCTGTGGCACCACCACCCTTTTTTCCGGCCATAGGGATCTCTGTCAGCAGTTGAGAGGAGGCTTGTGTTCCGGAACGGCATCCGGAACAGGGAAACTACAGCCGCGGTGCAAAATATACAAACGCTGCGCCAAGCGCGCCCCGGGTCTGGAGCATACCGGAAAGATGGCTTTCAGGCAGCCGGAGGGTCAGGGAAACAGTAGTTTTTTTCACGGAAGAGCCTTACGGCAGCATCAACGACAGCTGGATCGTAAAGCCGCTCTTTTTCCTCCTCGATGAAGGCAAGTGCTGCATCTATGCCAAGCGCTTCACGGTAAGGACGATCTGAAGCCATTGCTTCAAGCGTATCGGCAACGGCTATGATACGGGCCTCAAGGAAGATGTCGCCATCTTTCAGCCCCTTGGGATAGCCGCTCCCGTCAAGCCGCTCATGGTGCTGGCAAAGGATGTCTGCTACGGGCCAGGGAAACTGGAGTCCTTTGAGAAATTCGTATCCGGTATTGACATGGTTGTGCAGCATCTCAAGTTCTACAGAAGAGAGCGGCGCCGACTTGGTCAGAAGTGGTGGTGGGATCGAAATTTTTCCGATATCATGGACGAGCGACGAAATCCTGAGGCCATTGATTGCATTTTCATTCACGCCGAGTTCATAGGCTATGGCTACAGAGAGGTCTGAAACTCTGGCCTGATGCCCCACGGTATAGGCATCCCGGGATTCGATGATGCGCGTCAGCGTTTCAACAACCTCCTGCATGCTCATGAGAACAGTTGCAGTTGAAAGCCGAAGCCGCTCCTCGTGCTCCCTGCTGCTGCTGATATCGCTGAAATTGCACTGGATGAAACGCCTGCTGCCGACACTGAATACCCTGCTTGCGCATTCGACAGTAATGACAGCTCCTTTATAGGTATGCAGCGTCAGTGCGTCCTGATGGGAGGTCATCACCCGGGCGAAGCTTTTGATCACATTCTTCGACTGCTCATCCATGACCAGACCCGCCTCTGCAATGGTCTTCCCTTTCAGGCCATCCATATTGCCGCCGAGCAGATGCAAAAGAAACGGATTGGCATCCTCTATACACCCTTCAGGATGGCTGAGGATAAGAATGCCCGTCTGGGCCTCCTCGAATACCCTCCGGTAGAACGGATTCTGCTTCTCATCGAGCCACTCTTTTCGAACGCTGTCGTCCCGGCCTGCCGAACCCGGGGAGGAATCAATGCCCTGTAGGGTTTGCTTTTCTTTGCCCATACTGCCCCTGCCGGTTCAAAATAGAGAAGATGCGGACGGATAGGAATGTACGTATTTATGCCTCCACCTCGGCACGGTTTCTTCCGGGTGCACTGCCCGGCACGACGCACCCCAGATGCAACCCGGTCTCCGCATTATGGCGTCGACAGAGCAGGAACCACAGCTTTGAGGCATGATGACAATACCGACGGAAAGCGCCCTCATTCCGACAATATGATAGGTCCTTTGAAAGGAACAGGTGAGGGACACCCGGAAAAATGGATTCTGCAAGGTTCTGCATGCGCCCCCCGCCCCCTTATGGCCGGCATGGAATAATTTATCAGTTCAATGTTTGATTTTGAGCCAGGGAATACTATATTTGAGACCTTTATCATCAATACACTTAATACGAGCAAGATGCAGGCGCTGATCGAGATTTCTGACAAGCAGTATCTGGTAAAAAAGGGTGACACCCTTTTTGTTCCCAGACAACAGACCGCCATCGGCGACACCATGGAGATCAATTCCATGGCGACGATCGACGGAGCAAACACCGTCCTCAATCCTGCAGGAAGCGTCAAGGCGAAAGTCCTTGGCCATGTCAAGGACGACAAGGTCGTGGTGTTCAAGAAAAAACGCCGGAAACGCTACCAGTCACGCAACGGCCATCGCCAGCAGATGACCCAGATCGAGGTGGTTTCCATTTAAGAAAGGCAGCAAAGGTTTTCTAACGATAATTTTTTTCCCATGGCTCATAAAAAAGGCGGCGGATCAACGAAAAACGGCCGTGACAGCAACCCGAAATACCTTGGCGTAAAGGCCGCCGGCGGATCGACCGTCTCGGCAGGAACCATCATCCTCCGCCAGAGAGGCACCGTCATCAAGCCCGGAACCAATGCCGGCATCGGTCGAGACCACACCATCTTCTCTCTTGTTGACGGAGTCGTAACATTCCGCAACGGCCGAAACAACAAGAAACAGGTCGATATCCTTCCTTCCTGAGTTTGGCTTGCCATAAAATAAGGTTATATTTCTTTATAGCCGTCTTATCTTAAGACGGCTTTTTTTATGAAATCCCGGGTCCTCCCCGTCGACGACAGGGAGAGACACAGATTTTCAGGAGTGCCCGGGCACGGCAATCAGGGGACATTGAAAGACCACGGGGCAGCAGCCCCTCCAGCAGAACTGTAGCTGTAAACGGAGTGCACATATCGTGCACGAAGTACCCAAGTGAAGGTTCCGCCTCGGTAGCGAACGCCTCCGGATGGCTTATCAATATCCTCCGCCGGATGTCCGGTCGAGATCAATACATTACACCATTTAAACTGACCGCTTTATGAAAATAACCGTTATAGGAGCCGGCAATGTTGGCGCAACCGCAGCGCTTCGCATTGCAGAGAAACAGCTGGCAAGAGAGGTCGTGCTGATTGATATCGTAGAAGGCATTCCCCAGGGCAAGGCACTTGACATGTATGAATCCGGACCGGTGGCACTGTTCGACACCAGGGTATCGGGTTCCAACGATTACCGTGATTCCGCAGATTCCGACATTATACTCATCACTGCCGGCCTGGCCCGAAAGCCCGGCATGAGCCGCGAAGACCTGCTGCAGAAAAACGCGACGATCATCAAGGAGGTCACCAGCCAGGTGATGCAGTACTCGAAGAATCCGATCCTCATCATGGTATCGAATCCGCTCGACGTCATGACCTACGTAGCCCGTCAGGTCAGCGGACTTCCCGAGGAGCGGGTCATCGGCATGGCAGGCGTACTCGATACGGCCCGTTTCAGGAGCTTTATTGCCGAAGAGCTGCAGGTTTCCATGCAGGACATCAACGCATTCGTGCTCGGCGGCCATGGCGACTCAATGGTACCTGTTGTCAAGTACACCAATGTTGCCGGCATCCCGATCACCGAACTGATGTCGATGGACAAAATCAATGCGATTGTCGAACGCACCAAGAACGGCGGCATTGAAATCGTCAACCATCTGAAAACCGGCTCTGCATTCTACGCCCCCGCCGCATCAGCTGTTGAGATGATCGAGTCGATCGTAAAGGACCGCAAGCGCATCCTCCCTTGCACCACATGCCTTAAAGGCCAGTTCGGCATCCAGAACGTATTCTGCGGCGCCCCGGTCAAACTCGGCAGAAAAGGCGTGGAGCAGATTCTGGAAATCAACCTCTCTGAGGACGAACTCAAGGCGCTGCAGCAGTCGGCAGCCATTGTGGAGCAGAACTGCAGAAACCTTGATGCACTGCTTCTTGGCTGAGCATACCGCCCCTCCCATTGATTGAAAAAAAAAAGCGGCCTTTCGGCCGCTTTTTTTTGAACAGGTGTCCCCCATTACACCTGCTCCACCTCACGGGAGTGAGGAGTTTCGTGTATATACTTTTTATATGCAACTGCCGTGCCAACGCCCGAAAATCAACGGTTCTTTGCATAGTATCCTTACGTATCATTACCTGCCTGATTCATTATGAGACGACCCTGTTCCATACCCGGGATAGCTGCAGTCGCATCAAGGGGATAAAAAAAAAGCGGCCTTTCAGCCGCTTTTTTTCGAACAGGTGTCCCCCATTACACCTGTTCAACCCCACGGGCGTGAGGAGTTTCATGTGCATACCTCTTATATGCAACTGCCGTGCCAAAGAGTGGTCGCCCTTCAAAAATAATATGCCCAATGCCGGCATCCCCCTGCATACAGGGAGTTGCCGGGGAAAACGCAGCTTAATGATGAATAAGAGGATGTTTGGCGTCGGCAGGCAGGAGAGAGTCAAAACAGTACATCATGTTCTGTATTGACACAGCTGTAGCAGAACAATGATGGAGCTTAGCGGCCAGGCGCGCCGGCCGCAGGGAAATCAAGCTTCAGGATCAGCCGGTTCCTCGTGGCTAACGCAATGTATGGCCCCGAGCCCCCATATCAGGTCGCTGCAGTCGATGCCGACCACCTGCCGATCAGGAAAACAACCGCGGAGGATCCCAAGCGCCTCTGCGTCCTTTTCACACCGGTAAACGGGAACAAGAACCACGCTGTTGGCAATGTAGAAGTTGGCATAGCTGGCCGGAAGTCGTTCGCCCTCATAGTAGACGGGATCCGGCATAGGCAGCTTTACGACCCGTAGCGGCTCGCCCCCGAGATCGGTATACCCCTTGAGGAGCTCATAGTTCTTTTGAAGCGGCATGTAATTTTCATCTTCAGGATCATCCTCCACAGCAATGACCACCGTGTTATTGCTGACGAAGCGCGCCATATCGTCAACGTGGCCGTCTGTATCGTCGCCTGCGATCCCGTCACCGAGCCAGAGTACTTTCTTGATGCCGAGCCAGCGCCCGAGCTCCCGCTCGATATCCTCCCGGCTCATGGTGGGGTTGCGGTTGGCGTTGAGCAGGCACGCCTCGGTGGTCAGGAGCAGCCCCTCTCCGTTGACATCAATCGCCCCGCCCTCAAGCACCATACCGGTTGATTCCAGCGGTGTACGGCTGATGGCGGCTATCCGGGACGGAACGGCATTGTCGTCGTCGTACGGCTCATATTTCCCGCCCCACGCGTTGTACTCCCAGTCAAGGATGACCTTTTCCTTCTTATCCGCACTGGTACGATAAACGAAGTTCGGCCCATGATCCCGGCACCAGGCATCATTGGTCGGAATCCGGTGCAGAAATACCCGTTCCATGTTGAGACAGGGGTGAGCGGATGCCAGAAGCAGTGCACGCACCTCCTCCTCCATCTTCAGGTCAAGCACATTGATATGCACATCTTCAGATGAACTCAGCCAGGCGGCAAGTTCAACAAAAACGGCAGGGACCGGCTCAAACTTCCCGGGCCATGACTCAAGCTTGTGCGGCCAGGAGAGCCAGGTTGCCTCGTGCGGAGCCCATTCAGCGGGCATGACATACTGCGGTTCAGCCATGAGTAGAGAAAATGATGAGGGTTGAAGGATTTTTACCTGTCCGGGTGCAGAAGATACTCCCTGATTCTTCCGATCCGCTGCATGACAGGTGGGTGCGAATAGGTCATGAAGACGTGGAACGGATGGGGCGTGAGATTGGAAAGGTTGCTGCGCGACAGCTTCCGGAGCGCGTCAATGAGTGCCTCCCCGCGGGAGAACGTGGAGACGGCAAACCGGTCGGCCTGATACTCGTGCCGGCGCGAGAGCACCTGCAGGAATATCGAAAGAATGAACTCAACCGGGCTGTACAGCAGCATGAAAAAGACCAGACTGCCATAGACGGAGAGGTCCTGCATGTAGAATGCATCGAAGAGCTGAGGGTTGAGGAGGAACAGCGAGAGAAGGAAAAAGAGGACTCCGAGGTTCAGGATGCTGAGAGCCATGCTGATGAGAATGTGCTTTTTCCGGAAATGACCGATTTCATGAGCCAGAACTGCAACCAGCTCATCAACCGTATGGGCGTTGACGAGGGTATCGAAAAGGGCAATACGCTTCCGCTTGCCGAATCCTGTAAAAAAAGCATTTGAGCGGGCAGAGCGTTTCGAGCCGTCAATCACATAGATGCCCTCAAGAGGGAACTCTACACCTTTGGCATAGCTGGTGATTGCCTCCTTCAGTTCTCCGTCCTCAAGAGGCACGAAACGATTGAAGAGGGGCATGATCCAAGTTGGAGCCACATACTGCAGCAGCAGGCTGAATGCAGTCAGGGCGCCCCAGGCAGGAAGCCACGCCATCGGACCCGCCGCCTCGAAAAACCACAGAAGGGCGGCAATGACGGGACCGCCGATGAGGACCGAAAGCAGGAGGGTTTTAAGCATATCGGAAACAAATACCCTGGGTGTCGTCCTGTTGAAGCCATATCGCTCTTCAATGACAAACGTCTTATATATGCTGAACGGAAGGGAAAGGAGCGACTGAAGCAGCATGAGAGAGCCGATGTAGAGGACTCCGGTCGGGATGGCACCGAAGGCGAACCCCCGCAGGAACTGATCAAGGAGGTTGAACCCACCGGAAAACCAGAACGCAAGAAGCAGCAGCAGGTCAACGGCACCACTATAGAGCGAAAGGGTGGTTGATGCACGAAGGTAGGCCTGGGACTTCAGGTAAGCCTCCTCGTCGAAAATACCGTCGAATTCAGAAGGAAGACCCGCACGGGAGGCCTTGAGATTAAGCAGTTCTGATACCAGCCTGATGAGGAAGGTGGTAAAGAGCGTGAAAAGAACTACTGAGCCGAACACATTCATCGGGATAGGAAACATATGATTCACTTGATACTCACTCGTTATTGGCCAGTGCATTCAATCGTCATTCAATCGTCATTCAATCGTCATGCAATCATTCATTGCAGTCTTCGTCAATGAACCGTTTCTGGAGCTCCCCGTAGGTTTCAATGCGCCGGTCGCGCAGAAACGGCCAGTGCGACCGGTAATGGCCGATCCGGCTGCGGTCGCACGCTGCCAAAAGAACTGTTTCCGTTCCTGCCGGAGCTTCAGCCTCGATGGTGCCGAAGGGCCCGCTGACAAAGCTGTGCCCCCAGAACTCCAGGTCCCCTTCGCACCCGACCCTGTTGGCAGCGGCAACAAAAACGCCGTTGGCGACCGAGTGGGACTGCTGGATGGTTTTCCATGCCGCAAGCTGCGAGCTGCGCACTTCTTCTGAACCCTCGCCGGCCGCCCAGCCGATGGCCGTCGGATAGAAGATGATTTCAGCACCCTTCAGCGCCGTCAGGCGGGCTGCCTCAGGATACCACTGGTCCCAGCATATGAGAACACCGACATCTGCATACCGGGTCCGGAACACCTTGTATCCGAGGTCACCGGGGGTAAAATAGAACTTCTCATAAAATCCCGGGTCGTCGGGAATGTGCATCTTGCGATACCGACCAAGCAGGCTGCCGTCGGCATCGATTACCGCAGCAGTGTTGTGATAAAGCCCGCGGGCACGCTTTTCGAACAGCGAAGCGATGATCACCACCTTGAGTTCGCGTGCCAGGTCCTGAAGCATAGCGGTCGTCGGTCCCGGGACAGGCTCGGCTAGAAGAAAAGGATCATACTCCTCCGTCTGGCAGAAATAGAGCGAGGTGAAGAGTTCCTGAGTGCAGATTATCTGCGCTCCTCGAGCGGCAGCCTCGCGTATCCCTGCGGTTGCTTTCTGGATGTTTTCCTTTGAATCGGCTGTGCAGGAGGACTGCACGAGGGCGATGGTGACGATATCTGAGCTCATAGAAAGAGGGGCTCGGTTAATGGATGAGAATACCCGCGGAGAACAGTGCGCCGTAAATGGTCATAAGCTTCCCTGTACCGGCAAGAACTGCGTTCAATTCCCGCCCTTCGCTCCTATAGAGAGCCCGGACCATCGTGACGGCAAGAGGAATGGAGAAGAGCGCAAGTAGCGGCCACAAAGAATATCCAAACCCGATGAGGGCGAATGGAACAAGGTATGCAACCACAGTCAGGGTAAGGTAAAGACGTCTGGCCCAGCGGGCGCCGATCCTTGCCGGCAGTGTCATCTTCCCGACACCCCGGTCGGTATCGATGTCGCGGATGTTGTTGCAGAGCAGAATGTTGACCGAAAATGCACCGGGAGCTACCGCAGCAATAAGCACCGGCAGGGAAAGTGAGAATGCCTGCACATAATAGGTGCCGCCAACGGCGACAAGACCGAAAAAGATGAACACGAACAGGTCGCCGAGTCCGGAATAGGCAATCGGACGAGGGCCTCCTGTATAGGCCCAGGCAAACAGCATCGAGAGGAGGCCGACAAGCAGGATGGGCCATCCTGCAAGGACGACCAGATACAGTCCGAGCAGAAAAACTGCCGAGAGAAGCCCGATGGAGACCCTGATCATGGTTTTTTCAGCTATCAGGCCGGCAGCCACAGTCCTTGTCGGACCAAGCCGTTCGGCGGTATCTGCCCCCTTACGGAAATCATAGATTTCGTTGATGAAATTGGTGGCAATCTGGATACCAAGTGCGCAGATGAGGGCGATGAAGGCAGGAATGGGAGAGAAAACCCCATCGGCTGCCGCCATGGCTGTGCCGACAACCACCGGAACAGCCCCTGCAGGAAGGGTTTTAGGGCGGATGGCAAGGAGCCATGCTTCATGCATTCTGACCCTCACTCTTTTTTTCTTTGGCCATCTTGACGCTGCTGAAGGTGTGGCGGATCTTCTCGCCGGGTTTGATGTAGGTAAGGCTGTGGCGAACTGCCATGGCCGCATCGCTCAGACCGGTCTGGATAATCTTCAGTTTTCCGGGATAAGAGGCAATATCTCCGGCGGCATAGAGCCCGTCGACGGAGGTTTTCATGTGCCCGTCAACGAGAACCGCGTTGTCGACCAACTCGAGCCCCCACTCGGCCAAAGGGCCGAGATTGGATTTGAACCCGATGAGCAGGAGCAGCCGATCCGCCTCGACACGCGAGGTGCTGCCGTCTCTCCTCTTGAGATGCACAGCCTCAAGGGTCTCGCCATTGCGGTCTATTGCACTGACTTCAGTGCTCAGATGAACGTCTATCGCTCCCGAGTCTTTGGCTTCGTCGACTTCGCGGGCGGTCTTGCCGTGGCCCTGGAATTCATGCATGCGGTGTACAAGGGTCACCTTCCTGGCCACACCCATGAGCCCGACCGTCCAGTCGAGAGCCGAATCGCCGCCGCCGACGATAACCACGTTCTTGTCACGGAAATCCGCGACGTTTTTCACAGCGTAAAAAACCGAGCGGTCTTCAAGCGGCGAAATATCACCGAGCTGCGGGAGCTTCCGCGGTGAAAATGCGCCAAGCCCCGCGGCAAGCAAAAGAGCCCTGGAGACAAAGCTCCTGCCGGAGGCGGTCATGACCTCGAAATCGCCATTTTCGAGTTTTCTGTAGCTGGCCACCGTTTCCGAGAGAATCACCTCTGGCCCGTACCGTCCGGTCTGCTGCCAGAGGCTGTCGACAAGGCCGGCGGCGGGAACTTCAGGGAAACCGGCGACATCGTAGATGTGCTTTTCAGGGTACAGGGCCGAAAGCTGTCCGCCGAGCTGCGGCATGCTTTCGATGATTCTGCAGCTGATGTTGTTCATACCGCACTGGAATGCGGCGAAAATGCCCGTAGGTCCCCCACCGATGATGGTGAGGTCCAGTATGCCGTCGGGAGAAACGCTGTGTGGTGTCATTGGGATGAAGCCCGGGTTACTGATTTGCTGCACCGGCATCTCCCGAACCGCCGGTTCGGGATTTTTTCAGATAGATCATTCCTTCCGGATCAACCATCCCGTAGAGGATGGTGATCAGATGCTCCCCTTCATCCAGTTCGTGGATTTCGACATGTTCGGCATCCCGCTTCGGGACCTGGTTGCCGGCGTTGTCCCTGAAATAAAAAACTGCACGTACTCCGCCGTGAGGAGTTTCGCCCACAAACTCATAGTTGCCGTCATCAAGCTCCAGAAGTGCACAGCCGGGAGTACCCGCCGCAATAGGGCAGGAGGCGCACTGAGAGTAAAAACCCTCTACAGGTTCGGCAAAATCACAGACAGGAAATTTCATAACGGGGTTCTTTCATTTTTCTTCAGCTGGATTGGGTGCCAGCAAATATAATATTTACATTGCTTTTTTTACTGTCACAGGCCTCCATCACCGGGGTTTTCCTGCCGGCAGTCTTCATTCAACAGATTCTGGAGTTTTTCAAGGGATGCTGGCAAAACGTATCATCCCCTGCCTTGATGTGCGCGACGGCAGGGTTGTAAAGGGAATCAATTTCGAGGGACTGAGGGATGCGGGCTCAATTCTCGAGCAGGCGCGTTTCTACAATAACGAACTGGCCGACGAACTGGTCTTCCTTGACATTTCCGCTTCGCTGGAATCACGCAGAACAACGTTGGAGGAAGTGTTGAAAGTTTCCGGAGAAGTGTTCATCCCGCTCACCGTCGGTGGCGGAATCAACTCGGTGGAAAGGGCCCGGGAGGTCTTTCTCCACGGGGCAGACAAGGTATCGGTCAATACTGCTGCCGTCAAGGAACCGGAACTGATCTCGCGCATCGCAGAAAAATACGGGTCGCAGGCGGTTGTGGTGGCCATTGACATCAAGAAAGTAAACGGCCGCTACATTGTACACACCCATTCGGGCAAACAACCAACAGCGTATGAGGCACTTGAATGGGCGCTGAAAGTACAGGAACTCGGCGCCGGGGAAATCCTGCTGACGAGCATGGACCGTGACGGCACAAAGGAGGGTTACGACAACGACAGCCTCGCCCTCATCTCCACCGCAGTGCACATTCCCGTCATTGCCTCAGGCGGGGCCGGATCCCTTGAGCACCTCTATGACGGCTTCACAAAAGGTCACGCCGATGCAGCCCTTGCCGCATCTATTTTCCATTTCCGGCAGCACTCCATCCGCGAGGCCAAACAGTACCTTCGGGACCGGGGCATAACCGTCAGGCTTTGAGGGCATCTTCCATTCGGCTGTATGCCCGGATAGACTTCATCTCAAGACGGAACGCTCCGGTCTGCTCCTTCGAAATAAGCACTCCGATCTGCACTATCGAAGCAAGGTCGAGGGGTGCAGCATCCTCAATCACCCTCCCGCGGAATGATGCCGTAAACGCATTGAATGGCAGATCGACCTCCTGCCACACGCCCTCAACCGTCTGGAAATCGCTACGGTATACGATACCGTCATACCGGTCATCGTTACGGATCCGGAAACTGTAATCACGCCCGTCTCCTTTCACAAGGAGACGGATCCCCTCAAAACCGGAAAAGTCCCTCTTTTCAAGGAACGTACGGGCCGAAGCGAACCCTCCGCTGTTGCGGGTTGAGAGCACCCCCTCGAACACGCCCGCCCCATCATCGCCTCGATGGAAGCGGCTCTCTGAAACCCCACCCATCACTTCATCGTCCACGCTGTGCCATTTCAGGCATTTCGGATTTGTGAAATCGCAAATTAAGCTCTCCTGCATGCAATTGCTGATTTACGTTATTGAAACGGATACCGGGCTCAAGGCAGAAACCCCGGCATGCCCTGCGAGGAAACATCCATAGGAATAGTACCGTACACATTTGTATTTTCACAGGACTAACAACTGCGAACCGCCACCAAACGATCCCCAAATGCACCGTATACTATCCGCCTCCCGCTACCTTGTGCTCATAGCCGTCGCATCACTGTTTGCCGCCACCCTTACCCTTCTCGTCTATGGAACCATCTCGGTAGGAAGCATCATCATCGACACCCTCTCTTCGGGCACGATTTCACCGAAAGGAGGAAAAAACCTGGTACTCGGTTTTATCGAGAACGCTGATCTGTTTCTTGTCGCAACGGCCCTCTACATCATGGCGCTCGGCCTCTACGAGCTGTTCATCGACGACACCGTCCCCATGCCCGAATGGCTGCAGATCCATACCCTTGACGACCTCAAGACCAAGCTGGTCGGAGTGATTGTGGTCGTGATGGCGGTAGTATTCCTCGGCCATACGGTAACGTGGCATGAAGAAAGCGAGATTCTCTATCTGGGAGGCGCCATCGGAGCAGTAATCGCCAGCCTGAGCCTCTTCAACGGGCAGAAAAAAAAGAAGGACATAAAACCCTGAAGGACACACGCCTGCCCTAAAACCACTTCCTCGTCCTGAAAAAGACGATCATGCCGATGAAAATCGAGCCCATGAGCCCGAGGACCCCGAAGTAACCCCACTGCCATCCCAGCTCGGGCATGTAGCGGAAGTTCATGCCGTAGACGCCGGCAATGAAGGATAACGGCATGAAGACAGTGGCGATGATAGTAAGCACCTTCATGATCTCATTCATCCGGTTGTTGGCGATGGCAAGCCACGTGTCATACATCCCGATGACGATGTCTCGATACGTCTCCACAGTCTCGATGACCAGCACGATATTGTCGAGGATATCCCTGAAGAACGGCCGGGTCGCATCGTCGTCAATCACCCGGTACCGGTCGCGGCCGATACTGTTGATGATTTCACGAAGAGGCCAGACCGACTTGCGCAGGAGAATCAGCTCTTTTTTGAGGGAGTACATCGCAGGCAGCGATCCACTACCGACCGTATCGGTCAGTTCGTCATCCAACGTTTCAATCCGGTTCTCAAACTGCTCGAGAACCGTGAAGTAACTGTCAACTACCGAGTCAACGATGGCATAAGCCAGATAATCCGCACCCTTTTTCCGGACATTGGTGCCGGGGTTTTCCAGGCGTTCATAGAGCGCACTATACAGCCGGCCGGGCTGTTCGCGGAAACTCAGGACACACCCGTCTCCGATAACCAGCCCCAGCTGCTCTTCCACCACATCACGCTCCTCACCCTCAAACTCCAGCGTCTTGAGCACAAGAAAGAGATAGCGATCGAAATCCTCGATTTTCGGCCGCTGCAGGGTATGCAGGATATCTTCAAGTGTCAGGGGATGAAGACCAAAGAGCGTGCCGGCCTCCTCAACCAGCCCGACATCGTGCAGCCCATCGATGTTCACCCAGAATACCTCGCCCTCCCGACGGAGCGCCATGGCCTCCCGGATGGTCCCGGGGGTGGCACGCCGGACGGACTCCGAGTTGTAGCTGAACACGGTGATCACCGGATCCTGCATTTTCCTCCCGCCGGTATGGACCAGAGAGCCCGGAGCCGTACCGACGGTACCGGCAATACTGCCCATCACTTTTTTCATCGGCCTGCGGCCGGCAGTGGATCTGTCTGAATGACGCCTTTTTTTTTGAACATGTTTCATAAGCCGTCGGTTGAGGGTTTCAGGGGACGTGTCCACTGCCAGTTCCGGACTTCGGGCATGTCTTCACCGTGGGTTCGTATATACTCTTCATGGGCGATAAGCATGTCTCGCACATACTGCTTCACATAAGCCGCCTTCTGGCGAAGCCGCGGCACCCGTTCCACCACGTCGGCCACCAGATGGAACCGGTCGAGATCGTTGCGTACGACCATGTCAAACGGCGTGCTCGTGGTCCCCTCCTCCTTGTAGCCACGCACATGAAGGTTGTTATGGTTGGTTCGGCGGTAGGTCAACCGGTGGATGAGCCACGGGTAGCCGTGATAGGCGAAAATGATCGGTCGGTCAATGGTGAAAATGTCATCGAAATCCCGGTCCTTCAGGCCATGGGGATGCTCCTCCGGAGGTTGCAGGGTCATGAGGTTGACGATGTTGACGACCCTGATCTTGAGATCCGGGATTTTCTCCCTGAGGATGTCGACTGCCGCAAGGGTCTCAAGGGTTGGAACGTCACCAGCACAAGCCATCACCACGTCAGGGTCGCCGTCCCGGGTATCGCTGGACGCCCACTCCCAGATGCCGATGCCGCAGGTGCAGTGACGGACCGCCGCATCCATGTCGAGCCACTGCCAGGACGGCTGTTTGCCGGCGACAATGACGTTGACGTAATCACGCGAACGGAGGCAGTGGTCAATGACCGAAAGCAGGGTATTGGCATCAGGCGGCAGGTAGACGCGGATCACATCGGCCTTCTTGTTGACTACATGGTCGATGAATCCGGGGTCCTGATGGGAGAACCCATTATGATCCTGGCGCCATACGTGCGAGGTGAGCAGATAGTTGAGCGAAGCAATCGGCCGCCGCCAAGGGATTTCCTTCTTGCATACTTTCAGCCACTTGGCATGCTGGTTGAACATCGAATCAATAATGTGGATGAACGCCTCATAACAGGAAAAGAACCCGTGCCTGCCCGTCAGAAGGTATCCCTCCAGCCACCCCTGGCAGGTATGCTCCGAGAGAATCTCCATGACGCGCCCGTCCGGCGCCAGATGCTCGTCATACTCCATGACCTCATCCATCCAGATCCTGTCGGTAACCTCAAACAGTGAACCAAGACGGTTCGAGGCCGTCTCGTCAGGCCCGAAAACCCGGAAATTTGCTTCAGCCATATTCTCTTTCATGACATCGCGAAGGAACATGCCCGCAACCCTTGTAGCCTCTGCCTCTACCGCGCCGGGGGCGGGTACAGGCACGGCGAAGTCACGAAAATCAGGCATCAAAAGATCTCTCAAAAGCAGACCGCCATTGGCGTGCGGGTTGTCACCCATCCGCCGCTTTCCCTTCGGCGCCAGTGCCTTCAGTTCCGGCCGGAGAGCACCCGATGAAGTAAAAAGCTCTTCAGGCCTGTAGCTCCGCATCCACTCCTCAAGCAACTGCAGATGTTCCGGGTTCGTACGAACCTCAGCCAACGGGACCTGATGCGAACGCCAGAAATCCTCGACCTTTTTGCCATTGACTTCCTTCGGCCCACTCCACCCTTTTGGTGAACGGAGCACAATCATCGGCCAGAGCGGCCGCGTCGACACGCCTCCGCTACGGGCTGCTCGTTGAATATCCCCAATTTCATCAAGGCAGGCATCCATTGCCGCAGCCATTTTCTGGTGCATATCCAAAGGATCCGAGCCCTCGACGAAGCGTGGCCTGTAGCCGTATCCCATCATAAGACCCTCAAGCTCATCATGCGGGAGGCGGGCAAGCACCGACGGGCTGGCGATCTTGTAACCGTTCAGATGGAGAATCGGCAGTACCGCCCCGTCACGGCGGGGGTTGAGGAACTTGTTCGAGTGCCAGGACGTAGAGAGCGGACCTGTTTCAGCCTCACCATCGCCGATGACAGCGGCAACGATGAGATCCGGATTATCGAAGGCTGCACCGTAGGCATGCGAAAGCGAATAGCCCAGCTCTCCGCCTTCATGGATGGAACCCGGCGTCTCGGGTGCCACATGGCTCGGAACACCGCCCGGAAAGGAAAACTGACGGAACAGCATTTTCATGCCAGCCTCATTTTCCGAAACTGCCGGGTAATACTCACTGTATGTACCCTCCAGCCAAACGTTGGCCAGCACCGCAGGACCACCATGACCGGGACCGGAAATATAGATCATATTGAGGTCGCGGAGGCGTATCACCCGGTTCAGGTGCACATAGATGAAATTCTGCCCCGGTGTCGTCCCCCAGTGGCCAAGCAGTCGCGGCTTCACATGCTCCGGAGCGAGCGCTTCAAGGAGAAGCGGGTTTTCGAGCAGGTAGATCTGCCCCACGGAAAGATAGTTGGCCGCCCTCCAGTAGGCGTTGAGACCATCGACTTCTGGCGCCGTGAGCGCCTTCTTCGTCCCGTCCCTTTCAATCGCGGCATCCTTTGTATTCATCGGTTCATCTCCATCTTCTGTATCGGTTAGCGTAATATCGCAAGCCGCAATGCCTCGCGGGCAATCATCTGCTCCTCATCCGTCTGCATGACCCGTATCAACGCTCCGGCGGTGTCGGCGGATATCACCGCATCATTTTCCCGGTTCCTTCGCTCGTCCAGAACAATGCCCATGCACCCAAGTCCGCTGCAGATCCGGCTTCGGATGACTGGAGCATGCTCTCCGATCCCGCCCGTAAACACCAGAAGGTCAAGCCCGCCAAGCACAGCAACCAGCGAGCCCAGATGTTTTCTTGCCTGATAACAGAACAGGTCCACGGCCAGCCGGGCCTCTGGAACGGATGATTCAAGCTCGAGCAGGTCCCGCATGTCGTCGCTCGCCGCCGAAACCCCGAGCAGGCCGGAACGGCGGTTTACCAGATCCTTGACCTCACCTGGAGACATCCCCGCCTCTTCAAGAAGAAAGAGCATCACCCCCGGGTCCAGGTCCCCTGTCCGTGTGCTCATTACGAGCCCTCCGGCCGGAGAGAACCCCATGGTCGTCTCAACGCTCTTTGCGTCCTTCACGGCAGCCATGCTGGCCCCGTGGCCGAGATGGGCAAGGACGATCCGTCCCTGCTCTGCACTCCGCTCGCCCATCCGGCGAAGCTCGCCAAGCAGGTACTGGTAGGAAAGGCCGTGGAACCCGTAGCGCTGCACGCCCTGCCGCCTGACCGGTTCCGGAAGGGCGTACATCCGCGCCACTTCAGGCATAAAGCGGTGGAATGCGGTATCAAAACAGGCAACCTGCGGCACACCGGCCATCAGCTCGGCGGCAAGCGCCACCCCTTTGAGAGCAGGAGGAAGATGTTCGGGTGCATAGGGAACCAGCCGGTCAATATCGGCCAACAGCTCCGGGGTGACGAGGGCAGGATCCGCATAGAGCGGACCGCCGTGCACCAGGCGATGTCCGATGACGTCCGGCCTCGGAGCATCACTGGACAGGATCCAGGAAAAAATCCGGCGGAACGCCTCTTCATGGCTCGTTGCCCCGCCTGGTTCGCCCTCTGGAGAGGGAACCCCGATACGACGGACCTTGAAGGTGCCTCCGGAAGAGCCGATCCTCGTCAGTGCACCGGCATAGATCGACTGCAGTGGAGCTCCCGATGCATACAGCGCAAACTTGATGCTTGAGGAACCCGCATTGAAGACAAGAATGTTGACAGGAAAGTTTTTCATCGGCACAATGCATTGGTCTCACCCGAACGGCACAAGTGGAAAACTACGGAAAGAACGGCATAAATCGGATAGAGAGAGAACAGCGGCAGGTTACATGACCGAAAAAATGCAACCCGTTGGCAATCCCCCTCGAGTGGAGATTTGCGTATATTGCAATATGCTCTTTAATCCCGATACAGACTGGCCATGACGACACTTTCCTGCTTCATCGCCGGACTTCCCAAAGCGGAACTCCACCTGCACATCGAAGGAACGCTTGAACCAGCAATGATGCTCAGACTGGCCGAACGGAACCGGCAGCCACAGCCCTTCCCCGACGTCGAAACGGCTGAAAAAGCATACCGGTTCAACGACCTTCAGTCTTTTCTCGATATCTACTACCGCTCGACTGAGGTCCTCGTCACCGAAGAGGACTTTTACGATCTGACGCTTGCCTACCTTGAAAAAGCTGCATCCCAGAATGTCCGCCACGCGGAAATCTTTTTCGACCCCCAGGCCCACACGGCGAGGGGAATCGCATTTGCAACAGTGCTCCGGGGTATGGAACAAGCCTGCACCCAAGCCCATCGACAGCTCGGCATCTCCACCCGGCTGATCATGTGCATCCTCCGGCACCTCAGCGAACAGGAAGGCATGGCAATGCTGCACGAGGCCACCCGTTGGAAACGCTGGATAACGGGCATCGGCCTTGACTCATCGGAACGGGGCAATCCCCCCTCAAAGTTCCGCAACCTTTACCGGGAAGCCCGCCGGGAGGGGTTCCTTCTGACAGCTCACGCCGGGGAGGAGGGGACTGCGGCGTCAGTAAAGGAAACACTGGATCTTCTGCATGTCGACCGCATAGACCACGGGGTTCGCTGCATGGACGACCCTGCTCTTGTCGAGGAACTGGTACGCCGCGCCGTGCCGCTCACCGTCTGCCCCCTCTCGAATGTGAAACTGCGGGTTTTCGGGAACATGCAGGAACACAACCTCAAAGCAATGCTTGAAAAAGGGCTCCATGTAACCCTCAACTCCGACGACCCAGCGTATTTCGGTGGATATGTCAATGAAAACTTCACCGCGGCCGCCGAAGCCCTCGAGCTTTCGTTCAGCGACATCGTCCGGCTTGCCGAGAATTCCTTCAACGCTTCCATGCTCAGCATCGTGCAGAAAAAAATCCATCTTCTTGAACTGGCCGACTATGCCAGACGCCCTGCGCCCGGCAACTGAACCCGATACCGATGACAGCCAACACTCCAGCCCCCCGTCCCGCCGCCTTCATAACCGCTGAAGCAATCGCAAGGCGGGTAGCCGAACTGGGCTCCGCCATTTCGGAAGAGTACCCTGGAGCAACCACTGAAAACCCGCTTGCCGTCGTCGCGGTCATGAAGGGCGCGTTCATCTTCGCCGCAGACCTTGTGCGCGCCATCACCATCCCCTGCACCATCCAGTTCATATCGGCTTCAAGCTATGGGTCCGGCACCAAATCTTCGGGCAATGTCGCCCTCGACCACGATCTTGCTATAGGAGGAAAGAACGTCCTCATCATAGAGGACATCGTCGATACAGGGCTGACCATACTGAAAATCTCCGAAGCATTTAAAGCCCTGAAACCCGCCTCAATCCGCATCTGCACCCTTCTTGACAAACCCGCCGCCCGCATCCACCCGGCCAGGATCGACCATATCGGCTTCAAGGTGCCCGACCGGTTCCTCATCGGCTATGGCATAGACTGGAATGAACGCTTTCGCGAACTCCCCTACCTCGCGATACTTGAGGACTGATCTCCTGCCGGCACCCGCATAACGGACCAGGTCCCGCCACACCGAAGAAGCTCCGGAGACTGGCGCCTTACACCCGCCAATGCAACAAAAATCACATAAATGTCTGAATATTTATTTTATTTAATCAAAAATTCCTTACTTTTTTAGGGACACAATCATATAGATCTAAATAACTGGGATTCGGCAGCGGCCGCACAACGGGACAGGAAGATGATCACTCCGACAATCAAAAACCCCGGAAGCATTACGAGGCCATGGATCATCGACACCACGTTACGCGATGGAGAACAGGCCCCGGGCGTGGTGTTCAGTGATACCGAAAAAACAGAGATTGCCCTCATGCTGGCCGATGCAGGTGTCGATGAACTTGAAGTCGGATATCCGGCAATCAGCCGCGATGAAGAAGCTGTCATCAGAAGCATTGCCGGCATGCACCTCCCTCTCCGGCTTACCGGATGGGCCAGGGCGAAATGGGATGACATCGAAGCCGTATGCCGCAGCGGAGTCGAGGCCGTTCATATCAGCTTCCCGCTCTCACCTCTCTACCTCCAGCTCATGGGGCGCGACTACCCGTGGGTGCAGGACCAGCTCGGAGAACTGGCATCGAGGGCGAAACGGTACTTCCGCTTCGTCAGCGTCGGCGCCCAGGATGCGACACGCACCCCTCCCGAGATGCTGCGAGAGTTTATCGCCGATGCCGGAAAGGTGGGCGCCGAGCGGGTCAGGATAGCCGACACAGTCGGCGTAGCCACCCCCCTCTCCATCTGCAGCCTCCTTGACAGGATCCAGATTACGGAAAGCCCGATACTCGAGTTCCATGCGCACAACGACCTCGGCATGGCGACAGCCAACGCATACACAGCCATAGAAGCCGGTTGTGGTGCCGTCAGCGTTTCCGTGTCCGGCCTCGGTGAGCGGGCAGGCAACGCCGCACTCGAGGAACTGGCCATCGCCCTCAAACTCTCAGGAACGCGCCCCACCGGCATTGATACCACAAAACTCACCGCACTCTGCGACACCGTCGCCAGAGCCTCAGGCCGCGCCATCGAGCCCCAGAAGCCAGTCGTAGGAAAGGCTGCGTTCCAGCATGAATCCGGCATACACTGTGCAGCCCTTCTCAAGGACCCGCTCTCGTATCAGCCGTTCATGCCGGCCATAGCCGGCATGCCGGAGCATGAACTCATCATCGGCAAACACTCCGGCAGCGCCTCACTGAAAGACTTTTTCCAGAAGAAGGGCATCATCCTCTCGGCAGCAGAAGCCGCCAGCCTGCTTGGCGAAGTGCGCAAGAGCTCAACGAAAAACAAGCGCTCGCTTCTTCCCTCCGAACTTGAAACCATTTACCACCAGCTCACCCCGGAGAACTGAAGAGCCACAGGAGAGATCATGCTGATACCACAGGAACAGGAAAACAGAAGCATCAGTCTGCTTGCGGAGGTCGGAAGGACCGTCACCAGCGAAAACGACATCAGCAAAGTACTGACGCTCGTACTCTTCATCATGTCGGAGCACATGAACATGCTCCGCGGGATGATCACCATCCTCAACCGCGACACCGCCGAAATCATCATCAGTCAGTCCTTCGGACTCACCGAACAGGAAAAGGAGCGCGGGCACTACCAGGTCGGGGAGGGCATCATAGGCAATGTCGTCAAGACAGGGCGCAGCGTCATCGTCCCCGACATCAGCGACGAGCCACTGTTCCTTGACAGGACCCGTTCCAGGGAAAAGGAGCGCAAAGAAGGCCTCTGCTTCATCTGCATCCCCATCCGCTCCGGCAACGAAATCATCGGGACCCTCAGCGCCGACCGAAGGCTCTCGCACCCCGACGAAGAGAGCGGGAAAAAAACAAAAAAAGGACAAACGAGGCAGCCGACCTCCTGCAGCACCACGTCGACCAGCTCTCCATCATTGCAGCCATGATCTCCCAGGCCGTGCGACTCCGCCAGCTTGCCAGCGAGAGCGACCGGCGCGAGCAGTTCCACCCGCCATCCATTCCCGCGGAGGAACCCCGGGACGAAGAGGGCATCCCGGAGGAATTGCGACCGAAAAACATCCTTGGCAACACCAAGCCGATGCTCAGCCTGTTCCGCATGATCGACAAGATCGCCGCCACCAGCGCCACCACGCTCATCCTCGGTGAAAGCGGCGTCGGAAAAGAGCTCGTCGCCAGCGCCATCCACTTCAAAAGCCGCCGCTCCACGAAACCCTTCATCAAGTTCAACTGTGCCGCACTTCCCGAAAGCATCGTAGAGAGCGAACTGTTCGGGCACGAAAAAGGAGCCTTTACCGGAGCCTCATCGACACGTCAGGGCCGCTTCGAACTGGCCTCCGCCGGCACAATCTTCCTTGATGAAATCGGGGAACTCAGCCTTCCCATCCAGGCCAAGCTCCTCAGAATCCTGCAGGAAAAGGAGTTCGAACGGGTCGGTGGATCGAAAACCATCAAGGCCGATGTCAGGGTCATTGCAGCAACGAACCGCAACCTCGAAGCCCTCATCATAGACGGACTCTTCCGCGAGGACCTCTACTACCGCCTCAACATCTTCCCGATTACCGTCCCGCCCCTGCGGGAGAGGAAAACGGACATTCTGCTGCTGGCCGACTATTTCGTCGAAAAATACAACACCATGAACCAGAAGGGGGTACGGCGGATATCGACGACCTCCATCGACATGCTGATGCGCTACCACTGGCCCGGCAACGTGCGCGAGCTGGAGAACTGCATCGAACGCGCCGTCATCCTCAGCGAAGACAACGTCATCCACGGCTACCACCTCCCGCCAAGCCTGCAGACCGCCGAATCAAGCGGTACGCCCTGCACCGGCTCGCTACAGCAGAAACTTGAGGCCATCGAAAAAGAGATGATCATCGAAGCACTGAAAAGCACCAAGGGAAACATGTCCCGGGCGGCCGCCGAACTCGGCCTGTCGGAGCGCATCATCGGCCTCCGGGTCAGGAAATTCAGAATCGATTACCGGAAATTCCGCCCCTGACATTTTCCTACATTACTGTAGGAAAAATCCATTGACGCATCTTTCATAGCCCACACTTCCTGCTCACACCTCCATCCCGGCCCGTCAAGGACACCGGCAGATTCCCGACCTGCAAACCACGCCTTCACTCCCTCCCCTCAAACCCTGAAGGCGGCATCGCCTGGAGCAGCTGGAGAGAGTGCATCAGCAGAACCGTCCCGAAGCAGGCCTCCAATTTCCGACCCTTATGTAGGAAAACCACCTTTCCTACATAAGGGTAGCCTGAAATCACCTCTGCGGCACCCATCCCCCCTGGAGAAGTGCGATGCATAAAAAATAACGCCTTTTTCCTCCGCCTCTTGAGCCCGCATCCCATGCGGGATTCCAGCATCCCACTGCCGAAGAGAGCCAATCACAACAGACATTTCCGAACTTTGGCATGCATATTGCTATAATAACCATAAATATTCAGGCAATAGAAAGCTAAAGCCTCAATATTTAACCGGAAAGGCAACAAAAACACTAAACACCAGTCAACATGAGAAAAGTAGCGATTTACGGAAAGGGCGGCATCGGCAAGTCGACCACCACGCAGAACACGGTTGCAGGCCTTGCGGAAATGGGCAAGAAGGTCATGGTTGTCGGCTGCGATCCCAAGGCTGACTCGACCCGCCTCCTGCTCGGCGGACTCCAGCAGAAAACCGTACTTGACACACTCCGCGAGGAGGGAGAGGAAGTCGAACTCGAAGACATCATCAAAGAAGGGTACCGCAACACCCGCTGCACCGAATCTGGCGGACCGGAGCCCGGCGTAGGCTGCGCAGGCCGCGGCATCATCACCTCAGTCAACCTGCTCGAGCAGCTGGGAGCATACGACGAAGAGTGGGACCTCGACTATGTGTTCTACGACGTGCTCGGCGACGTTGTCTGCGGTGGATTCGCCATGCCTATCCGTGACGGTAAAGCTGAAGAGATCTACATCGTCTGCTCCGGTGAAATGATGGCAATGTATGCTGCAAACAACATCTGCAAGGGCATCCTGAAGTATGCCGATGCCGGTGGGGTGCGCCTCGGTGGCCTCATCTGCAACAGCCGCAAGGTGGACAACGAGCGTGAGATGATCGAAGAGCTTGCCCGCAAGATCGGTACCCAGATGATCCACTTCGTCCCCCGCGACAACTTTGTCCAGCGCGCAGAAATCAACCGCAAGACAGTCATCGACTACGATCCGACCCACGGCCAGGCCGACGAGTACCGCGCCCTTGCCCGCAAGATTGACGAAAACGAGATGTTCGTCATTCCGAAGCCGCTGGAGATCGAAGAGCTCGAGTCGCTTCTCATCGAATTCGGCATCGCCAACTGACAACAACGAAATCCGGCGCCTGAGGGCGCCCAAAACAAAAAGGGAGTATAACGCCAATGTTAATGATCAGGACAATCGTTCGGCCCGAAAAGGCGCATGAAGTCATGCAGGCACTGCTTGATGCAGGCTACCCGGCCATCACCAAAATCTCTGTCGTCGGACGCGGCAAACAGCGCGGCCTCAGGGTAGGCGACGTGGTCTATGACGAACTGCCGAAGGAGATGCTGTTCACCGTTGTGCCGGACGCCGACAAGGACTATGTGGTTCGGGCGATCCTCGACCACGCCAAGAGCGACGGAGAGGGCAAGTTCGGTGACGGCAAGATCTTCATCTCAGCAGTTGAAGAGGTCTACACCATAAGCTCGGGACTGCAGGAAAGTGAACCGACGCTCGCTGCAGCAAAGGAGGCCTAGGATGAAAGAGATCATTTCAGTCATACGGATCAATATGGTCAACGCAACAAAAAAAGCGCTCGTCGATGCCGGCATCCCGGGATTCACCGCAACAGGCAGGGTCATGGGTCGCGGAAAGGGCCAGGTACACTTCGACATCCTTAAGGGTGCCGAAGAGGGCCACCCCGAAGCAATCGCACTGCTCGGCGATGCGCCGCGTCTGGTTGCCAAAAGGATTCTGACGGTAGTCGTGCCTGACGAGCTCTGCAAAACGGCAATCGACACCATTATTAAGACCAACCAGACCGGCAAACCGGGCGACGGAAAGATCTTCGTCACTCCCATCACCGAGACGATCAGGGTGAGGACCGGCGAAGAGGGCGATACGGCACTCAACTGACGAGAAACAAAACAACAGGTGTAAACGGAGAAATCTACATGGAGGCGAACAAGACATATCCGGATCCTTCAGCCATCAGGGAGGAACTGGTACAGAAATACCCGGCGAAGGTCGCCAAGAAACGGACGAAGTCGATCATCATCAATGATCCCGAAGCCGTTCCAGAGGTCCAGGCCAACGTCAGGACCGTGCCCGGCATCATCACCCAGCGAGGCTGTTCCTATGCCGGCTGCAAGGGTGTGGTGCTCGGACCGACCCGCGACATCGTCAACATCACGCACGGTCCCATCGGCTGCAGTTTCTACAGCTGGCTGACCAGGCGGAACCAGACAAAACCCGAAACCGACGCAGATGCGAACTTCATCACCTACTGCTTCTCGACCGACATGCAGGAGGAAAACATTGTGTTCGGCGGCGAAAAGAAGCTGAAGGTGGCAATCCAGGAGGCCTATGACCTCTTCCACCCCAAATCCATCGCAATCTTCTCGACCTGCCCGGTCGGACTCATCGGCGATGACGTCCATGCCGCGGCACGCGAAATGAAGGAAAAACTCGGCGACTGCAACGTCTTCGGGTTCAGCTGCGAAGGCTACCGGGGCGTCAGCCAGTCGGCCGGCCACCATATCGCAAACAACGGCGTGTTCAAGCACATGGTCGGACGCAACAATGAAAAGAAGGAGGGCAAGTTCCGCCTGAACCTGCTGGGTGAATACAACATCGGAGGCGATGCCTTTGAAATCGAGCGCATTTTCAAGAAATGCGGCATCACTCTGGTATCCTCGTTCAGCGGCAACTCCACCGTCGGCCAGCTCGAGAACGCTCATATGGCGGATCTCAACGTGATCATGTGCCACCGCTCCATCAACTACATGGGCGAGATGATGGAAACCAAATACGGGATTCCGTGGATGAAGATCAACTTCGTCGGCGCCGAGTCTTCCGCCAAGTCGCTCCGGAGAATTGCCCAGTACTTCGGCGACGAGGAACTGAAGGCAAGGGTCGAAGAGGTCATCGCTGAAGAACTGCCGAAAGTGAAGGCTGTGATCGATGAAATCCGGCCCCGCACCGAAGGTAAAACCGCAATGCTCTTCGTCGGCGGCTCAAGGGCCCACCATTACCAGGATCTCTTCACCGAACTCGGTATGACGACGGTGGCTGCTGGCTACGAGTTTGCGCACCGCGATGACTACGAAGGCCGCGAAGTACTGCCCGGCATCAAGATCGATGCTGACAGCAAGAACATCGAGGAACTGAAGGTTGAGGCCGATCCGGAGCTCTACAAGCCCCGCAAGAGCGAAGCGGAACTTGAAGCACTGAAAGCAGAGGGACTGGAGATCAACGGTTATGAAGGCATGATGAAGCAGATGATGAAGAAGTCGATGGTCGTCGACGATATCAGCCACTACGAGTCGGAAAAACTCATCGAGATCTACAAGCCAGACATCTTCTGCGCCGGCATCAAGGAGAAGTATGTGGTCCAGAAAATGGGTGTCCCCCTCAAACAGCTGCACAGCTATGACTACGGCGGCCCCTATACCGGGTTCGAGGGTGCGGTGAACTTCTACCGGGACATCGACCGCATGGTCAACAACCCGGTCTGGAAACTCATCAAGGCCCCCTGGGAAACGGCAGCAGCAGAAATGGACGGAGCGCTGGAAGCCACCTATACAGAGGCATGAACAACCCGCAATCACCCGGCAAAATGAAAAAGGAGATTCTTTAACATGTTATTAAGACACACCACCAGCGAGGTCAAAGAGCGCGAAGGGCTGACGATCAATCCGGCAAAGACCTGCCAGCCGATCGGAGCCATGTACGCCGCGCTCGGCATCCATGGATGCCTGCCTCACAGCCATGGATCGCAGGGCTGCTGCGCCTACCACCGCAGCACCCTCACCCGGCACTACAAGGAGCCGGTCATGGCGGCGACCAGCTCGTTCACCGAAGGCGCATCGGTTTTCGGCGGACAGGCCAACCTGCTTGCCGCGATCGACACCATCTTTTCGGTCTACGATCCGGACATCATCGCCGTGCACTCGACCTGCCTTTCTGAAACCATCGGCGACGATTTGCAGCAGATCACCAGAAAAGCGCTCGATGACGGAAAGATCCCCGAGGGCAAGTATGTGATCTACGCCTCGACTCCGAGTTTCATCGGATCGCACGTCACCGGCTATGCCAACATGGTCGCGGGCATGGCGGCGCAGTTTGCCGTCTCAACCGGCGAGAAAAAGGACCAGGTCAATCTGGTCGCCGGATGGATGGAACCCTCCGATATGCGTGAACTCAAGCGCATCTCGAAGGAAATGGGAGCGAAGGTCGTCCTCTTCCCTGACACATCCGACGTGCTCGATGCGCCGCAGACCGGCAAGCACGTGTTCTACCCGAAAGGCGGCGTTACCGTTCCGGAACTCAAGAGCACCGGCGACAGCAAGTTCACCCTTGCCCTTGGCTGCATCAGCGCCGAACCGGCAGCCATAGCGCTCGACAAGAAATGCTCCGTTCCCTTCGAAACGGTGGACATGCCCATCGGACTTTCGGCTACCGACCGCTTCATCATGGCGCTCTCTAAGGCCGCCGGCGTAAAGGTTCCGGACTCCATCACGGCTGAGCGCGGCAGGCTCGTTGACGTCATGACCGATATGGAGCAATACTTCCACGGCAAAAAGGTTGCGCTCTTCGGCGACCCCGACCAGCTCATCCCGCTTACGGAGTTCCTGCTCGACCTCGGCATGAAACCCCGCCACATCGTCAGCGGAACCCCCGGCGGACGCTTCGACAAGCGTATGAAGGAAATTCTGGAGCGTGCCCCTGGAGCGAACTTCAAGAACGGCCTCAATGCCGATATGTTCCTGCTCCACCAGTGGATCAAGAACGAACCGGTCGACCTCCTCATCGGCAACACCTACGGCAAGTACATCGCCCGTGACGAGGACATCCCGTTCGTACGCTTCGGCTTCCCGATCCTCGACCGCATCGGCCACAGCTACTTCCCCAGCGTGGGATACAGCGGCGGGCTGCGCATTGTCGAAAAGATCCTCGGCGTCCTTATGGACCGCCAGGACATGACGGCAAAAGAGGAGAAGTTCGAACTCGTGATGTAACACCCCCCCGGAAAGTGCCGCCGCAATACGGCGGCACAGGAAGGGAGCAGGCAACCATTCAACACCGCTTACTAAAGGAAACAGCCATGGAGCAGATAGGCATCCTCGAGGGAAGGGAAAAACAGATCTTCGAAAAGAAGGATGGCGGTCAGGCGTTCGATATTTCGTGCGAAACCACCAGCCTTTCAGGATCCGTCAGCCAGCGAGCCTGCGTCTTCTGCGGCTCGAGGGTGGTGCTTTATCCGGTGGCCGACGCGCTTCACCTCGTCCACGGTCCCATCGGATGCGCTGCCTACACCTGGGACATCAGGGGAGCCGTTTCATCGGGCCCCGAACTCCACCGCCTCAGTTTCTCCACAGACCTCCGCGAGATGGACGTCATCTACGGCGGCGAGAAAAAACTTTACGCATCGCTGATAGAGCTGATTGAAAAGTTCAGCCCGAAAGCGGCATTCATCTATTCAACCTGCATCATCGGACTGATCGGCGACGACATAGACGCCGTCTGCCGCAAAGTCGCAAAAGAGACGGGCATCCCCGTCCTGCCGGTCCATTCGGAAGGATTCAAGGGCACGAAAAAAGACGGCTACAAAGCCGCCTGCACCGCCCTCATGAAACTGGTCGGAACCGGCCCCATAGAGGACATCAGTCCATACAGCATCAATATCCTCGGCGAGTTCAACCTCGCCGGAGAAGCCTGGATCATCAGAAAATATTACGAAGAGATGGGCATAGAGGTCGTCTCCACCATGACCGGCGACGGCAGGGTCGGAGCGGTCAGACGCGCTCACGGCGCAACCCTCAACGTAGTACAGTGCTCCGGCTCCATGACGAGCCTTGCAAAGGACATGGAGGTCAAATACGGCATTCCCTACATCAGGGTCTCCTACTTCGGCATTGAAGACATGTCCGCAGCCCTGTACGACGTGGCGAAACATTTCCCGGACCGGCCGGAGATCATGGAAAAAGCCAAGGAGATCGTCAGCCGGGAAGTAAGGGAACTCTATCCCCAGCTCCAGAAGTTCAAGGCGGCGCTCACCGGCAAGAAAGCAGCCATCTACGTCGGCGGTGCATTCAAGACCTTTTCGCTCATCAAGGCGCTGCGTTCGGTCGGCATGTCGGTGGTACTCGCCGGTTCGCAGACCGGCAACAAGGAAGACTACCTCGCCCTTAAAGAAATGTGCGACGAGGGAACGGTCATCGTCGACGACTCGAACCCCGTCGAACTCTCGAAGTTCATTCTCGAAAAAGAGGCCGACCTGCTTATCGGCGGCGTCAAAGAGCGCCCGATCGCCTTCAAGCTCGGCGTCGGGTTCTGCGACCACAACCACGAACGCAAGATTCCGCTCGCAGGCTTCGAAGGTATGTACAATTTCATCCTGGAGGTCTACCAGTCGGTCATGAGCCCGGTATGGCAGTTCGCTCCGCGCAAAGGAGGTTCACTGTGAAACACGCTAAAACAGCAACCCAGAACGCCTGCAAGCTCTGCAACCCCCTCGGCGCGTGCCTCGCGTTCAGGGGCATTGAAAAATGCGTCCCCTTCCTGCACGGATCCCAGGGATGCGCAACCTATATCCGGCGGTACCTCATCAGCCATTACAAGGAGCCGATCGACATCGCCTCGTCGAACTTCAACGAAGAGACGGCCGTGTTCGGCGGCAGCCACAATCTGAAGCTCGGGCTGAAGAACGTGACCCAACAGTACATGCCGGAAGTCATCGGCATCGCCACAACCTGCCTCTCGGAAACCATCGGCGACGATGTGAAGGGAATCCTGCGCGAGTATATGAAAGAGTCCATATCGAGAACCGGAGAACCGATCCTTATCCACGCATCAACGCCGAGCTATCAGGGCAGCCATATCGACGGCTTCCATGCCGCCGTGCGGGCCGCAGTGGAAACACTCGCTGAAAAGGGCGCACCGCACAACCTCGTAAACCTTTTCCCGAACATGGTATCGCCGGCCGACCTCCGCTATCTGCAGGAGATCCTCGACGACTTCAACCTCCCATCGATGATCCTGCCGGACTACTCGAAAACGCTGGACGGAGGCCCGTGGGCAGAATACCACAGGATACCGCCGGGAGGCACTCCTGCTGCCGCAATCGCCACATCGGGCAGCGCTATCGGCAGCATCGAGTTCGGATCTACCCTCGAAGCCGCGAAGTCGGCGGCAGGATGGCTCGAATCGAAATTCGGGGTTCCGCGTTACCACCTCCCCCTTCCGATCGGCATCAGGGAGAGCGACCGGTTCTTCGGGCTTCTTGAAGCCATCAGCCAGAAACCCCGACCGGAAAAATACGACGACGAACGCCGCCGCCTGGTGGATGCCTACTCCGATGGGCACAAATACGTGTTCGACAAAACGGCGATTGTTTACGGCGAAGAGGACCTTGTCATCTCAATGACCGCATTCCTTCAGGAAATCGGCATCCGTCCGGTGCTCTGTGCATCCGGAGGCAAGAGCGGCCTCATGCGTAAAAAGCTTGAAGCTCTCGTTCCGGACCTGGATGGAGAAGGCATCAAGGTGCGCGACGGGGTCGACTTCGCCGACATCGAAGATGAGGCGGCCCTGCTCCGACCAGACTTCCTCATCGGAAACAGCAAAGGGTACACCATGTCGCGCAAAAGCGGTATTCCGCTTATTCGCATCGGCTTCCCCATCCACGACCGGTTCGGTGGACAGCGCCATCACCATCTTGGATACCGCGGTACCCTGGAACTCTTCGACCGGATTGTCAACACCGTGATCGAGACACGACAGGATGATTCTGAAATCGGATACACTTACATGTAAAAGGGAGGAACACCACATGCAGCTCAAACTTGAAAACCACCCATGCTTCAACGACTCCGCCCGACATAAGTTCGGCCGGATACACCTCCCTGTCGCGCCGAAATGCAACATCCAGTGCAATTACTGCAACAGGAAGTTCGACTGCATGAACGAAAACAGGCCGGGCGTCTCGAGCAGGCTGCTCTCTCCCGGACAGGCCCTGCACTACCTGAAGCAGGCCGTTCTGCTCTCACCGAACATTTCGGTGGTCGGCATAGCAGGTCCCGGCGATCCCTTCGCCAACTCCGAGGAAACCATGGAGACGCTCCGTCTGGTCCGTAAAGAGTTCCCTGAGATGCTGCTCTGCGTCGCGACCAACGGACTCAACCTCATGCCATTCATCCCCGAGCTCAAGGAGCTTGAGGTGAGTCACGTCACCATCACCATCAACGCCATAGACCCGGCCATCGGCGCTGAAATCTATGCCTGGGTCCGCCATGAAAAAAAGATGCATCGCGACCTTGAGGCCGCAGAACTCCTTATCGGCAACCAGCTTGCCGCCCTCAGTGCACTGAAAGCCGCCGGCATCACCGCCAAGGTCAACACCATCATCGTCCCCGGCGTCAATGACAAGCATGTGCTCGCCGTAGCTGAAAAGGTCTCGGAACTCGGGGCAGACATCCTCAACTGCCTTCCCTACTACAACACGAAGGAGACCGTCTTCGAAAATATTGAGGAACCTCCGGCCGAAATGGTGGCCGAAATCCAGAAAGCCACGAGTGCGTTCCTCCCGCAGATGAAGCACTGCGCCCGCTGCCGTGCAGACGCGGTCGGCATCATCGGAGAAATGAACAGTGAAGCCATGACCGAAAAGCTCCACGAGGCCGCCAGACTGCCGAAAAACCCTTCAGAGACCCGGCCCTACCTTGCCGTTACAAGCCTCGAAGGAGTCCTCGTCAACCAGCATCTCGGAGACGCCGACCGCTTCCTTGTCTACGGCATGGACCCCGCCACAGGCATCTGCTCGCTCATCGACTCCCGCCCTGCGCCCAAACCGGGCGGAGGACAACACCGTTGGGAAGCCGTGGCCGACCTTATCGGTGACTGTCGAGCCCTGCTCTGCAGCAGTGCAGGGGACTCGCCGACAAAGGTGCTGAACACCAAGGGAATAGAAGTCATGGTGCTCGAAGGAGTGATTGAAGACGCCGTCACAGGCCTCTTCAAGGGCGAAGACATCCGGCACATGACCCGTAACAGCAGAAAGCACGCCTGCAGCGGAACGGGAGGAGGCTGCGGCTGAGAGCCGCCTCGCCCGGATGTATGGCTTCGGCACAAAGGAAAAGCAGAGAAACGTCAACCCCAAACACCAAACAGGACACCGCAATGGACAAACCCAAACACCACATTTTCGTCTGCGCAAGCTTCCGCGCCCAGGGAGCTCCACAGGGCATCTGCCACAAAAAAGAGTCACTCAGCCTGATTCCCTATTTCGAGAGCGAGCTGGCCGACCGCGGCATGACGGACGTGGCCGTGTCCGCCACCGCATGCCTCAACCTCTGCGAGAAGGGCCCGATTGTCGTCATCTACCCTGAAAACTTCTGGTATGGAGAAGTCGACAGTGAAGATAAGGTCGATGAAATTCTCGATGCGCTTGAAGAGGGCGAAGCGTGCGAAGCGCACATCATCCACTGATTATTATTGCCTGCGCTGTCTTTTCATGATGGAAAGACAGCATTTTTCCCAACATTCGTTATATTCCGTAAAACATAACGCTCGAAGACGGATAAGAAAGAGAAGAGCGCCGACGGCCGGTGCCATCCGTTATAACCAGAAACACACAACGAACGCCCCGATGAAACCACTCACGATACTCCTCGTCGGAAGCGCGCTGCTTGCGCCCGCACATGAGTCCGCACAGGCCGCCGATAGCGGTTCGACAGGCAGGGAGCTGTACCGGCGCCACTGCAGCAGCTGCCATTCCATGACGCCTCCCCCCGAAACCGCGCCGCCGATTGTCGGACTCGCGCACTTCTACCACAAGGCGTTCGACTCCAGGGAGGCCGGCGTCAGCCATATCATGGACTTCATCACCCACCCCGAACCAGCGAAGTCGAAGCTCCGCGCCCCGGCTATCCCGAGGTTCGGGCTGATGCCGCAGGTCGAGCTCACGAAGGAGGAGCTCAGGACCGTCTCGGAATGGCTATGGGACAGCTACGATCAGGCCTTCGTCCCGCCGGACTGCCCTGAATGAGCGGCGGGGCCTTTTTTTTCGGCCACCGTTATCACCTGAACAACACAACGAAACCAACCGCACAACACCTATGAAAAAGACCACCACCCCCATAGCCCTCACATGCATGGCGTTTCTGCTCGCAGCAACGGCCCAAGCCGCTGAAACACCGCCAGACAGCACACTTCTCCGCTTTACCTCCGAGGAAATCACCGTTTCAGGCCAGAAGGGAGACATCCTGCAGCAGGTCACCGGTAGCGAATCGGCCGTACTGAACCCCTCGCAGATGTCCGTCTACAAGGTCATCAACATGATGCCATCCCTCAGCCAGCAGAGCGTCGACCCATACGGGCTTGCCGACATATCCAACTACCATGAATCATTCAAGTTCCGTGGAGTTGAGGCAACGGCAGGCGGCGTTCCATCCACAACCGCCAATGTGGAAGGGCTTCCCCTCACCGGCAGGCCTGGGGGCGGAGCAACCATCTACGATCTTGAGAACATGCAGAACATCACCATCTACAGCGGAGTCATGCCGGCCAGCAAGGGGCTTGGCCTTGCCAATGTAGGAGGCAAAATCGACATGGAAATCAAGCGTCCGGCTGACGAGTTCGGCGTTGATGTAAAGCAGAGCGTAGGCAGCAACAATTTCGGGCGCACCTATCTGAGAATCGATACGGGTGAGCTCGGCGGCGGATTCAAGGCTTTTGGATCAGCTTCAACGAGTTACGCTGAAAAATGGAAAGGGGATGGGGCAAGCAACCGCAACAACATGATGCTGGGCTTCAGCGAAACCTTCAGCGACCGGGTGAAGCTTGAAGCGTTCCTTACCTACAGCAAAGGATTGATCCATCCCTACCGCTCACTCAGCTATGCCGAAATCTCGGACCTCGACACTGCCTACAGCAAAGACTTCAGCACCAATCCTGCAGACCCTTTTTATTACGACTACAACAAGAACGAGTTCGAGGACTGGATGGTGATGGCGAATCTGGAAATCAAAACCGGAGACAGCTCGAAACTGAACATCAAACCCTACTACTGGAGCGACAAGGGGTACTACATGGAAACCATAACCCCAACACCGGGAACAAACCTCGTCCGAGAGTGGGACATCGAGCATGACCTTAAAGGGGTACTCGCTGAATATTCAACAAAACTCGGTGATGTTGATCTTGATTTTGGATACCTATACCACACTCAAGAACGGCCGGGACCTCCCTCCTCATGGAAGAACTACACCGTATCCACCGCAGGGGACCTTGTATTCAAAAACTGGTCTATCCTCTCGAACACCTCCACCCACGAACTGCACGAACCCTTCATTGAGGCAAAGTACAGCACAGGGAACTATCGTATTGAGGGCGGGCTGAAGTATGTCAACTACACCCTCCCCTCAATCATAACCTACACAACAACCGACATCTTAGATGTCAGCTACGATGAGGCTCTCGCCTCGAACCCGTCAATAGACGCGTCAAGAAGCGCAACAGCAACAAAAACCTTCAGCCGCGTCTTTCCAAACCTAACGCTGACGAGGCTCATCAATGATGATACATCGATTCACCTCGCCTACGGAGAGAACTATGTCACCCATGTCGACATCTATCCCTACTTCATCTCCAACGCCACAAGTTTCATAGACAACGGCATCACCTTCCAGGAGCTCTGGGACGCCCGCGAAATGGAAACAGCGCAGAACTTCGAGCTTGGCATGAGAATGAAGGGCACCAACTGGAGCCTCGCCCCGACCATCTATTATGCCATCCACAACCACAAGCAGGCGGTGCTCTACGACCCGGCGCTTGATGCAACATACCCGATGAATAACGCCGACGCCAAGGGATACGGCGTCGAACTTGAAGCAGACTACAAGCCCTCCCGCGACCTGAAATGTTACGGTTCATTCTCATGGAACCGCTTCTACTTCGACCAGGCCATCGCGTCTGATGCCAGCGGCAACCCGACGATTGACGTAAAGGGTGACCAGGTTCCTGATGCACCGGAATTCATGGCCAAGGGAATGCTCAGCTACAGGATTGGAGACTTCACCATTTCTCCAATCGTCCGATACAGCTCAACCCGTTACGGGGATGTGCTGCACAACGAAAAAATTGATGGCGCTACGGTCTGCGACCTGGACCTCACCTGGTCGCGACCGATGCTCGGGTTCAAAAATGTCGACTGTTCGCTTTCCCTCATCAACGTGTTCGACAAACAGTACGTCAGCATGATCAGCACGTCCGACTATAAAACGATGAAGACATCCTACCAACCCGGAGCGCCTTTCACCCTCATGGCGACACTTGCCCTCCACTACTAAAGTTTCTCCGCAGTGCATGTTCTTTCTTCTTTACACCTTCCCGGCGTTTCTCCGGCGCCGGGTTAATATTGCTGAACTCAAACGGAACAAAGCCATGAGCTCAAACTGATACCGTCAAAAAAAGGCGAACGGTACAATGCTAGTGAATGCGGGTCTCTTTGGCCTATATTGAGGTGATGTATAAAGAAGCAATAACCTCTCGATGGAACAGAACCCCGCAATCCTATGGCAAAATGCATGCGTGACGAAATCGGAATTGAAGGCGACATCTGGTTCCAGAAAGACCAGAACCGGTTCCTCGGCGGCGACAGGATCGCCCTTCTGGATAAAATCCAGGAACTCGGATCCATCAACAGCGCAGCCAAAGCGGTCGGCATCAGCTACAAAACCGCATGGCACCTCGTCAATATGATGAACAACCTTTCCGAAAAGCCTTTGGTGGAGAGAACCGCCGGGGGCAAGGGCGGAGGCGGCACCATTCTCACCCGTGAGGGGAAAAAAGTGCTCGAACAGTTCCGGGTGGTGCAGGAAGAACACCGCAAATACCTCCACAATCTGGAACAGCGACTCGGCAACACGACACAGCTCCATCAATTCCTAAAAATGATCTCAATGAAAATCAGTGCACGCAATGTCTTTTCCGGCACCGTCGAACAGATCGTACTCGGTGCCGTCAACGCCGAAGTGGTCATTCTGCTCTCCGGCGGAGCCCGCATCACGTCAATCATCACCAACGGTGCAGTGAAGAATCTCGCGCTCAAGGAGGGCATGAGCGCATACGCCATCATCAAAGCCAGCTCCATCATCATCGGCCAGGACCTTCACCAGGCACACCTAAGCACCCGAAACCTGATGTGCGGAACCATCTCAAAACTGATTGAGGGCCCGGTCAGCACCGAAGTCGATGTGGAAATAGGAGGCGGCAACGTCATCTCGGCCATCATCACCCACGGAAGTTCAGAAAAACTCGGACTCAGAGAGGGTGGTCACGCCTGTGCGGCCTTCAAGGCATCAAGCGTCATCCTCGGCGTCAACTGAGGCCGGATCTGCCTTTTTTACCCTGTACTGAAGCCTCCCTCATCCGGGGGCTTCAGCGGTTTCTGTTGGCTTCCACCGAAAGAAGGAATATCTTGTCTCCTCATCACCAACACTGAGGAAAGAGGAAACACGACCGATTGAGCCTTACCGAGCAGAACATCTCCCAGCTTGAAGACCGTTTTCAACGCCGGATCACCTACGCACGCATAGCCCTCACGCGCCTATGCAACCTCCGCTGTTCATACTGCATGCGGGAGGAGCATGAGAGCGGAACTGCTGCAGCAATGATGAGCTTCAGTGAAGTGAAGGCCATCATCCGGGCCCTCGCGGCAGTGGGGGTAAAGAAAGTGCGCCTTACCGGAGGCGAGCCGCTGCTTCGCCACGATATTGCCGACATCGTCCTCATGGCGAAGCAGACTCCCGGAATTGAAAAGGTAACACTCACCACAAACGGCCTCCTGCTCGACCGCCACCTCGACCGGCTGCTTGAGGCGGGCATCGACGCCATCAACATCAGCATCGACTCCCTGCAGCCTGAGCGATATCAGGCAATCACCCGCCGGGATGAATTTGCAAGGGTAAAATCCAACCTCGACCGGCTGATCGGCATAGGATCTGTACCCGTTAAAGTCAATGTAGTAATGCTTCGCGGCATCAATGACGACGAGCTGCCGGCCTTCATCGAGCTGACCCGGCTCAATCCAGTCACAGTCCGCTTCATGGAGCTTCAGCCGTTCGACGACCACCAGATCTGGCGTACGGGGAAGTTTCTCGGCATGGATAAAATCCGCCAGCAGCTCTTCAGCCTCTATCCGGAAATGGAAGAGCTTCAGGGATCGGGAACCCAGTATTTCAGTTTCCGGCTACCGAACCACAAAGGATCCACCGCAATCATCCCTGCCTATACACGGAACTTCTGCAACCGCTGCAACCGCATACGCATTACTGCCGGAGGCACGGCCATGAGCTGTCTGTACGAAAAGGAGGGGGTGGACCTCCTGCAGGCCCTGAGAAATGAAGCAGGAACGGATGAATCCCGAAATGAAGCACTCATGCATTGCTTGAGAGAGTGCATTCTCCACAAGCCCGAAGACGGCAGGAAGGTCAAGGATGCCGGCAGTTCAGCCGGCACGAGCATGTCGGAAATCGGAGGGTAGGGGGGGGTTACACTCCCGAAGAGGAACTGATGCTCATGCCGGGAGCAACCCTACCACCTTCCAGAACCCTCGAGAAAATCCCCTCTTTCGGCATGATGCACTCCCCTGTCGCCACCTGTATGGGGCAGCCGCCGTTGTGGCATTCCTTACCGATCTGAGTGATTTCCAGCACCACCCCGCCCTCCACCATGAGCCGGTCGCCGACAGCGAGAGCACAGAGATCGATTCCGCGTGTCACGATGTTCTCGGCAAACATTCCGTGGCTGAGTTCCGGCATTTTCTTACGCATCCTGTCCACACTCTCACCGGCAAGCAGTGAAACCTGACGATGCCAGTCACCGGCATGTGCATCATCCTCTATTCCCCAGTCTTTCCTGAACTCGGCCCCCTCGACTGGTGACTTCAACTCGCCCTTTTCCCTGCTGACGCAGACCGCCTCGATATGTCCCATATTCACGTGTACCCGTTACAGTTTTTTTGCTCTGAGGCACCCTTCCCGTCAGCGGCCCCACATGCAGTAGAACTGAAAATACACACAAAGTTTTTTGGAAAACATGAAAAATTATATTAACAATTGTTAAACCTAAACAGAAAAATGGCCCAGACCGAACAACAACAGGGCATCCCGATGCCCATCGTCACCCTGAACCGCGCCATCCTGCTGTCTGGCGTCATTCTTGCCGGCGCATTACAGCAGCCGCTCATTACCACAGCACTCTTCTTCATCATCCTGCCGGCGGTGCTGCTGGGCAAAAAGGCCAGCCCGGTCTTTATCCTCGGCACCATGCTCTTCGGCAATGGACGGGAGGGGAAACATACCGAGAGCCCGAAACTCATGCGCTTCAACAATGCCATTGCCGCCCTGCTTCTCGGCATGGCGCAGCTCGCATTCCTCTTTGGCCAGCCAGTAGCTGGCTGGGCGCTCTCTGCCATTGTCGCAGGAGCCGCAGCCATGGCCCTCGGCGGGTTCTGCTTCGGATGCGTCATTTTTTACCGTTTCAATCTTGAACGACACCGCCTGCTCTCCAGAATCCCAACAATTAAGAGGTAACCGATGCATTCAGCCACCAGCCATTTTGAAACTCTCGCCCTGCACGCCGGCCAGTCAGTTGACAAAACCCTTTCAAGAGGCGTTCCCGTTTACAGAACGAACGCCTACCTTTTCAGGAACACAGAGCATGCAGCGAACCTGTTCGCACTCAAGGAACTGGGCAACATCTACACCCGCCTGATGAACCCGACCACCGACGCCCTTGAAACGCGGATCACACAACTTGAAGGCGGTGCTGCCTCCGTTGCGCTGTCATCGGGAACGGCGGCCATTTTCAACACCATCATCACCCTTGCCGAAGCAGGCGACAACATCGTCGCATCGCGTAACCTGTACGGGGGCACCTATACGCAGTTCGATGCAATCCTGCCGAAACTCGGCATCGACGTCATCTTTGTCGACCCCTCAAACCCTGAAGAGATACAGAGCGCCATCAACCCGAAAACGAGAGCCGTCTATATAGAAACCATCAGCAACCCGACCCTCGACTACACCGACATCCGGGCCGCAGCAGCGGTCGCCCATGAAAACGGCTTGCCGCTGGTGGTCGACGCCACATTCACCACCCCGTTCCTCCTCCGCTCGATTGAGCTGGGTGCCGACATCGTCATCAACTCCCTCTCAAAGTGGATTGGAGGACACGGAACGGCAATCGGCGGCAGCGTCACCGATGCCGGCCGCTTCGACTGGGCACAGGGAAAGCATCCCCTCTTCACCGAGCCCGACAGCAATTACCACGGAATCCATTGGGCCCGGGACCTTCCTGAAGAACTTGCCCCAATAGCCTTCGCCCTCCGGCTCCGCACCGTCCCCCTCCGCAACCTCGGAGCCTGCATTTCGCCCGACAACTCCTGGATTTTCCTCCAGGGGCTTGAAACACTGCACGTACGCATGGAGCGCCACTCAGAAAATGCCATGCACATCGCAGAGCATCTCCTACGCCACCCGAAGGTTTCCTGGATCCGCTATCCGGGGCTGCAACAGGACCCTTCCCATAAGACCGCATCAAGGGATCTGAAGAAGGGGTTCGGGGGTATGGTGGTCTTCGGCCCGAAGGGCGGCTTCGAGGCGGCAGTCAGGATCATCGACACCATCAGGATCTTTTCACATGTGGCCAATGTTGGTGACGCAAAAAGCCTTATCCTCCATCCCGCAAGCACCTCGCATAGCCAGCTCTCCGAGGTACAGCTGCGGCGCGGCGGGATTTCGCAGGACCTCATCCGGCTCTCCATCGGGCTCGAACACCGGGATGACCTCACCCGGGCGCTGGATGAAGTGCTGGAAAAATGCTGAAGAGGACCGCATCGTGAAGGAGGCGGTCGGATTATTGCAGAATCTCACTACCTTGTAAAAAAAGATCACACGATGCACTTCGAAACCCTCGCCATACATGACGCTCAGGCACCCGACCCCCATACCGGCTCGGTCACGGTACCCGTCTACCAGACATCAACCTTCGCCCGCAGCGGACTGGAATACGATGGAGGATTTGTCTATTCCAGAATTGGCAACCCCACCCGCCAGGCGCTTGAGGCAACCCTCGCCCTCCTCGATAACGGCCGGTATGGACTGGCGTTTGCCTCGGGAGCGGCAGCAACCATGGCGGCGCTCCATGTCCTGAAGCCAGGGGACCACGTCGTCTCGGGTATCGATATCTACGGCGGCACCTACCGCATCTTCAAGGAGCTCCTCGCCCCGATGGGCATAACCACGTCCTATGCCGGAGGCAGTACTACAGAGAGCTACGTCGAGGCTGTCCGACCCGAAACAAAGCTGATCTGGGTGGAGAGCCCGAGCAACCCTCTCATGCGCATTGCCGACATCAGGGCACTTGCTGCGTTCTCAAAAGAGCGAGGCATCATCCTGGCCGTCGACAGCACCTTTGCAAGTCCCTACTTCCTGCGCCCCCTGGACCTCGGGGCGGACATGGTCATCCATAGCACCACGAAATACCTCGGAGGGCACAGCGACATCATCGGCGGAGCCGTCATCATGAACGACGACGCACTCCACCAGAGCGTCAAAACATATCAGGCAGCAGCCGGAGCAGTTCCCGCACCCTGGGACTGCTGGCTTGTCATGCGCGGCCTGAAAACCCTCAAGGTCCGCATGAAAGAACACGAGGCTAATGCCATGCACCTCGCCCGGTTCCTTGAAAGCCATCCCGCAGTGGCAAAGGTGCTCTACCCCGGTCTTCCGTCCCATCCCCAGCATGAACTCGCAAAAAGCCAGATGCAGGGCTTTGGGGGCATGCTGACCATAGAACTCAAAGGGGGCATGGAGGCAGTCGGGAAACTTATTTCCGGTCTTAAACTGTTCATACTTGCAGACAGTCTCGGTGGCGTCGAGTCTCTCATCGCATCACCGGCAAAAATGACCCTCTGGGCACTATCAGTAGAAGAACGCAGGGCACGGGAGTGCACGGAAGGTCTGGTCCGGCTCTCCATAGGCCTTGAAAACAAAGAGGACCTCGAAAAGGACCTCAAGGCTGCCCTCAAGGGATGCATCTGAGCCGGCAGGCATGAATATCAAGACGAAAGAAATCGTGAAGAAACCACCTAAATGCTTACTATTGAACTGAACGGAAAACCCGAGCCCGTAGTCGAAGGATCAACGGTGGCTGACATGCTCGCCATCCTTGGAACCGACGGCCGAACCGTGGCGACGGTAGTCAACGAGCACATTGTCCGCCCTCCCGAACGAACGACCGCTGTCCTCCAGGATGGAGACAGGGTGGAAATTCTGGTATTTGCCGGAGGCGGATGAACATAAGCAAGAATGAAACAGCAGTAATGGACGTATTAAATGTAATGGACGCACTCCACATAGGCCCCCACACCTTCAACTCCCGCCTGATCCTCGGAACAGGAAAATTCAGCAGCACCGATGTCATGCTCCGGGCCGTCCGGGCCTCAAAGGCGGAGCTGGTCACCGTCGCGCTCCGCCGGTTCAACCGCGAACAGCTTGAAGACGATCTCTTCGGCCCGCTCAGTCAGCTGGAAGGCATCACCCTCATGCCGAATACCTCAGGAGCCTCGACAGCGGCCGAAGCCGTTAAAGCGGCGCACATAAGCCGTGAGCTCTCCGGAAGCCCATTCATCAAGGTTGAGATCCACCCCAACCCGCAGCATCTGATGCCGGATCCGATAGAAACCTTCGAAGCCGCAAAGATCCTGGCGTCAGAAGGGTTCCTGGTCATGCCCTACATTTCGGCAGACCCGGTGCTGGCAAAGCGCCTTGAAGAGGTAGGATGCGCTTCCGTCATGCCGCTCGGAGCTGCCATCGGCAGCGGCCGTGGACTCTCGACTGCAGGGATGCTCGAGATCATCATCCGTGAAAGCACAATCCCCGTCATCGTCGACGCGGGTCTGCGCGCACCATCTGAAGCGGCACGCGCTATGGAAATGGGATGCAGCGCCGTCCTCGTCAACAGCGCCATCGCCGCTGCAGACAACCCAGAGGAAATGGCCACGGCGTTCCGCGATGGCACATCTGCCGGCCGCAGGGCCTACATGGCCGGCCTCATGGCTGAAAGCGGAGAGGCCGTTCCGACAAGCCCCCTCACATCATTCCTCGGGGAAAGCCGATGAAAGACGTCCCCGCATGGCTCGTGGATGAAGGAAGCACTACGGAAATGCGCCGGATGCTCTCCCCCGATTCCCCAGTCGACATTGAAACCCTCGCAGCCCGCGCCCGCGCCATCACCCTGCGCCGGTTCGGACGCACCATGTCGCTCTACGCCCCGCTCTACCTGTCGAACCACTGCCCGAGCGGTTGCGCTTACTGCGGGTTCGCATCCGACAGGACCACCCTGAGACGGCGCCTTGAAGAGGATGAGATCAGAAGGGAAATCACCGCCATGAAAAAGCTTGGCATCCGGGACATCCTCCTCCTCACCGGCGAGCGGACTGTGGCGGCCGGGTTCGATTACCTGCGCCGGGCAGTTGAAATCGCCGCAGAGGAAATGCCGCGCGTATCGGTGGAAACATTCCCGATGAGCGTAGAGGAATACCGGGAACTCGCCAGTTGCGGCTGCACCGGCGTAACCATCTATCAGGAAACCTACGACCGGAAACGGTACGAAGAACTCCACCGATGGGGGCCGAAAAAGGACTTCCTCCACCGCCTAGATACCCCTGAACGGGCGCTGGAAGCGGGCATAAAAACGGTCGGCATCGGCGCGCTGCTCGGGCTCTCTGAACCCGTCGAAGAAGCACTGCATCTTTACCGTCATGCTCGCCACCTCGCCAAAACCTGGTGGCGGGCAGGTATTTCGATCTCATTCCCCCGCATGCGCCCTGAACAGGGTGGTTGGCAGCCGCCCTTCACGGTAAGCGACCAGCAGCTCGCCCGCATGATTCTGGCATTCCGGATCGGTCTTCCGGACATGGATCTTGCGCTCTCGACCCGCGAACGGGCATCGTTCCGCGACGGCATGGCAGGACTCGCCGTCACACGCATGAGCATCGCCAGCAAAACGACCGTTGGTGGATACGATGAGGGGGAAACCGGCGAGCGCGGACAGTTCGACATTTCCGACGAAAGGAGCGCCCCGGAGTTCTGTCAGGCACTAAGAGATCGGGGAATTGAACCGGTTTTCAAGAACTGGGACGGTGCATACAACGGACCGGCGACCCAAATCCTCCCGACCGGAGGACTGAAGGAAACCGTCCTATGCCCCTAAGCGCACAGGAACAGGAGCGTTACAGCCGTCATATCGCGTTGCCGGAAATCGGCATAAAGGGACAGGAACGGCTGAAAGCATCGCGAGTGCTCATCATCGGCGCAGGCGGGCTTGGTTCCCCCGCCGCATGCTACCTTGCCGCGGCAGGCATCGGCACGCTGGGCATGGTTGATGACGACCGGGTTGAAGAGAGCAACCTGCAACGGCAGATTATCCATACTGCAGCTTCGGTCGGCACTGCCAAGGTCGACTCTGCAGGAGAGAGGCTTCTGGCCCTCAACCCATCTCTCCATATGGAAACCCATCCGTTCCGGCTGACCGGCAAGAACGCCTCGGAGCTCATCCGGGCATATGATTTCGTGGTGGACGCAACCGACTCGTTCAACGCTAAATTCCTCATCGCCAGAGCCTGCCACGAAACATCAATCCCCTATGCCCACGGCGGCATCAAAGGGTTCAGGGGGCAGGCAATGACCGTCATACCAGGGAAGAGCGCCTGCTGCCGCTGCCTTTTTGACGAAGAGGATCCATTTTCCGGAACACCCCCGGAAGGCCCGGTCGGCGCACTTGCTGGCATCATCGGCTCCATACAGGCAATGGAAGCCGTTAAAGTACTTCTCTCGATCGGCGAGCCGCTCTTCGACCGGCTGCTCATCCTTGACACACTCTTAATGGAGTTCCGCAGGATCCCCGTCCAAAAGGACCCCCGCTGTCCAGTCTGCGGCGTCCCGGATCCGCAGCAGACAACACGCTAAGGGATGTTTGGACATCCACACCCCGCGGCCTAAATTATGTATTCACCGTTCCGGAAACTACGGATCCGGACCCCAACGACAGCGATTGCAACTATGGCCCCTCACCACCGGAAATGGTTTCAGGCCCCCTGGGAATTCAGGGAGGCTGCGCTTATGGCAATCATGACCGCCGCGTTCGGTTTTGCCATTCAATACGCACTCGGGGGCCAGGGCATCACCCTGCCGGCGTGGCCTCTGAACGGAGTCATCCTCACCCTTCTGGCGCTTGCAACCACCGCTCTCGGCCTGTCGTTCCGGAACCGCCCCCCGGTGCAGTGGCTCGGCGGCATCCCCCTCGGGCTCTCCCTCATCTTATCGCTCGCTGTCCTCTCATTCATCGGTGGCATGGTGCCGCAGGGAGCTGAGGGCAATCCGGCTGCCGTGCGGCTCGGCCTCTACAGCATTTTTTCCAGCTGGCCCTTTGCCCTGACCGTAGCCCTCTTCCTCGTGAACCTCGGTCTCTCGCTCGTATGGAAAACCGTACCGTTCAGCCCTAAAAACCTGCAGTTCATTTTGTTCCATGCAGGCTTCTGGATTGCGCTCGCCTGCGGCATTTTTGGGAGTTCGGATCTCCAGCGCCTGATCGTGCCGGTCTATGAAGGCCGGAGCACCAGTCGCGGACTCGTATCGGGGGGAGGCCGGGAAGTCCGCGACCTGCCGTTCTCTGTCAAGCTCCATGACTTTTCCATCGAGGAGTACCCCCCCCAGCTCATGTTCTATGATCCGGAGTCGGACCGCTTCATCATGGCCGGAACCCAGGCCGTGACCGAAGTCCGGAAAGGAACCACGATATCCTGGAAAGGTACCCGGGTGGAGGTAACGGAGTTCATGGATTCTGCCATGCCGGGCCCCGACGGCATTCCTATAACCGCTCCGCCATCAGCAGGCATCCCCTATGCGAAAGTCCGGATCACCGGCAGCGGAGAGCAGCCCGATACCTGGCTCAGCACGGGTGGTCCCGGCATGAGACCCTATGTCGCCGGCATTGAATCCCAGATTCTCATCATGGTTCCGGGATCACCGAAGTCATACCGTTCGGCGGTTACGATACAGGCCGAGGGAGGTCGAAGCCTAGAAGCTGCGCTCGAGGTGAACAAGCCGGTGAATTTCGAAGGGTGGAAAATCTATCAGATGGGGTACGATGAAGAGTCCGGGCGATTCTCAACGCTCAGCCTCATCGAGGCAATCCGCGACCCTTGGCTTCCCGGGGTTTATCTCGGTTTTTTCATGATACTGGCCGGCAATACTCTCTTTTTCTGGAACGGCATCAAACGATCGGGGGTCGAAGCATGATCATAGATTTCACGGCTGCGGCCTATCTTTCCATCGCATTCTGGGCATCGGGAAGCCTACTCGGGATCGCCGCAAGGGGCAACTCCATCATGAAAAATGCTGCAACAGGGCTCAACCTCGGGGGCTCCATCATCATGATCGCCTTCATCGCCATGTACTGGTCGGCGCTCGAACGGCCACCCCTCAGGACTCTCGGCGAAACCCGACTCTGGTACGCCGCCCTGATTCCCCTGGTGGGACTGCTTGTCGAACAGCGCTGGAACATCTCCTGGCTCAAATACTACTGCATGGCGCTCGCGGGATTCTTTCTCTCCATCAACCTCATGCACCCGGAGGTCTTCGACAAGGCCCTGATGCCTGCGCTGCAAAGTCCCTGGTTCATCCCGCACGTAGTCGTCTACCTCGTCGGCTATGTGCTGCTTGCCGCCTCATCGGTGGCGGGATGGCACAACATCCTTCTCACCTGGAGAAAAAAGAACACCCTGCAGAATGACGCAATCGGCCACTACCTGGCACTGCTCGGGTTCGTATTCCTCACCTTCGGCCTGGTGTTCGGGGCGCTCTGGGCCAAAGACGCCTGGGGAAACTACTGGTCATGGGACCCCAAAGAAACCTGGGCATTCATCGCCTGGCTCATCTACCTCGGCTACCTGCATGCCTCGAGCTGGAAAGTCAGGCGACTGAACCTCCAGTGGTACCTTGCGCTGGCGTTTCTGGTGCTGCTTGTCAGCTGGTTCGGCGTCAACTACCTGCCGACGGCGGCCAACAGCGTACACACATACCAGCAGAGCTAGCAAAAGGGAAGGGGCTCAGTGGAGGCTTTTGTGCCACACATTCATGCTCTCGATTCCTCCGGAGATATTGGTGTTGTTGACCAGAGTACCGCCAAACAGGTAGCCGGCACGGGCAAAGGTGATATTCATCCCAACCGATGCCGCACGGGCGATGGTAAAGGCCGTGAGCATCCCCCGACTTCGCATCCCCTCCTCCATCACCCGCAGCAGATGCAGTGCAAGACCGTGTCCGCGCCATTCCGGAAGGGTTGCGAAGTCGGTCATCTCCACACTCTTTCCAACAAGATCCATTTCAGATGAAGCAAGCGCCACAAGGCGCCCTCCATGCTCTACCCCATAGTAGTCTACATGGGTGCGCATGGTCTCAAGCAGCCACTCAGGATCATCGATCGGAAACGGATAGGAGGGGAAAACCTCCCGGTAGATGGCGCTCATGGCGGGAATGTCGTCGGGTGTGCATTGCCGGATCTGAAATTCTTCAGCAACAGCCTCCACCGGCGAGTGAGGAAGCGCGTGGGCCATGACTGCGATCTTCCCGATGTCGTCTCCATCCTTTGCGACAGCCCGGTTTGAATCAAGAAACAGCGCAAGAAACAGCATCATGTCCCTGCCTCCATAAAAACCCGGAATTCGAGCCTCCTCCCGGTAACCACACTCCAGAAACGGATCGGAGAAGCCGAGCGGCACTTTCGCAATAATCTTGCTGTACCCGTTCCGGCAGGCAAGCCCGACGAGTTCATCGGGTAACGTGAAAGGATCTGCATCAGCCAGGTCCATCAGATAGATCCGCCGGCTGAAGGAACCGTGGTGGATGAGTGCGCCCTTATATTGTTCAATGGTATCTGTCATGAAGCCTTTTCGGTATCGGGAACAATGAATGAAAACGGGAGTAACGAGCCTTGCGGGGAGGAACGCCAGAGGCCGGCAAAACCGGTTAAGATCCACCTGCATACTGATGGCTCCGCCATGCATCCCCTTCAGTACATGCTGCGCTTCCCGTTACAGAAATCCTCAGCATCGCCGTTCCGCCAGAAATGGTGTCCACCGACACCAAGCGCCAGATCGTCGAACCAGCCCATCAGCCATTACTCATCCTCTCCTCTTCGTCGTGAAAGGCGCTCGTTCGAGGACGGGATGAGCGAAATGGTGGCATCATGGTCCGAGAGCAGCTGCTGGATGCCGATGGCCTCCATGGCGTCGGCATCATCAAGATTGAGCTGCAGGTCGCAGCGATCGCAATTTCGGTCGCAGAAGGTAGGCAGATAGGAATCCGGCTCTTTATACGTGGTGATCACTCCTTCGTAGTTGCGCAGCACAACCTTGTTCGTCGACCATGAAATCAGGTAGTTCGGCATGACAGGGATCTTTCCTCCGCCCCCCGGTGCATCGATCACATAGGTCGGAACGGAAAAGCCGCTCGTATGGCCGATCAGGCTCTCAAGAATCTCGATCCCCTTGCCAACCGGCGTGCGGAAATGCGAAAGCCCTTCAGAGAGGTCGCACTGGTAGAGATAGTAGGGGCGTACGCGGTTGCGTACGAGTTTGTGAACCAGAGCCTTCATGATACGTGGGCAATCGTTGATGCCGGAGAGCAGCACGGTCTGGTTGCCGAGCGGCAGTCCGCCATCGGCAAGGAGAGCCAGAGCGTTTCTTGACGACTGGGTGATCTCGCGCGGGTGGTTGAAATGCGTGTTCACCCAGACCGGCTGATGCTTTTTCAGAACGGCAACCAGCGCCGGCGTGATGCGCTGCGGCAGCACAACTGGAGTCCGGGTGCCGATACGGATGACCTCGACGTGCTCTATGGCCTGAAGCTCCCCGAGTATCCAGTCGAGATAGTCGTCTGAGAGCAGGAACGGGTCGCCGCCACTCAGCAGCACATCTCGAACCTGCGGAGTCCGGCGGATGTAGTCGATGCCCTCACTGATTGCCGAACGGCCGGGAATGGTATCCCGGTCTCCCACCTTCCTCTTGCGGGTGCAGTGACGGCAGTACATCGGACAGGTGTTGCTCACCAGAAGCAAAACCCTGTCGGGGTAACGATGGGTCACACAGGGAGCCGGGCTGTCTGCATCCTCGTGCAACGGGTCAGCCATGTCGCCCGTCATGATCTCGAGTTCACGCGGGGAGGGAACGCTCTGCAGGAAAACAGGATCGTTCGCCATGTCCCGGGTGTTGATGAGCGAGAGGTAGTAGGGGGTGATGGACATCGGGAACTTCGCGACCGTTTCGCCGAAGGCAGTGCGCTGTTCATCCGAAAGGGTGATGCCGAGAAGGGATTCAAAAGCTGAAAGGGTGCGGACGCTGTGGCGCATCTGCCATTTCCAGTCTTGCCAGTCCGAAAGAGTGGCGTTATGGTCGATCCTCTGGATAATCTGTTGCTGGGCCAGTGATAAGGTCATGGTATGCAGGTGTGATTTCCGGGTCAAAATGCCTGGCAAGCTTTACAAGCAGCTCCGAAAGGAGCATCTGCTCATCTGCAGGCATTCGACTGAACGCACGCAGATAGGAATCGCGCATCAGTTCGGGCACCGAGTCGATAAGAGCCTGCCCGGCAGGAGTGATGCCGAGCAATACCTTCCGCTGATCCTCCAGCGAGCGGGAACGCGACACAAGCCCGCGAGCCTCAAGACGATCAAGAATGCCGTTGACCGTGCTGACGCTCAGATGCAGCTCGGAGGCAAGCAGCGAAAGGGTGTGCACACTCTCCTTTTGCAGGGTATGCAGGCAGAGCAGCTGTGGAGAGGTGATCTTCCACTCCCGGTGAAGCTTTCTGGAATGCACATCAAGAGCCCGTGTAATACGGCGCAGGGCATGGTACCCCCTTCCGTCGGACCCTTCCTCCGGCAACACGGCATGCTGCATCGTTCGGGGAAATCTGGTTATAAAAAAACTTTCGCACACGATATTTTCGTACACGAAACAATCGGGCACAACCTACACAATTCTGACAAATAAAACAATCCGGTCCAGAACAATCCGGACCGGTTCATATGGCTGAAAGGGCTCTCAGGGCTTGACCCACTGGCGGAGCCGGTGGGAAGTTGCGGCGGCCGTCAGGACCTTCTGGACGACGAGGCCGTCGGCAAACCCGGCCGCATCGGGGATACGCACGTCCCCATTGCGGATGGCCTTCACGGCCCGGTGAGCAAGGAAAGCGAATCCGACGGCAAAGATGCCGTGGACGGCCAGAGACGAGTGGCGGATTTTCTCCTGCAGCACGAGTTCGTCCCATGGCAGGATGGGCTCGACCTGTTTCCAGCGGGGGGCATCGATGAGACTGCGCCCGCTCTTTGCTCCCCCGGTCTCTATCTCCCAGAGACGGCCCGCACCATCAAGGCGGATGGACTTCCGGCTGCCGGAAACTTCAAACGAGAACCAGGTATAGGAACCGACCGTCGTAACCTGCATGAGGGAGGGGCAGTTGAGGGCAATGGAGGATGGGCCGAAACGCATCATCATTGAGAAACTGTCATCTGAGGTAACCTGGCGCATTTTCCCATCGCGATCCGGCCGCTGGGGGATGCTGGTCGTGAGGTTGCAGGAAACTTCAGAAAGCTCCCCGATCAGAAAGCGGTTAAGGTCGACAAGATGCGAACCGATGGCACCGAGGGCTCCCCCGCCCCGTTCACGGTCGCTCCACCACGTCCAGGGCTGGTCGGGCCGGTTGCGGCTTGAAAGGTTGACAATGGCGCGCACGTCGAACACCTTTCCGATCTCTCCGCTCTCGATCATCTGTTTCATGGTTCGGACCGCGGGGTGGAACCGGAGCTGGTGGTCAAGGAGAGCAAGGCCCGGTGCCGAAAGCGAAGCGTTGAACATCGATTCCGCCTCTGCGACATTGAGGGCGAAGGGCTTTTCACAGATGACACTCGATCCGGCTTCCAGAAGCTCCGTCACCATATCGCGATGAAGGAACGGAGGGGTAGTCACGCAGACCAGGTCGAGATGCCGGTCGAGCATCCCGCGCCAGTCATCGAATCCTTCCGTGATGCCGAACGACTCCATGAACTTCATACGGTGCTTTTCGGTAGGACTGGCCACAGCGGCAAGCACAACGTCGTCCATCAGGGAAAACGCCGGAGCCTGGGCGATGCGCGCCCATCCACTTCCAAGAAAACCGATCCGTATCTCTTTTTTCATCACATGGGCATAAAAAAAGGGTGACCTCGATCACCCTTCAGATATTGAGGCAGCCGCCCTCAGACGGCCTTCTGCTTCTGTTCCTTTGCAAGCCGGGCTTTTTCAATATAGCCCTTCTGGATGTCGCGCGACACATTATAAGCCTTCGAAAGGCTGTCGGAACGCCAGAGCAGGGCATCAAAGGCCATGCAGATGTTGCGGAGGTATGGGATACCGGCATCCGTAACCTTTACGCTGTTCTCTCCGAGGACGACCATGCCGTCATTCTCCATATCCTCGAGACGGTAGCGGGCGACGTCGAGCTCCTCGGTGTAGAGTGCCGGATCAGCCCATGATGTCTCCTGCTTGCACATGAGGTTGAGAATGTGGCGACGGAGCACCAGATCCTCCGGAGTGAGCATATGACCGCGGTGCAGCGGGAATCGGCCTTCGTTGACTGCCTTGATGTAGGCGCCGTCGGTCCGTTCATTCTGTGCGAATGCGTACCAGGTGTCGCTGATGGAAGATGAGCCGAGCGCCAGCATCATCTGGGTGGTGTTTTCCGTGTAGCCCATGAAGTTCCGGTGCAGAGTGCCGCTCTTTGCCGCCTTATAGAGAGCATCGCCCTCGATGGCGAAATGATCCATGCCGATTTCGTGATAGCCGATCGACTCAAGCATGGCACTTCCCTTGTCGTAGAGTTCCTGCTTGGCGTCTCCGACAGGAAGATCCTCCTCCTTGAAGTTGCGCTGCCCTTCATACATGTGCGGGTTATGGCCGTAGGCATAAAACGCAAGGCGGTCGGGACGGAGCTCCATCACTTTCTGTATGGTGTCGGTGATGGTGCCGAGGTTCTGCTTGGGAAGGCCGTATACCAGATCGAAATTGACGGAAGTGAAGCCGATCTGGCGGGCAAGGTCGACCTTCTCCTTCACCAGTTCAAACGACTGGGGACGGTTGATCTCCTTCTGCACGATCGGGTCGAAATCCTGGATGCCGAAGCTCAGGCGGCGGAAACCGACGTTGTAGAGCGCAAGAAGATGTTCTTTCGTTGTTGAACGGGGGTTGGTCTCGAAGCTGAAGATGTAACCGTCCATGCGGTTCACATGCTTGTAGAGACCATCGATGAGCTTGGTAAGGTTTTCGGGGCTGAAGAAGGTCGGAGTGCCGCCGCCGATATGCATTTCCTTGACATTGAGGGTGCCGGGGAACACGTCGAGGTACATCTGCCACTCTTTCAGGAGGGCATCAAGATATGGCCCCTCGAAAGAGTGGTCCTGGGTACGGTGGGCGTTGCATCCGCAGAAATAGCAATAGTTCTCGCAGTACGGAATATGAATGTACATGCTGATGCCGGTGGTTTCATTGCTGTCGTTGAAACCCTTGACCATAGCCTCTTTCCACTGCTCCTGGGAAATACCGTCGGTGCTCCAGGACGGAATGGTCGGATAGCTGGTATAGCGTGGGCCGGGATTGCTGTACTTCTCTGCAAGATTGGTTGCCATTGCTGTCTTCCTCAACAAGTATTATTTTTATAAATTCAACATTCGCCAAAATACATAAAACTCGGCAATTTCATAAATCCATCAGGCTCCAGGCTACCCTCAGCCGGACTACCCCAGGCAGTCCAGCCTGTCATACTTATTCCCTTATGAACATACAGGACAGCACCGGAAGAGCACCGCAGGTCGGCATCATTATGGGCTCCGACTCGGATTTCGACATCATGAAAGAGGCTTCGACGGTGCTTGACGAGTTCGGGGTGCCTTCTGAAATTTCCGTCATTTCAGCCCACCGCACACCTCACGATCTTGAAGTGTATGCTTCGGGAGCAAGAGCACGCGGACTCAAGGTCATCATTGCCGCCGCCGGCGGTGCTGCCCATCTGCCGGGAGTTACCGCCGCCATGACCGTACTACCCGTCATCGGCGTTCCCATCTTCAGCAAGAAACTCAACGGCCAGGATGCCCTCTACTCCATCGTACAGATGCCGGCCGGCATTCCGGTGGCAACCGTCGGCATCGACAACGCCCGCAACGCGGCGCTTTTGGCAGTGCAGATCCTTGCGCTTGCCGATGCCGAACTGATGCAGGCCCTCACAGCCTTCCGCCTGAAACTGGCAGATGCCTCGCGCCAGAAAACCGAAAAAATCCGCCAGCGGCTGCATGAAAACAGCTGAATTCTGGATTGCGCATCTCGGACTGCTCTGTCATCCCGAAGGGGGATGGTACCGGGAGAGCTGGCGAACGGCAGATTCCTATCCATTCACTGCAGAGAGCCCGTTCGGCGGAGAGCGCTCGATGGCAACAGCCATCCACTACCTGCTCCGGGGCGAGGAGCGCTCGAAGCTCCACAGGATCCATTCCGATGAACTATGGCTGTGGCATGCCGGCACTGCCCTCAGGGTGGATGCATTCGGCTCCGGGCACAGAGCGTTCATCCTGGGGCCCGACCCCGAGAAAGGTGACTGCATGCAGGGTGTTGTGCCTGCCGGGTGCTGGTTCGGGGCTTCACTTGAAGAACCCGCTCCGGAAAGCTATGCTCTCGTGAGCTGTGTGGTGGCGCCGGGGTTCGACTTCAGGGACTTTACATTCGCACGGAAAGAGGAGCTCATCGGGCAGTACCCGAGGCATCGCGCGATCATTGAAAAGCTCACCTGAATATTCTTATATTCACTCGGGATTTTCCATCTTTTTTTTACCTTACGCCATGTTACGGCATTTTTGCCACCAAGGCGCCCACCAAAGGGCGCTGGAGAGACGGTTTCCATGAAAAGACAAACAGGACAATGAAAAAGAGAGTTGTTATCGTTGGCGGAGGATTCACGGGCATGAATGCCGCGCGAGTCCTCGGCAACAGAGATGATGTTGAAGTTACCTTGATTGACAGGCGGAACTACCACCTTTTCCAGCCGCTCCTCTATCAGGTCGCCATGTCGGCCCTCGACGAGGGGGACATCGCCGCCCCGCTGCGCAACATGCTCTCCATATACAATAACATCACTGTATACAAGGGCATCGTAGAACGCGTCGATACGGAAAACCACACCATCCATACTGACTTCGGACCGGTGGAGTATGACTATCTGATTCTTGCCTGCGGAGTACGCCACCACTATTTCGGCAACAACCAGTGGGAGGAGAACGCCCCCGGCCTGAAAACACTCTCGCAGGCTAAGGAAATCCGCCGCCGCGTGCTGGAGGCCTATGAGGCCGCCGAGCGCAGCAACGACCCTGTCGAACGCAAGAAGCTCCTCACCTTCGTCATCGTCGGAGGCGGCCCCACCGGTGTCGAACTTGCAGGCTCGATCGGGGAAATGAGCCGCTACACCCTCTCGAAGCTCTACCACCAGATTGATCCGAAACTCACCCGCATCTTCATCGTGGAAGCCGCGCCGAGGATCCTCGGATCGTTCTCCCCGGAACTGGCCAGCAAGGCCACCCGTTCGCTTGAACAGCTCGGAGTGCAGGTCTGGACCAGCAGCATGGTGAACGATGTCGATGAAAACGGTGTACAGATCGGCAACGAGCGGATCGAAGCCGCGACCGTACTCTGGGCGGCCGGCGTCACAGCCATCCGCATCGGTGACAATTTCGGAGCAGAAACCGACCGGATCGGAAGAATCGTGGTAGAAGGTGACCTCTCAGTCCCCGGCCACCCGGAAATTTTCGTCGGCGGCGACCAGGCCTGCCTCTTCAACAGCGACGGCAAGCCCCTTCCCGGCATGGCTCCGGTCGCCCTGCAAGAAGGCCACTTCATCGGCAAGACCATCATACGCGACCTCAAAGGCAAGGCAAGAAAGCCGTTCCAGTACAAGGACAAAGGACAGATGGCCACCATCGGCAGAAACAGGGCCATTGTCGAGATCGGCAATATCAAGTTCGACGGCGCCCCGGCATGGTTCACATGGCTTTTGGTGCACATCTACTACCTCACCAGCTTCAAGCACCGGGTATTCGTCCTGATGCAGTGGGGATGGTCCTACTTCACCTTCGGGTTCGGTGCCCGCCTCATCGTAAACCGCGAATGGCGGTTCTACCCTGAAGCCGGCCCGTGCAGGAAAGAACCCGCGCCATGAAACCCAAACACTCCCTGACGGCCATTGCAGGGGTTATGACAGGTACGGCATTTCTCGGCCTCGCCATATGGCTAAGTTTCGCCATGGCGGGAGTTGCCGGCGTCCATGAGAGCGATCTTTACCTCTACTCCCTCCTCACGGGATCATACGGGGTATGGCGGATCTTTCGTTCATGGAGGTTGTGGAACGGGGCCCAAGAAAATGCTTGAAAGCATCACGATTCATCAGTATACTTCCAGCCGAACGTTCACCATCCCATTGTAGCCAACGAACAAGCATGAACACACTCTCAGTCAACCGCGAAACTGAAGAACAGCTCTTTTTTCACAACTACTCCAGACTCCCCATTGCCCTCACGCACGGTGAAGGGGCCTGGCTGGTGGGAGATGACGGAACCCGCTACCTCGACATGATCGCAGGTATCGGCGTCAACGCGCTCGGATACGGCGACCAACGCCTGGAGCAGGCCATCGCCCTGCAGGCCTCGAAGCTGATCCACGCATCGAACCTTTTCATGATGCGCCCCCAGTTCGAACTGGCAGCCAAACTCCTTAAGCTTTCAGGCCTCTCAAAGGTTTTTTTCGCAAACAGCGGCACGGAGGCTGTTGAGGCTGCGATCAAAATGGCACGCAAATGGGCTGCTGACAACGGAAATGGAGAGAAGAACGAAGTGCTCTCCTTGAGCAACTGCTTCCATGGCAGGACCTATGGAGCAATGTCACTGACGGCCAAGCCCCAGTATGTCGAAGGGTTCCACCCTCTGCTTCCGGCACTTGGCATGATCGAGTTCAACGACATGGAAGACCTCGAGCGGAGGGTGTCGGGGAAAACGGCAGCTGTCTTCATTGAAGCCGTGCAGGGAGAAGGTGGCATCCACAGAGTGTCGAAAGCCTTCAGCGACCGCCTGATGGCACTGCGCGAACAGTACGGATTCCTCATCGTTGCCGATGAAATCCAGGCCGGTTGCGGACGGACCGGGACATTCTTCAGCTATGAGCAGCTGGGCCTCGAGCCTGACCTCGTCTGCCTCGCAAAACCACTCGGCGGCGGGCTTCCACTTTCAGCAGTCATCGGCAGCGAGAAGGTTGCCGGCGTTCTGACCTACGGAAGCCACGGAACCACATTCGGCGGTAACCCGGTAGCCTGCGCGGCAGGGCTTGCCATGATCGAGGCCATCGAAAAAGACAAACTGATGGAGCGCGCCACCCAAACCGGGGCGTTCTTCAATGAGGAACTCTCGAAACTTGCTCGTCGCCATTCCGCCATCACCGACATCCGCCAGTATGGCCTGATGATCGGTATCACCGTCGAGCGGGAGGCGAAGTACTATGTCGAACGCGCCCTCCAGCGGCGGGTCATCATGAACGCAACCAGCCGCAATGTCATCCGCCTGCTCCCGCCACTCATCATCGGAAGGGAGGAAGCCCAATACTGCATCAATGTACTCGATGAAATCCTCACCGAAGAAAAAGCAGGCGCCTGAACCAAGAGTGCATCAGGCCCCGAAGGGGGCGTCGGCGATGCCTCTTGGCAGAACGAACTACCTGACGATAGGAGCGGGTGCGGCAGTAATTGCCGCAAGCTTCTGGGGCATGGCGATTGAACGCCAGGTTGACGGATTCTTCGCCCTCAACATTGCACCCTTCCTCCTCATCGGCGCATACGCCGCTGTAGCTGTCGGCATCCTCATCCGCCCCCGGAAACACTGACCTCGTTTCCATCTCCCCTTCTCTCACTCAGTGAACATTCAAAACAGCAGCCCCGTTGAACCCTGAAAAGCGCCCTCAACGGGGCGCTTACACTGGATTACAAAGAGAGGAAAAGACTTTGGGCCGTCAGTTGATCTGGAACCGGATCGGTACGGTGAACCATACCTTGATGGCGCGTCCGTTCTGTATACCGGGAAAGTATTTCGACTCCATCACGGATTTGAGGGCGACATCGTCGAAAACGCTGCAGTCAGCGGGAATGCGCTTCATCACAACAGCACGCATCGGCCTGCCGTCTTCTCCGATGAGGACGCTGACGAACACCTTCCCCTCGATACCTGCGATACGGGCCATCTCGGGATAGTGCGGTTTGCGCTGGTCGAGAAACCCGGGCATTTTCTCGCAGGGGATGAATACCGGCCCACCCTCTCCGCTGCCCTCAACGCGCTCAGTCTGGATGGCCTCGCGAAGCTCTTTCTGGGTGGCGATGGTCTGTTCGGCCGGAACCTCGCTCTCCTTGACCTTTTTGATCTTTCCGACATTCGGCGCAACCGCGGCAGGGACGGAGGGAACGGCAGTCGAAGGCGGCGGAGCAGCAAGGGGCGGAGGCGGCGGAAGCTGAGTCACGCTGGTGACCACTTCATAGCACTGGAGCATCTTGCCTGAATCGGCAGAACCGCCGAAAAGCGACATCAGTCTACCCCAGTTGGCCGCGGCTACCCAAAAGAGGAAAAGAAGCAGGACTGCTGCAATCACTCCGTGACTGAGGAAGATATGCGCCTGACGCCGGAGTGAAAGGTTGCCGTACCAGATTCCGCGAAGACGGTCGGTATCGAGAAACTCTTCACTGAATGACCAGCGTGATGCCTTCATGTCGGCATCAATTTCACTATGAATTTTCTTGAGGTTTGACTGCACGGGACAAGCGTTCGGTTCAGTAATGCTCCGCCTATACGGATTTCTTTATCTCCAGATCGTCCTGGGGGGTGTAATCGTCGAGACTGAACCGGTCGATTTTCATCAGGTTCAGTTCATCGATTATGTCGACAAGCTGCTTGTATTTGGCTTTCTGGCCGATTTTGACAACGATTACCAGCTTGCTGTTTGAGAGTGACTGCTGGCGGAGAAGACTCCGCATATCGCCGCTGAGAGCCTTTCTTCCGTCATCTCCGGGCTCATAAAGCGGAATGCGCCGAGGGGCCAGCTCACCGAGGGAACAGTAGGCCATGCCATCTCCGGGTATGCGGAGCGTCAGTATGTTGGATTCTGCAACCTTGACCTCGCCCTGTTCAGGCGGGATGTTGATCTCCATGGTGTTGGATTTCGAAAATGTCGTCGTCAGCATAAAGAAGGTCAGGAGCAGAAAAGCCACATCCACCATCGGGGTCATGTCGAGACGGAACCCGATACGCTTCCGCTGATGCCCTTTCTCCTTCATTCCGCGACGTTCGCCCGGAGTGTCTACCATTCCCATCCTAGCGGCCCTCCTTCTCAAGAACAGTGACAAGGTTGAAGGTAAGAAGGTTCGCCTTCTTGTAAACCTTGATTACATGGTCGACCGCCTCGAACCCTGCGTCGCTGTCAGCCCGTACGACAGGCCGGAGCCGCTGGTCGGCAAAACGAGCCATCACGACGAACCGGTCGAGCTCTGCCCTCTCAACCCGAAAAGTATCAGCAAGCCGGAAGCTCTTCAAAGAATCCGCGACAGCCGACGTCGACATGCCCGTGGCCTCGAGCTTCGGACGGATGACAGCATTAAAAAGACGTTCACGTGTCGACTGGGAGGAAACTCCCATGAAAAAGTCATCGTCTCCGCTGACTGTGACCGTCAGAACTTCCGACTCCGGCAGTTTCTTCTCGGAGTGCGATGATGGCAGATCTATCGCCACCGGCTCCGGCGGACGGAACTTGGTGGTGAGCATGAAAAAAGTCAACAGCAGGAACGCGACATCCACCATGGGGGTCATGTCAAGCCTGAAGCCTACCCGTTTTGCCTTTATTCTCGACATCTGGCGCTACCGGCTGGATCCGGTTCCAAGGGTCTGGATGATGTAGAAAGCAGCTTCGTCGATCATGTAGCTGAAACGGTCGACCCTGGTGGTGAAGATGTTGTATGCCACGATGCCGAGGATACCGCCAACGATGCCGAGGGCCGTATTGAAGAGCGCCTCGGAAATGCCGAGCGAAAGCTGAACGGCATCGGGCGCACCGCTCGTCGCCATGGCCTGGAAAGCCCGGATCATGCCCATGGTGGTGCCGAGCAGGCCGACCATGGTGGAAATGGACGCGATGGTCGAAATGGCGACAAGGTTCTTCTCAAGAAGCGGCATCTCCATCGTGGAGGCTTCTTCGACGGCCTTCTCCATCTCGCTGATCTTTTTATCCCGATCAGTCACATTGAAGGCAGCCAGCTGGGTATAACGATCAAGAACCGAACGCAGTACTGCACCGAGCGAACTCTGATGGTCGTCACACCGGGCGATGGCGCCCTGGATATCACCGCTGTTTATATCCTGCTTGATTCCCTGGACGAACTCCGGGATGTTGCCCTTGCCGGCCGCCTTGTTGAGCGCAATGATGCGTTCAACCGTATAGGCGATGACCATGAGGATAAGGGCCATCAGGACCGATACCACCGGGCCGCCCTTCCAGACAGCGTGGAACATGGAATCAGGAGGGGTCGTTCCCATCCAAAGATAAAAAAGAAGCGAAACGATGTAGGCTGCCGCAATGAGCAGACCGGTGAAGAGTCCCTGTTTCATGGGTAGTTGCTTTCCGTTAATTTGCTATACTGAAGGGGGAGCATCATGCGGCCGATCGGGAAAAACGCTCCATTATGATTTGTAAGAATTTAGTAAATATGTTGCGGATATTTCAATAGATACCGCTAATACATAATGCAATCAGGACAAAAAAAGACGGATGATCCCCCATGAGACCATCGATGAAGTCCGCCAGGCGGCTGACATTGTCGACATCATCTCCGACTACCTCACCCTGCGACAAACCGGACGCAGCTTCAAGGCACTGTCTCCGTTCACGCAGGAAAAAACACCCTCGTTCGTCGTTTCGCCTGAGAAACAGATTTACAAATGTTTCTCTACCGGCAAGGGAGGCAATGTTTTCTCCTTTGTGATGGAGATGGAAAAAGTCTCCTTCCCCGAAGCTGTCGAACTGGTAGCAAAACGGTCGGGCATGGACATCAGCCGGTTCACATCGAAGAACGACGCAGAGGACGCGAAAAAGGACACCCGTACCGACACCCTCCGCTGGGCGGCCCGCCATTTCCACTCCGCGCTTGAGGCAGACCACGGAAGCAGCGGATACGCCTATCTTGCGGCCGAACGGGGGCTATCTGCGGCAACCATCAAAAGCTTCGGGCTAGGCTACGCCCCCCCCGGCTGGGACCACCTGCTCCATGCAGCGAAAAAAGCAGGCATCGAGCACAAGCACCTTGAAAGCCTCGGGCTCATCACTGAAAACCGCCAGAAAAAGTCCTGGTACGACACATTCCGAAACCGTGTCATCTTTCCCATCTTCTCCATCGGAGGCCAGGTTGTAGGCTTTGGCGGCAGAACCCTCGAAAAAAGCTCCGACACGCCGAAGTACCTGAATTCGCAGGAAAGCTCCATCTTTGAAAAGTCGAAACTCCTCTACGGGCTCAACACGGCAAAAAATGAAATCCGTACAAGCGGCGAGGCCATCCTCGTTGAGGGATACATGGATGTGCTGGCGCTCCACCAGGCCGGCATCACCTCAGCCGTGGCATCATGCGGGACATCACTGACCCGATACCAGGCCAGAATCATAGGGCGCTACGCCAAAAGCGTGCTCTTCGTCTACGATGCGGACCCTGCCGGAAAGAAGTCCATGATGGCGGGCATCGACATCCTGCTTTCGGAAAACATCACCCCCGTCATCCTCATGCTGCCACCGGGAGACGACCCTGACAGTTTCGTCAAAAGGGAAGGCAGGGAGAAGTTTCTGGCGTTCGCCAGAAAAGAAAGCCTCAGCTTCCTGGATTTTCAGATCCGGTTCCACCAGGATGCAGGCGCATTCAGGACCCCGGAACTGAAGGCCGATGCGATCGGCAGCATGGCCCGAACCATCGGACTCACTGGAGACCCCGTCCGCCGGGAGCTATACCTGCAGGAACTTTCCGAAAAAATCGGGATCAGCCTGCAGGCCCTCCACGAAGTGCTCCCTGCCGGAAATTCCGGAAAAAGAGAGAGCGCTCCCCCGCCGCCGCCCGGGCGAGCGAAGCAGGTGAAACCGGTTAACACCGGCCCTATTTCCGTGCTTGAGAAGACCTTTGTGAAAGCGCTCCTTGAAAGCACGGCATACGGCAATGTCGTCCTTGAGTTCGCCGCATCTCACGAAGCGATGCTGACACTGCGGAACCCGGCCGCCCAGCATATTTTCCTGCACATGATCCGCCGCTACCACGAAATCTCCGCCGACCCGGATGCCCGCATCGACGTGGCGACCGAAATCGGCCTCTTCGGCCGGCCGGATGCCGAAGACCTGGCCACGGGACTCCTCATGGACCAGCCGGTAAGCAATAAGTGGCTTGAAAAAACCGACCTGCACGGCGACAGCGCAAGACGGTGCCTCGGGATGTTTCTCGATGCCTTCAAAAACCTGATCCTTGAGCCGCTGCTTGACGAAAAGGACCGGCTGACGGAGGCGATACGGACCGAGGCGGAAACCGAAAAGGAAATCGCCCTTTCCAGGGAAAAAATCACCCTCGACAAAAAGATCCGCACCACCGCTCTCGAACTGAGCGAGATGATCTCCGCCATCCTCGAGCGCCGCCAGTAGGCCCTTCACACATAAAAAAAGCCGCCCCGGTGAAAACCCCGGAACGGCTGTAAGGCTGCAGAAGGAAATGGGGCCTCAGGGAGTCACGCCATAGCCTTCAAGCGGGTTTTGGAGGCAGAGCGAACGGATCTCAGCCTTCACCTCTTTGCAGGTCGCAGCGATAGTGCTCCCGGCTGCTCCGGTGATCACCCGGTCGATGAGTTCGGCAATGAGTGTAGCATCGGCTTCCTTCATGCCCCTCGTTGTCATGGCGGCAGTTCCGATGCGTATGCCACTGGTCACGAAGGGGGACTTGTCGTCGAAAGGCACCATATTCTTGTTGACCGTGATGCCCGCATCGTGCAGGAGGTTCTCGGAAACTTTGCCATTGACATCCTTGTTGCGCAGGTCAAGCAGCATGAGATGGTTCTTTGTGCCTCCGCTGACGATATTGTATCCGAGGGAAGTAAAGCGCTCCGCCATCGCTGCGGCGTTTTTGCGCACCTGCACGGCATATTCGCGGAATTCGGGACGAAGCGCCTCACCAAAAGCGACCGCTTTTCCGGCGATGATATGCATAAGCGGACCGCCCTGGATGCCGGGCATGACCTCGGCGTCCATCACCTCCGACATCATCTTCACCCTCAAGCCGTTCTTCGTCTTGATGGTGATGCCCATCGGGTTCTCAAAGTCCTTGCCCATCATGATCATCCCGCCACGGGGACCACGGAGGGTCTTATGAGTGGTGGTGGTCACGAAATGGCAGTGCGGCATCGGGTCCGTAAGCAGTCCTGCGGCAATGAGACCTGCAGGGTGTGCGATATCAGCCATGAGGAACGCACCGACCTTGTCGGCGATGTCGCGGAAGGCCTTGAAGTCGAACCCCTGGGAGTAGGCACTTGCACCGCAGATGATCATGCGAGGCTTGAACTCAAGAGCCATCTCCTCGACCTTGTTCATGTCGATGATGCCACTCTCACGGTCCACCCCGTATGAGCGGGCGTCGAACATCTGGCCTGAAAAGTTCACGGAGCTGCCGTGGGTCAGGTGGCCCCCATGGGAAAGATCAAGGCCCATGATGCGGTCGCCGGGCTTCAGAACGGAAAAAAGCACCGCCATATTGGCACTCGAACCCGAATGCGGCTGTACGTTGACATACTCGCACCCGAACAGTTTCCTGGCACGCTCACGGGCCAGATCCTCGGCGATGTCGACAAACTCGCATCCGCCATAGTATCGCTTGCCGGGATAGCCCTCGGCATACTTGTTGGTCATCACCGAACCACAGGCCTGCATGACCGCACGGCTGGTGAAGTTCTCCGAGGCAATCAGCTCGAGAGTTTCCATCTGGCGGACCGTTTCACCGGCAATCGCATCAAAAACCTCACGGTCCTGCATCTTCAGGATATCGGTGTCCATCGTGTATCGTTCCTTTTTCCGTTACGGAAGTTTATGGTTGAATTGAAGTTTCAGTGGCCTTTGTGGCATGAGCAGCTGATCATGTGACCCATCTTGTCCCGCTTGGTCTCCAGATAGAACTGGTTCACTTCGTTCGGGGCAATTTCAAGCGGTACGCGCTCGACGATCTCAAGCCCGTAACCCTCAAGGCCGATGACCTTCTTGGGGTTGTTGGTAAGGAGGCGCATCTTGCGGACACCGAGGTCCTGAAGAATCTGGGCACCTATGCCGTAATCGCGAAGATCGGCCTTGAAACCAAGCTGCTCATTAGCCTCGACGGTATCGAACCCTTCGTCCTGCAGGTTGTAGGCCTTGAGCTTGTTGATGAGGCCGATCCCCCGTCCTTCCTGCATGAGGTAGACCAGCACCCCGCGACCCTCTTTTTCGATCATGCGGAGTGCCGAGGCCAGCTGGTTGCCGCAGTCGCAGCGAAGCGATGCGAAGGTGTCCCCGGTCGCGCACTGCGAGTGCACCCGCACAAGCACCGGCTCGCCGCTGGAAACATCGCCCTTCACGAACGCCATATGGTTGTGGTGGTCGATGAACGACTCGTAGGCGATCAGACCGAAATCTCCATAGGCGGTCGGAAGCTTCGACTCGACGGCGCGCTCGACGAGTTTATTGCGCTGCATACGGTAAGCCACCAGATCCTTGATGGTGATGAGCTTCAAACCGAACTTCTCCTTGAACTTCAAAAGCTCAGGAAGGCGGGCCATGCTGCCGTCGTCGTGGAGGATCTCGCAGAGCAGTCCGACAGGGCTGCAGCCGGCAAGCCGGGCGAGGTCTACAGCCGCTTCGGTATGGCCGACCCGGCGCAGCACCCCGCCATCCATGGCACGGAGCGGGAAAATGTGTCCGGGACGTGAAAAGCTGTCGGCATGCGAGGCCGGGTCGCCGAGCATCTTGATGGTCATCGCCCGGTCGTATGCGGAGATCCCTGTAGTCACCCCTTCGGCAATGGCGTCAACGGATACGGTGAAATTGGTTTCATGCTGCGAGGTGTTGCGCTGGACCATAGGATCAAGCTGGAGCTCCCGGGCCCTCTGCATCGTGACGGCGACGCAGAGCAGTCCGCGTGCCTCGCGGGTGATGAAATTGATCATCTCCGTTGTCACATGGTCAGCCGCGGCAATGAAATCGCCCTCGTTCTCCCGGTCCTCGTCATCAATGACAATAACCAGTTTGCCCTGCCTGATATCATCTACCGCCGACTCTATCGTATCGAATTTGATGGTGTCCATGTGGGGTTGTACGCTGTTGGTTCTGGCCGTCGGCCTGTAAAAGTCCCTGTAATGTAAAAAAAATCCCCGTCCATTTTCAGCCTGCAGCCCTCCACTTTTGTTATCGGACCGCATTTTCGTATACTCTTCGGGCTTTATTATAAAGCACTGAATCATTACCTTTACCGTCAGCCCCGTCTAAGAGCCATTAAACCATTCGAGACTGCATGAGCACACACGCTTCCGCCCTCAGCGCCGAGGTTGCCGCACTGGCGGCGAAACTCCCTCTGGACCGTCTCCGCAAAGCCAAGGAACACGGTTTTTCCGATACCCAGATCGCCAACATATTCAGCACTGAGGAAGCCGTTGTTCGGCAGCTCCGAAAGCAGTACGGCCTCGACTCGGTCTTTAAAACCGTCGACACCTGCGCTGCGGAATTCGACGCAAAAACTCCCTACCACTACTCCACCTATGATCTGGAGAACGAATCCATCTCTTCAGACAGGAAAAAGGTGATAATCCTCGGCGGCGGCCCGAACCGCATCGGTCAGGGCATCGAGTTCGACTACTGCTGCGTGCAGGCGGTCTTCGCCCTCAGGGAAGCCGGCTACGAGACCATCATGGTCAACTGCAACCCCGAAACCGTCTCGACCGACTACGACATCGCCGACAAACTATACTTCGAACCGCTCACCTTCGAAGACACCATCCGCATCATTGAGCACGAGCAGCCTCTCGGTGTCATTGTCAGCTTCGGCGGACAGACCCCCCTGAAGCTCTCCGGCAGACTGCACGAAGCGGGTGTAACCATCCTCGGCACCTCACCGGAAGGCATCGACCTTGCCGAAGACCGGAAGAAGTTCGGCGCCCTGCTCGACCGCCTCAACATCCCGCACCCTGAATACGGCACAGCCGTCTGCCTTGAGGAGGCCCAGGCCATTACCCGTCGGATCGGTTATCCGGTCCTCGTCCGCCCAAGCTACGTGCTCGGCGGCCGGGCAATGAAAATCATTTACAGCGACGACTCCCTGAAGGAGTACGTCGACCAGGCGCTCTTCATCACTGAAAAGTACCCGCTCCTCGTCGACCGCTTCCTGGAAACCGCCGTCGAGTTCGACATCGACGCCATTGCCGACGAGAGCGACTGCGTCATCAGCGGCATTATGCAGCATGTCGAGGCCGCAGGCATCCACAGCGGCGACTCCACCTCCATCCTCCCCTACCACAACATCAGCCCGGAGGTCATCGCAAAGATGAAGGAGTACACCCGCATCATGGCCCGGAACATAAAGGTGGTCGGGCTCATGAACGTGCAGTACGCAGTGCAGAACAACAGCGTCTATGTGATTGAAGTGAACCCGAGGGCCAGCCGCACCGTGCCGTTCGTCGGCAAGGCGACGGCCATCCCCGTCGTGAAAATCGCAACCCGGGTCATGCTTGGCGAAAAGCTCTCGGACCTTCGCCGCGAATTCGATCTGAAAGACTGCGACGAACTCGGCATGAAACACATGGCCATCAAGGAACCGGTCTTCCCCTTCTCGAAATTCGTCAAGTCCGGCGTCTACCTCGGCCCCGAAATGCGCTCTACCGGAGAGGCCATGAGCCTTGCCGAAGAATTCCCCGAAGCGTTTGCCAAAGCCTACCAGGCGGCAAACATGCACCTCCCGCTCTCAGGCTCTGTCTTCATCAGCGTCAACGACCAGGACAAGAACCACCGCATTCTCGACATTGCCCGTTCGCTGTACCGGATGGACTTCGACCTCGTCGCAACGGAAGGCACCTACCGGTTCCTGAAAGACAACGGTATTGAATGCAAAATGGTGTTCAAGGTAGGCGAAGAGGGCCGGCCAAACATTTTTGACATCATCAAGCACGGCAAGATCAACTTCGTCATCAACACCCCGAGGGGTGAGCAGGCGCTCCACGACGAAGAGGCCATTGGTGCGGCCTCGGTGCTCAGCAACGTGCCGTTTGTCACCACCATAGAAGCTGCTGAAGCCTCCGTGCAGGCAATCGACTGCATCCGCCATCAGGAGTTCGGAGTGAAAAGCCTCCAGGAATATGCGTCCTACCGCAATACCAAATAAACCATCAGGGGCCATGAAGGAAACCTACCACCGGCATCTGGACGAGTCGATCCAGCTTGAGCTCAATCTGGCAAAGCTCTATACCCTCTACCACGACGCATCGGAAGAAGATGAAGACTTCTGGTGGCAGCTTGCCATGGAAGAGCGTGGCCACGCCTCGCTCCTGCAGCAGGAAAAAAAACAGCCGCAGCCTGAGACGTTCTTTCCCGGAAACCTCCTCGCAAAAGACCTGGAGGTTCTCCAGAAAGCCAACAACCGAATCAAATCCCTCATAGACGCATTCCAAAAGCAGCCCGTCCCGAGAGCAGAACGATTTATGGCGGCCCTTGAGCTTGAGCTTTCAGCAGGTGAATCACACTATCAGGAATTTCTCGACAGCCCTACTGAATCAGCTGCGGCAAGCATATTCAAGCAGCTGAATCAGGAAGACCGCGACCATGCCCTGAGAATCAGGGAGTACATGGAAGGAAACGGGCTTGGAGCCTGATCCCTCCGTTTTTTCAGGACATCACCACAAACCGCTGGGAAAACTCACCCGAACCCGCAACCTCGAGCAGACTGTAGCGCTCGGGGCTGTAGCGGAAACTTCCCCCGTTGATGAACCGGACGCCGCCGAGAGTGTAGGACTGGAACCGGTGAAAATGTCCGTGCAGCACAACCTGCGCACCTATATCGCGCATAACACCGAGAAACTCCTGACGGTTCTTCAGCTCCATCGTCCAGTCGAACGCCTGGTCAAGCAGCGAGTCGGTGCCATATACTTTCAATGCATGATGGCAGAGGCCGAGGGTAAAACACCCATCAAGCGCCTTCTTGACAGCAGGAGAGCTTACCGCCCGCAGCTCTGAAGGCTCTATGTACCCTCTTGAGCCGAGCGGATTATCCGTCGCCGACCATGCGTTGACGGAATTGAAGGCGGCAATGGCCAGTTTGAGGGTGGGGAATCGCAGGACCTTGATGAACGGAAACGCAGCGTCACCAAGCTCGTCTCCCGTCACCAGCTCCTGGAAAAAACGGCAGAACCGTGCAGCCTTTGCAGTGCAGGCACGATGCCGCATGCCGGGAAGAGGATTCAGGGCATTGTAAAACCGCATCTCCTCCTCCAGATTGATGATGTCGTGGTTACCGGGAATCACGGTCGTGCGTCCCCAGTGATACCAGCCGTGCCGCAGAAGAAGCTCCCTTACGATTTCCCAGTCCGCCTCTTTAGCCCGGTCGGAAAGGTCTCCGGAAATGACCAGATGGTCAACCCCTGAACTGCTGAAATGGCCGAGCATCCGGTCGAGATCCTGCAGCTGGCGACGATCCCCCCGCCCAGCAATGTGCAGGTCGGAGATATGTGCAATTTTTACTTCTTCACCCATCAATTGCAGAAGATTGCGGTTTTCAATTCTAAAAGAGTAAATTGAGCCATTGAAATTATGAGGCACATAAAAATGCCGTAATAACCCTCACTGCAGGAAGATACTTCCTTTCATCCAATCCGCGGCAGCAATGCCTGCAAAATACCCCACACAACCATGCAAAAAAAGATAATTGCACTGAAAGAGCTCACCGGAAACCTCTGGTGGTCATGGGATACCGAAGCTAAACAGATTTTCGAAGACCTCTCCCCCCTGCTCTGGGAGCGGAACAACCACAACCCGGTCGAACTCCTCCGCCACATATCCAACGATGAACTCGCAGCCCGCTGCCAGTGTCAGCTCGGCGAACGCATTGAGGGCGTGCACGCCCGTTTCTGCGAATACATGGAGAAAAAAGACACCTGGGCCGCACTGAACGCACCGGAACTGACAAAGAACCCCGTCGCATACTTCAGCGCCGAGTTCGGCATCCATGAAAGTGTTCGCATCTACTCGGGCGGACTCGGCGTCCTTTCCGGCGATCACATCAAGTCGGCAAGCGACCTCGGCATCAACTTCGTCGGCGTCACCCTCTTCTATAAAGAAGGCTATTTCCGCCAGTACCTCAACCACGACGGCTGGCAGATGGAGGACTACCCTCTCCAGTACCCTGAAAGCCTTCCGATCGAAAAAGTCACCGGCCCCGACGGCAAGGACCTCATCATCTCGGTCAACATTGCCCAGAGCGAAGTCTTCGCCCAGGCGTGGAAGCTGAAAGTAGGGCGTGCCGTGCTCTATCTGCTCGACACCAACATCCCGGCAAACGAATCGCACTACCGCGACATCTGCTGCAGGGTATACGGCGGTGACCAGAACATGCGCATCAATCAGGAGATCGTTCTTGGCATCGGCGGCGCAAAACTTCTCGGCGCACTCGGCCTGACCCCTTCGGTCTACCATATGAACGAAGGCCACTCGGCATTCCTTACCCTTGAGCTCCTTGCCTCTGAACTTGCAGCCGGAAAGAAAAAAGAGGCTGCCATGGAGGCCGTCCGCTCCCGTTGTGTCTTCACCACCCATACCCCCGTCCCTGCCGGCCACGACCGGTTCTCCAGAGACATGATGCATTACACCTTCGACAAGTACCTCGCCCTGACAGGCATGGACTTCGAAGACCTGATGCTGCTTGGTTCCGAAGACCCGAAAAACACCCAGGGGCTCTTCACCATGACGGTGCTTGCCCTCCAGCTCTCGCGCGCAGCCAACGGCGTTTCAAAACTGCACGGACAGGTGTCACGTGAAATGTGGCAGCACCTCTATGCCGGCAAAAAAGTCGAAGATGTACCGATCGGCCACATCACCAACGGCGTGCATGCTCCCAGCTGGGCATGCGGCTACACCGAAACCTTCTGGAACCGCGTATCGACGGGCATTGAAGACATGACCCTCTCGAGAGAAGCCGCCGAAGCCGCGCTCGCGAAGGTCTCCGACGAAGAGCTCTGGTCGCTGCGCTATACCCTGAAGCGGAACCTGATCGACTTCATCTACCGCTATCTGGCAAACCAGCTCTTCCACCAGCACAGCATGTCGGGCTACAACCAGTACGACGCAATGCGCTCGGACAAGAACACGCTCTCTCCCGATATTCTCACCATCGGATTCGCTCGCCGCTTTGCGACCTACAAGCGGGCCCCGATGATCTTCAGCGACCTCGATCGCCTGAACAGAATCATCAACAATCCGAAAATGCCGCTGCAGATCGTATTTGCAGGAAAGGCCCATCCGCACGACGACGCCGGAAAGGACTTCATCCGCCAGATTGTCGAGCACTCTCGCCGTCCGCAGTTCACCGGCAAGGTCATCTTCCTCGAAAACTACAACCTCGGCGTGGCAAAACGCATGGTCTCGGGCGTCGACATCTGGCTGAACAACCCGGTGCGTCCGATGGAAGCCAGCGGCACCTCGGGCGAAAAGACTGTCCTGCATGGCGGACTGAACTTCAGCGTTCTTGATGGTTGGTGGCCTGAAGCATACAACGGCGAAAACGGATGGTCGATCGGTCACGGCGAAACTTTCGAGAACTACGAGGAGCAGGACCGTTTCGACGCCGAGCAGATGTACCAGGTGCTGGAAAACCAGATCCTGCCGACATTCTACGAACGGAATGCAAACAACATCCCGACCCGCTGGATCAAGAAAATCCGCAACGCAATCGCCACCATCGCACCGGAATACAACACCCACCGCATGGTCCGCGATTACGCAAACCAGTACTACCTGACGAAAGAAGGGAAATGAGCTGTGCCTCACGGGGCAGCTGAACGGAACAGGAAACAGGGGGGCTGCCGGCACATGAACCGGCAGCCCCTTTTGTGTTCTGCCCGAGTAACGGGCATCAACCAGAAACAGCACGACATGGCGAACAAACATGCAACAGCGGCAGCCATCGACCTCGGCCGTGGCCTCTGCCTCAAATCCCCCGTTATGCTCGCATCGGGCACGGTATCTTACGGCGAGGAGCTCTGCCGGCTCACTGATCTTTCCAAAATCGGCGGCATTGTCACGAAAGCCATCTCGCTTGAGCCGCGTGCCGGCAATCCGCCGCAGCGCATCGCCGAAACCCCTTCGGGCATGATCAACGCTATCGGGCTGGCAAACGTCGGCATCGACCGGTTCATCTCGGATAAAGTCCCATTCCTCCAAACACTCGGCACCGCGATCGTCGTCAACATCGCCGGCCGCTCGATCGACGAGTATGCTGAAGTGGTCTCGCGCCTCGACGCCGTCCCGGGCCTTGACGGGTATGAGATCAACCTCTCCTGCCCGAACGTGAAAGGCGAATGCATGATTATGGGGGTCAGCCCCGATGCCACCCGAGAAATCGTCACCGAACTCAGGAGCATCACTGAACGCCACCTCATGATCAAGCTCACGCCGAATGTGACATCAATCAGCTCCATCGCCCTTGCGGCCGAAAAAGCCGGAGCAGACTCGGTATCGCTGATCAATACCCTGGTAGGAATGGCCATCGATTGGAAGGCACGCAGACCGCTCCTGAAAAACGTCACCGGCGGTCTCTCAGGACCAGCCATCAAGCCGGTCGCGCTCGCAAAGGTATGGGAGGTCAACAATGCCGTATCCATCCCCATTGTCGGCATGGGCGGAATCGCATCGTTCGATGATGCGATGGAGTTCCTGGTAGCAGGTGCCGGCGCGGTGCAGATCGGCACCATGAACTTCGTTCAGCCCGATATCGGCGAAAAGATCGCCACAGCGATGGAGGCGTTCTTCGGTAAACCCGGCGCGCCATCCATGGAAGCATTCCGCGGATGTCTCGTCACCGGCTGACAGAGCTCTTCACAATATCGCTACAGACGCATGCTCCGGCGGGTGGAAAGGAACCGGCTCCGACGCCGGCCGCCGGTTTTGGAGCCCATGATCCGGTACTGACGGATGATGCGGTTCTTTGACATGAACGCCGTGTTGGTGAGCTGAGCGATGATGCGTGACTCCGTTTCACTGACGTCGACATCCGAGGGACCCTGATCACTCAGCAGCTTCACAATCAAAGGGGCGCACTCAAGCGCGATGAAGAGCATCGTGATGAACGCAATGGCATTGGCCGATGAACGGCTGGCGTCATCATCGGAGTGAGCCAGTTCCCCTAGAGCCCAATTGCGGTCGGCAAACCCAGCCGTTGCCGCTTTCCCGGCGAGCATCCTTTCAGAAAGCATCATCTGGCTGTTGAGCCCCTCGGCATGTTTCCGACTGTTGAGATATTCCTCAAGCCGGGTGACCTGCACCGCAAGGAATGCCAGTCGCTGCTGCTTGGCCTGCACCACCTCTTCCTTGTTCTTCGCATAGGTACCGTATCCCGGCACGCCTGAGGTGGTGCTGCTGCTTGTGCCGAACACCTCCCGTTTCAGTTCCTCCCGCAGCCGGTCCACATCGTGGGATAGGGTGTCGTACTCTTTCTGGAACCGCTCGAGCTGTCCGGCCTCCATACCGTATTTCTGCATGAAGGCGTCCTGCACCCCCGCAATCTGAGCCTGCTCTGCCGCCAGGTACTTTTCCTCAAGACGCGCCCGTATTTCCTTGTCAAAAATCTTCAATTCAAGCGGACGGGCGATGACGATGGCAATAAGAACGGCAAACACCAGCCGTGGAGATGCCTGATAGAACTGCCTCAGCCCTTTCGAAGTCTTCTTGATGCTTGAAACGATGTAGCGGTCAAGATTAAAAATGGCAAGCCCCCATACCACCCCGAAAAGCACCGCCCAGAGGGAACCGAGCGGGTTGCCGGAAAAAACAAAAAAGAGTGCGTAGCCGCCGGAGAGGGAGGCAAAAAGAGCTGTAAAGAAAATCGTTGCACCGATACCGGTGTACTTGCTGTGCTCGGTGGGGTATTTTTCTATGATCTCAATCGGCGTGCCGGACGCGATACAGAAAAAACGCTGAAGGCGGTATAAGCGGGACATGCTCATGGGACCCTGCATCGGGGGGTGATGTTACAGAAAAGCCCGTGTTCATAAATGTACGTCACCGTTTCGAAAAACCAATCCCCGGTGAGGGTTCTGATATTCACCGATTTATCCTATCTTAAAGGTCAGCTGCAACACCAACAAAACCCCGAAGCGTCATGCGTATTGGAATCGGTATCGATGTACACCCCTTTGCTGAAGGCCGCAAACTCATCGTCGGCGGCGTCGACATTCCCTCCCCGAAAGGACTTGAAGGGCACAGTGATGCCGACGTGCTGCTCCACGCAGTCAGCGACGCGCTCCTCGGAGCTGCCGCTCTCGGAGACATCGGCCTGCACTTTCCCAATACCAGCGCCGAGTACAAGGACATCGACAGTATGATACTCCTGAAGCATGTCGGAAAACTCCTGACGAAAAACGGGTACAGGACGGTCAATGTCGATGCCATGCTGCTTCTTGAAGCCCCGAAAATCGCCCCCTACGTTGCAGACATGCGCCGCAACATCGCACGCTGCCTTGATATTGACACATCCCTTGTTTCCGTGAAGGCGACCACCAACGAAAAACTCGGCTACATCGGCCGTGAAGAGGGCGCAGCAGCCCATGCCGTCTGCATCATCGACACACTCTGAGGTACTGCCCGGAAGGGCACATGCCGAATCTCAGACCTCTCCGCGAAGGACCTGAACCGGCATGTACCGGGTAGCCTTGCGTGCAGGACTGATAGATGAAAGGACTGCGATGAAGATGCCGAAGGCGATCACCAGAAGATGCGCATCGGGTGTTTCAAGGATGTTGATCCGGTCCGCCTTCAGCACCCCGGCCGTCGTCGCCGTAAAGCGTATTGACGACACGAAATGACAGATCACATGACCGATCGGGCTTCCGACAAGGACCCCGAGAATGCCGATCATGAGTCCTTCGAGCATGAAGATTCCGGTGATGCTTCCCGCCTGCACCCCCATTGAACGCATGATGGCGATATCCTTCACCTTCTGCAGCACCACGGTGGTCATCACCGAAGACACCCCAAGCCCGGCAACGATAAAGACAAACCCCACAAGCACAAGGGTGATGGCGGCGTTGCGGTTGTAGAAATCAATCACGTTGCGATTGGTCTCATCCCAGCTTTCGCTCCGGTAGCCTGTTGCAGCCTGGACGGCAGCCGCCGTCATGGAAGCCTGCTCGACATTATCCACCGAAAGACCGATACCCGTCACGGCGTTCGGCGCAACAGACTCCATACGCCGTGCGAGCGGAAGGTTCACAAACGCTTCCCGCTCATCCTTTGCATTGAACCCGCTGCTGAAGCGACCCACAACTGTTGCTGAAAACTCCCTGCCATCACGGTTCACGAGCACGATTCTGTCGCCATGGGATGCGTGGAGTTTTGCGGCCAGAAGGTCACCGAGAATGATGCCCTCAGAAGTATAGGCAAGTTCTGCAAGGGCGTTCACCTCCAGAAGGTTCTTCTCAAGCCCGGCAATATCTGCCTCGAGTGAAGGCACCACGCCCTTCACCACGCAGGCGGTGAACCGGCTCCGGTTGCGGGCAATTACCCTGCTTTCGACAAATGGAGATATCCCCTTCAGGCCGCTCTCACGGGAAATACCCTCGACTACGCCCAGATAGTCCTTGATCACCAAAGGGCGGTCGGGTATCACATTCTTCACCACCATCGACACCCTCCCGGACCCGGGAGGGATGATGTTGTCAGGCACGGCAACCCTCACCCGCTCAGCACGGACGACAACGTTCGGCACCGTATCGATCACTTTCGACACCACATTGGCCGAGGAGCCCTTCGCAACGGAGATGGTCGTCACGAGCATAGCCGAACCCACGGCGACACCGAGCGCGGTAAGGAGGGTCTGACGCTTCCGCTCCCTGAGATGCACCCAGGCAATCCTGAAGAGATCGGTCCAGTTCATGGGAGAATTAGCGTTGAAAAATCACACAAAAAATCTATTTTGACTGCAGTACAGCAGCACCGGCCAATGGAAACGCAGCATTGGCAGATCACATCACAGTATACATAAATCAGGGCATCATAATCCACCCCTAAAGAGACACAAGGAGATCGTTACGGTGAAAAAAATTGGCATTCTCACGAGCGGCGGCGACTGCGGTGGACTCAACGCGGTCCTGAAAGGCGCAGCCCTCATGGCACAGGCGAAAGGCCTTGAGCTCTTCGTCATTCCCAACGGCTACGCAGGCCTTTACAACCTCATAGATCAGGAAAGCCTCGTTCAGCTTGATCAGCAGCGCCTCGATAAATTCGACGCAACATTCGCCGGTTCCGAAGCTGGCCACTCCCGCGTCAAGATCAAAGCGATCAGCAACCCCGAAAAATACAACCGCATCAAGGCCGGCATGAAGAAGTTCGACCTTGACGGCCTCGTCATCAGCGGCGGCGACGACTCCGGCAGCGTCATGGTTGACCTCAACCAGAACGGCATCCAGTGCATTCATGCACCAAAAACAATGGATCTCGATCTGCAGACTTATTCGGTCGGCGGCGACTCCACCATCAACCGCATCACCGAGTTCGTCCACGACCTGAAAACCACTGGCAAGACCCACAACCGGGTACTGGTCACCGAGGTATTCGGACGCTATGCGGGTCATACTGCATTCCGCAGCGGCGTTGCCGCAGAAGCGGACTGCATCCTCATACCTGAAATCCCCGCTGACTGGGACGTCGTATACCGGCACCTCGCCGAGCGTTTCACCCGCAGGATCCGCCAGAGCGATGTCCACAGCGGAACCTACACCATCGTCGTCGCCGAAGGCCTGAAAAATGCAGACGGAAGCGACATTGTCGACGAGTCGGCAGGCATCGATGCATTCGGCCACAAGAAGCTTGCCGGAGCCGGCAAGTTCACCTGCCAGGAGATCCAGAAGCGGATGAAAGCCGACCCGGCAATGCCGCTCTTCATGAAAGAAACAGGCATGTTCGTCGAAGGAATCTACGAGATCCCCGAGGTCCGCGAAATCCATCCCGGCCACCTTGTCCGCTGCGGAAGCTCGTCAGCCTACGATACCAACTTCGGGTTCGAAGCCGGAGCCGCCGCCGTCCTGCTCCTTCTTGAGGGCAAAACCGGTGTGACCGTGTCAAAGGTGAAGGGACGCAAGGTCGAGTACATCGAATCGGAAAAAGCCATCGTGCAGCGACATGTCGATCTCGAACAGGTCGCCATGTATGAGGCACTCGGCATCTGCTTCGGCCGCAATCCGGTTGAGTACGAACCGATCATGCGCGAAGTAGAGGGCGTGTACGAGCGGATCTACTGATTCATTCCGCATTGATTGCAGCCCCGCAGGCGACTGCGGGGCTTTTTTTTGGATTTGTAAAAACCCCGAAACAAAACCTATCTTTGAGCTGATTACTCAGGCAACGAACAAACACACCAACGACCGCATCATGAACAAGTCTCTTAAAATCTGGATGAACGGGGAACTGATCGACTGGAACGACGCGAAGATCCACATCCTCTCGCATGTCGTCCACTACGGGTCGTCCATCTTTGAAGGCATCCGGTGCTATGAAACCGCAAAAGGATCTGCCATCCTGTTTCTTGATGAGCACATCCGCCGCCTTCGGGACTCGTCGAAGATCTACCGCATTGAAATCCCCTATTCGGAAAAAGAGCTGAAGGATGCAGTCATCAGCACCATTCACGCCAACAGCCACAAGTCCTGCTACATCCGCCCGATCGTATACCGCGGCCAGGGCGCTCTTGGCGTCAACCCTCACCGCGCCTCAATTGAGGTATCCATCGCCACCTGGGAATGGGGCACCTACCTTGGTGATGACGTGCTTGAAACCGGTGTCGACGTCCGGGTCTCTTCATGGAACCGCGTTGCGCCGAACACCCTTCCCTCGTGGGCAAAAGCCGGCGGCAACTACCTGAACTCGCAGTTGATCAAGATGGAAGCCCTGATGGACAACTACGCTGAAGGACTCGCGCTCGACGTCAACGGCTATGTATCCGAAGGCAGCGGGGAGAACATCTTCGTCGTCCGCGACGGCATCATCCATACCCCCATGTCGGGTCAGTCGATTCTTCCGGGATTCACCCGTCAGGCGGTCATGCACATCGCCGGGGAGCTTGGCTATGAGGTGAAGGAAACCATGATTCCGCGTGAAGCGCTCTATGTCGCCGACGAGGTATTCCTGACAGGAACAGCTGCCGAAATCACACCCGTCAGAAGCATCGACAAGTATCCGATCGGCGATGAAAAACGCGGGCCCGTTACCGAAGCACTCCAGCATCACTACCTGAAAATCGTCCAGACCGGCGAAGACCCTTACAACTGGCTCACCTTCATTTGAGGGGATCGGCAGCATGAGCTGGAACAGGGTCATCGGCCAGAAACAGCAGGTCCGCGTCCTGTCGAACGCCCTTGAAAAAGGGCGTTTGGCTCATGCCTACCTCTTCAGCGGCCCGGAAGGCTCCGGAAAGGAGATGACGGCGCTGGAAGTGGCTGCAGCGCTGAACTGCCGATCACCCGACGCAGTGAGGAACGGCGCCTGCGGGACCTGCCCCGACTGCCTGCAGATCAGGGAGTTCATGCACCCGAACGTTGAATACCTCTTCCCTGTCGAGGCGGCACTGCTCGAAGGGGGTGACTCGCAGAAAAAAGACAACAAAAAGTTCACTGAAGCCCGGGAGCAATTCCTCGCCCTCATCGAAAAGAAAAAAGAGAACCCCTACTTCTCACCTGCAATGGACCGCTCAATGGGCATCCTTACAGAGCAGGTCGTCGCGCTCCAGCAGAAAGCCTCATTCATGCCGCGTGAAGGCACAAGAAAAGTCTTCATCATATCCCAGGCCGAAAAGCTCCACCCCTCGGCCGCAAACAAGCTCCTGAAGCTGCTCGAGGAGCCACCGGCGCATGTCCTCTTCGTTCTGGTGACTTCGCGCCCCGACTCCCTTCTGGCGACAATCCGTTCACGGTGCCAGGAAATCCGTTTCCAGCGTGTCGCAGCAGTTGACCTCCGGAAATGGCTCGAAGAGAACCGTCCGGAGATTGTGGATCCGGAGCTGGGATTCATCGTAAATTTCTCAAGGGGCAACCTCAAGCTTGCATGGGAGCTCATCGCAGGAAAGGATGAGGCCTCTTCAGAGCCCGCAACCATTGCAATCCGCCGGATGGCGCTCGATTACCTCCGTAAGGTGCTTGCACCGAAACGTTTTCACGAGGCCCTCACGGCCTCGGAAGAGCATGCCAAAAACCTTTCCCGCACCGAACTGGTCCTCTTCATCGGAGCCATCCTGCTCTTTCTGCAGGACACCTGCCACCGCAGGATAACACCGGAGTTCAGAAACCTGAACAACCCCGACATCACGGACGCCGTCGACCGGTTCGCGAAAAACTTCCCGAACCCGGACTATCTCGGAGTCTCCACCCTGGCCGAGGAATCCATCCGCGCCATCGAGCGCAATGCCAGCCCGCTCCTCGTCATGGCCGCCTTCACCGCTGCCCTCAGGCCCCTCCTGCAGCGGGCCTGACACCCAATTCCCCGTCCTGCAGCGGGCCTGAGGGCCAACGCGCCCATTCTCTGGCAGACAGGACCCGTTCGCACCGGCTCCTTACAGCTCAATCAGTTCCTTCGTGAACCGCTGCAGGGGTCTTGCTCCATCCGCCTCCATCACCACCGTGTCTTCAATGCGAACCCCGAACCGGCCCTCCAGATAGATGCCGGGTTCAATGGTGAATACCATACCCTCTCGCAGCACCGCCTCTCCCTTCAAGCTGATGCGCGGCTCCTCATGCACCTCTAAACCGATCCCGTGGCCGAGCCCATGGCCGAAAGCCTCACCGTACCCGTGACCGGCAATGAACGAGCGGACAACGGCGTCCAGCTCTCTTGCCTTCATCCCGCACCGGGCCGAACGGATGCCAAGCTCCTGTGCCTCGCGGACGATTTCGTAGACCCGGCGCGCCTCGTCCGGCACCCGTCCGAGACCAATGGTCCTGGTCTGGTCGGAGGCATAGCCTCCCGCCATGCAGCCCATGTCGATGACTACAAGCATCCCCTCCCGGAATCGCTCTCCGGTCGGATGGGCATGCGGCATTGCGGACCGCACGCCGCCAGCGACAATGGGATCAAACGAATCTTTCTCACCGCCATGCTTCCGGTGAAGGCAGGAGATCTCAGTGGCGATATCACATTCACTCACGCGCTCTGAGAGCATCGGCACCACCGCGTCCAGCACCTTCCCGCTGATGTCGGCTGCGTCCTGCATGAGACTCAGTTCAAACGGATTCTTAACCATCCTGAAGTCATTGAAAAAACCCGCCACAGGCTGCAGACGGCAGCACCCGCTGAGTGTATCAATGAAACGAGTCGCCTCAAGCCAGCCGATGCTGTCTGACTGCAGCGCGACCGGTTCCAGTCCCCGGAGCGGATGGCGACCCGAAGCCAGCTCGGAGGCTACCGATTCGGACACAACAACAGTCTCAGCAACAGCAACCTCCCCTCTAGCCTGCTCTGCGTAACGGAAATCCGTGAAAAGGCGACAGACTGTCGGTGTCACGAGCACCCGGGCACTCGAGCCGGAAAAACCCGTCAGCCAACGGATGGTCGAGAGATCGGTTATGATGAACCCGGCAAGCTCCCGTTCCTCCATTGCACTGCGGACGGTGGCGAGCGATGCCTTCCGGTAATCCTCGATTCCTGACATACCCATGGAAACCTGAATATTTTTTAGTGAAAAAGACGTACCCACCCCCCCGATACGCTTGCATAGCCGGCAATTCTTCTTATTATTGGGGATTTACGAATATTTCCACCCATTTGCCAACAAATCAGTGTAATGCCGCATCAGGAATTACTTGAAAAGCTTCAAGCAGGACAGCAGCTGAGCTACGATGAAACGAAACGCTGCATGGACGGCATCATGGAAGGGCTTTTTTCCGAAGAGACCATCATCTCCCTGCTGACGCTCCTGCAGAAAAACGGCATTACCGCCGATGAAATCGCAGGAGCCAGAGACAGCATCATCGAGCGCGCCACCCCTATCCATCTTGACGAGCGCGCCATCGACACATGCGGCACCGGCGGCGACAGCGCGGGCACCTTCAATATTTCCACTGCGGCAGCCATCATTGCAAACGCCGCAGGCGTCAGCATCGCCAAGCACGGGAACCGCTCCGTCACGAGCCGCTGCGGCAGCGCCGACGTACTCGAGGAACTCGGGTTCTGCATCGAACTCCCACCCGAGGCGACCGAAGAGCTCTACGGCAGGACAGGGTTCGCCTACCTGCACGCGCCGCTCTATCACCCTTCGATGAAAGCGGTAGCCGCCATCCGCAAAAAAATCGGGACTCGGACCATTTTCAACATCCTCGGTCCCCTGCTCAATCCTGCCGGTGTCAAACGTCAGATGGTCGGGGTGTTCAATATTGAACTCATGGAGCTATACGCAGAAGCGCTCCGAAAAGCGGGCTGCTACCATGCCCTCATCGTGCACGGTGAAACCGACCAGGGACAGCCGCTTGATGAACCGAGCATCTGCGGCATAACACGGATCATTGAGCTCCACAACGGCGAAACAGCTTCCCACATCGTCCGTCCAGGAGAGTTCCACCTGCATGAATGGCCTCTCGGCGACATCGCCGGTGGAAGCCGTGAGGAAAATGCTGAAATCATCAGAAAGATCCTCAACGGAACAGCCTCCGATGCGCACCAGGAAGCGGCCATCTTCGCCTCCGCCATCGCCTGCTATGTCGGAGGCGTCGCCAACTGCATCGACGAAGGAGTATGCGTTGCCCGGGAAGCCATCAGCCACGGGACGGCAAAACGCAACGCAGAAGCCATCATCGAAGCAAGCCGGGAACTGAACGCCAGATACCGCAGGACGGGCGACTGAAAAGCCATACATTTTTTTCAAAAAACTTGTATACTGTCTTTCATGGCCTTTTTTGATTGACGGTCCATGCTCTCGGGGGGAGTCAGCCGTCCATCAGGGAGACAACCGGAGGCCGCCCATGAACGCTGAAGTGAGAAGAATTGCACCCCATGAACGGTTCCACAATGCCGCAGACCGACATACAGCAACCCCTCAGTGAAAAGCTCCGCCGCTCCGGCATCAGCGATTCTCGCCGGGAGCTGATAGCCGAAGCGCTTGACAATGTAAACCGTCCGGGGTTTAGGATTGAACCGGGGGCAATCCTGCCCCTGATGAAGCCCGTCACCTGGTTTCCCCCCATGTGGGCATTTGCCTGCGGAGTTGTCTCTACCGGTGAAAGCATCACGGACAACTGGTCCATCCTCCTTCGGGGAGTCATCCTCGCCGGTCCGCTCATGTGCGCCATGTCGCAGACCATGAACGACTATTTCGACCGCGAGGTCGATGCAATCAACGAACCCGAACGCCCCATCCCATCGGGAAAGATATCGAAATCAGCCAGCTGGCTGATTACCTTCAGCCTCATCCTCACCGGCTTCCTCGTTGCACTCTCCATCCATCCCTACGTGATGGCGATAGCCTTTGTTGGCGTATTGATGTCGCATGCCTATTCAGGCCCCCCGCTGCGGGCCAAACGCAACGGATGGTTCGGCAACCTTATCGTAGGACTAGCCTATGAAGGGGTGGCGTGGCTGACCGGCAGCTTTGCCATCACTCAGGGCATTCCCTCCGGCGAAACCATCGCTCTGGCCCTCATATTCTCCCTCGGAGCGCATGGAATCATGACGCTCAACGACTTCAAGTCAATCGTCGGCGACAACATCCGCAAGGTGGCCTCCATTCCAGTGCAGCTCGGGGAACGCAAAGCAGCCATCCTTGCCGCAGCCGTCATGGATCTGGCACAGGTCGCGGCGATGGGCATCCTCCTCTACAAAGGATCCACCAGCATGCTTGCCATTGCCGGAGTCCTTCTCATAGCACAGCTTCCGATGCAGCGGATCCTCATCGCCAACCCACGGGATAAAGCGGTCTGGTACAACGCCTTCGGCACCCTGCTCTATGTGCTCTCAATGATGGTGGCCGCCGTTGGCATCAGGCCTTAGGAACATTACTTTTCCTTTTTCTGAAAACAATTAGTATATTCCGGTTCATTTTTTCAACTCCATTAGAGATCGCACTCATGTCCAAAGTCTGTGTACTGACCGGTAAAAGGCCCAAGTACGGCAATACAGTCTCCCATGCCAACAACCACCGCCGCACCCGTTTCGAACCGAACCTCCATACCAAGAGGATCTGGATTGAAGAGGAGAAGCGCTGGGTGAAAGTGAAGCTTTCAGCCAAGGCAATGAAAATCATCGCAAAGACGGGAACCGCCGAACTCGCGAAACTGATAAAGTAACACCAGCCCCGTCCAATCGGGGGATCTCTGTCAAACAGTTCTTGAAAGGCTCAACCGGAAAGGGTTGAGCCTTTTTTGTCGATGCAGAAAAAAATCACCATCTATACCGACGGGGCATGCAGCGGCAATCCCGGCAAAGGCGGCTGGGGGGCCATGCTTATGTATGGCGACGCCGTGCGTGAGCTTTCGGGCTACTCTCCTGCCACCACCAACAACCGGATGGAGCTGACCGCCGCAATCGAAGCTCTCAGGGCGCTCAGGGAACCCTGCAAGGTGGAACTCTTCAGCGACTCAAGTTACGTGGTCAACGCCTTCAGGGAAGGCTGGCTGGAACGCTGGACCCGCAACAACTGGAAAACCGCGGCAAAAAAGAATGTCGAAAACACCGACCTCTGGAAAGAGATTCTCGAGTTGACGGCACGCCACAATGTCACCTTCCACAAGGTCAAGGGGCACAGCGACAACCCCTACAACAACCGCTGTGACGAACTGGCCCGCCAGGCCATCCAAAAGAAACCATAACCAGCCGACAGATGAAAAGCAATCCCGCAGACACGGGTGCACCGCTGAAGCGCTCACTGAAGAAAGGATCCGGGCTCCTCATGGTGATGAGCCTCCTCGGCTTTCTCGGCTTCCTTTCCATCGTACTCTGGATCAACTGGCCGAAACCGCGCCCCGAGCCCGAGCCCCTGTCACCAGCTGTTAAATCACTGATAGAGCGCATCCCGGGCAACTCCGATGCCATCATATACCTGGGCATGAAAGATGTCCGGAAGAGCCGGTTCTGGCAGGAAGTGCTTCCCGACTCACTACGGGACATGCCGCTCTTCGAAGCCCCTGAAACCCTTCAGAAACTGATGACAGCGGCAGCCATCATTCCCGCCCGTGACATCGACACCCTCCTCGTCAGTTTCCGCAAAAGCGGATACCGTGACCAGCATTTCCTCTGCGTGGCGAAGGGTCCTTTCGCCTCCAAACTCTCTCCTGAACTGCTGCGGCGCGCCAGCCGGGAAACTGACATCATTGCCGGGCAGCAATGCTACGGCATCGACAGCACCCTCTGGATCTCCAGGACAGGGCCGGGCGAAGCGGTACTGGCCGACAACAAAACGATGCTCAGTGGCTACCTGAACCCCGAGGGCAGTTTCCTTGCCCGCGACTCGCTTGCCGTAGCCATGATTGAGAAGGTCGCCTATAAGTCACACCTCTGGTTCGCACTCCCCTCGGCAGCATGGACATCGAGTGCACTGAAAAGTTTGACATCGAAAAACACCGATGTCAACGCCCTCGGCAACCTGAACCGCATACAGCACCTGGCCCTCTCGGTACAAATGAATGACGGGATCAAAACCGAAACCGAGTGGGTATACAAAACAAAGCAGGCTGCCTGGTTCGCATCGACCTTCCTCTGGGGCGCAGTGAAGCTCTCCGCCATGTCGACGGAAAGGACAACTCCTGAAACAAGAGCCCTGCTCGAAAAGATCCAGATCCAGCAGAACCTTGAGTCAGTAATCGTCAGGGCCGATCTTCCGCTGGAAACCTTCACCCAAACGACCGAAAGCAGCGACAGGAATAACTGAAACTGATCCCATCCGCCACCCTCAGGACAGCCGGCAAAGGAAACAGAGCCGGCTGTCCTTCCAGAGAACCTCAATCCCTCTCGACAGCTCGACCCTTCTACCCGGCTGCAGCCCGAGAAGACCAGTCAGCCGACTGAGTACTGCACTGTCGATTGAAAGACCGAGCTCCGAAAGTGCCCGTTTGAACACCTCTTTCTGCTCAAAGGCCGTCAACTGCCGGAGAGCTTCCACTCCAAGCCATCCCTGTCCTGTAGAGAGCTCCGGGGTCCCTGCAAGCAGCCGATCGAAATAAAGCTCAAGAAACGCCTCCAGTTCCCCCGACTGCTCCGAGAGACGCTGCATCGAAGACAGGAATCTGCCGTGGAATCGCTCCTCGATGAGGGGGATCACACGGTTCCTGATGAAGTTCCGGTCGTACCGGTCGTCGGCATTCGTAGCATCGGTCCGGTACCCTATCCCCTGCTGCACAAGGTACAGTTCGATCTCCGCCCTGTGCATGAAGAGAAGCGGCCGGATGATACATCCCCGACGGGACCGGATGCCCCGCAGCGAAGGCAGCGTCACACCCCGGAACAGGTTGAAGAGCATGGTTTCGGCATTGTCACCCACATGATGGCCGGTAGCAACCTTCGTATACCCCTCCCTCTCGATGAGTTCCTGGAAATACCCGTAGCGGAGTACCCGGGCCTCCTCCTCCACCGAGCGCCTGCAGGCCCCGGCAGAGGTCAAGGTATCGAACTGCCGCACAAAACAGGGCAGACCCATCAATCGGGCGCGCTCACGAACGAACGCTTCATCGGCATCACTCTCAGCGCCCCGGAGGCCGAAATTGCAGTGGACGACGGCAAGGGTGCAGCCGAGAGCAGGTTGCACCGCAATGAAAAGCGTGAGGAGGGCTATTGAATCCGCACCACCGGACACGGCAACAAGCACCCTGTCGCCCTGTTCGACAAGGCGATGAACGGTGATCTGTTCCAGGAACCGTTTTTCCAGAGTGTTCAATCCATACGTTTTTTTCATTGCCCTGCCGCTACTTCCTGCCAATATACGCAAGCAGTGCTGAAAGCGCGGCGCTGAAAATCCTCCCTCGTTGTTGCGGGGGAACCCGATAAATTCATTATCATGCTACCAAACAGACATCAAGCCCCCCCTGTCATGCTCACACCCTACGGACGCTCCACCATCCTGAAAACCACCATCCTTGCGACAGCCATCGCCGTCTCAGGGCTCTTCTTTCCGCCCGTCGCCACAGCATTCCTCGTCTTCTCGGCCGCAGCCATTCTGGGTTTTGCATTCTGGTTCTTCCGCGACCCTGACCGGACGCCGGCCGAAACCGGCCGAGTCATCCTTGCACCTGCCGATGGCAGGGTGATACTTGTCGAAGAGCACGACCACCCGTTCACCGGCAGCCGTTCAACCCTCATCAGCATCTTCATGTCGCCACTGAACGTCCATGTCAACCGCATACCTCAGAGCGGCAGGATCACCCTTCTCCAGTACCATCCGGGCTCGTTCAACATGGCATTCGACCATAAGAGCATGGAGGAAAACGAACGCATGGACATCGGCATTGAATCGGACAGCCTCAAGGTATTCTTCAGCCAGGTCTCGGGGTTCATTGCACGCCGCATCGTCTGCCCCCTCCGGATGGAAGAGTTGGTGGAGGCAGGAAAACGGTTCGGAATGATCAAGTTCGGCTCGAGAGTAGATATCTTCATCCCGCAGGGATCGACTCCCGCAGTAGCGGTTGGTGGAAAGACCCGCGCCGGAGAAACCGTTATTGCCCGCTGGTGACTACCCTTAGCCCCGGAAGGCCGGAGGAGGGGGAAGGCCCGCAGGAAAATGCTTGTATAAAGCGGCCCTATTGAGTATATAGGTATCTACGGATACAAGATTTACTATTTAACCCCTTGCGGAGGACTGAAGATGTTTGGACTAGGTGGCCAGGAGCTCATACTGATACTCATGATCATTCTCCTGCTGTTCGGTGCAAAAAAACTCCCCGAGCTGGCAAAGGGGCTCGGCAAAGGTATGAAGGAGTTCAAGAAAGCCCAGAACGAGATGGAGGATGAGTTCAACAAGGCCATGGACGACGAGACCCCGAAGAAAAAGGACTTCGGTCCTGACAGGGAATAACGCCAGAAAAAGCCCGACACCGGGCTTTTTCTACCACTCCCATACCCACGAACCATGCTTCACAGCCTGTACATCAGAAATTTTGCACTGATCGAAGAGCTGTCCCTGGAGTTCCAGGAGGGCCTCACCGTCATCACCGGTGAAACCGGTGCAGGCAAGTCGATCCTGCTCGGCGCCCTGGGCCTCGTTCTTGGTGATCGGGCAAGCAGCGAACTGGTGCGGAGCGAGGCCCCCAAGGCGGTCATTGAAGCCGTCTTCCGCCATGACATTCCTGCTGCAATGGCACCGCTTCTGGAGTCCGCCGGCATCGAAGCAATGGAGGAACTCATCCTCCGCAGGGAGCTTTCCGCCACCGGACAGTCGCGGAGCTTCATCAACGATACACCCTGCAACGCCGGCACACTCCGTCTTGCCGGAGACCTCCTCATCGACCTGCACGGGCAGCATGAGCACCAGATGCTCCTCAACCCCGCCACCCACATCGGCATGCTCGACGACTTTGCCCTCACCGCTGCCGAAGCATCAGCATGCACCGCCATGCAGGAAGAGCTCGGCAAACTGCGCCGCCTGTGCCGCGAAATCAGGGAAAATACCGCTGCAATGCAGGAAAAACGGGATCTGCTCGAATTCCAGCAGCGCGAACTCGCCGACATCGGCCTCGGTGCTGGAGAAAGTGAGGAGATAGACCGGGAGATCAACCTGCTGGAAAACGCCGAGACGCTTGCTGAACACACCGAGGCACTGAGCGCCATCCTCTATGAAGGAGACGGCGCCATCTATCCGGAACTCGGCAGGGCCCTGCACATCATCGAAAAACTCGCTGCAGTGGACCCTCGCTTCGAGCCGCTCTGGCTGGAGGCACAAAGCGCCACAGGAATTGTCGATGAGCTGTATCGCTTCAACCGCAGCTACGCATCGTCCATCGACTTCAACCCGACACGACTGGAAAGCCTCAGGGAACGACAGCACAAAATCCAGCGGACGGCAAAAAAATACGGGGTTGCTCCTGATGAGCTCCCCGATATGCTCATGCGCCTTGAAGCCCTGCTTGCCGAAGAAGGAGAAAGCGAAGAACGCCTGAAGGAAAAAGAAGCCCTCGCGGAGGAACAGAAAGTAAAGCTCTCACTGGCAGCTGCAGCGCTATCAAAGAGACGGCAGGAGGCTGCCGGGAGGCTTGAAGAAACCGTCATGCGGAACCTCACGGAACTCGGGATACCGAAAGCTGTATTCCTGACCCGTTTCACCCATGATGAGGATCCCGAAGGGGAGATTACACTTGAAGGAAAGAGTTACCGTCTTTCGGGGGGAGGATACGACACGGTTGAGTTCATGCTCTCGGCCAATCCGGGTGAAGCGCCACGCCCGCTTGCAAAAATCGCTTCGGGCGGGGAAATATCAAGAGTCATGCTTGCCATGAAAAGCGCGCTTGCGGGAATGGCGGAGCTGCCGATTCTCATCTTCGATGAAATCGATACCGGCATCAGTGGCCGTATTGCCCAGAGCGTCGCAAAAAAACTGCAGAACCTCTCCCGCCTTCACCAGATCATTGCCATCACCCACCTGCCGCAGATCGCAGCCATGGGGGAACACCACATGTCTGTCCATAAAGCGGTGGAGAACGGCAGAACCGCAACACGGGTAACCCCGCTTGACCGGGAGAGCCGCCGTGAGGCAATCGCCGCACTCATCAGCGGAGAAGAGGTCACTCCTTCATCACGCAATCTTGCCGACGAGCTGCTTCAGGGCGCCCGGTCCAACCCCCCGAACAAGGATTGAGGGCCAGCCGTTTAGAAAATCGCGAAGATTGCCTTATACTTCGGGCACCCTGAACATTCACGACAGAAAAAAAGAATAGAGCATATGTCCACACGACACCTGAGAGGCTCCGCCGTTGCGCTGGTCACACCTTTCCATAAAGACCTTACGGTCGATGTCGAAACACTCACCCGCCTCGTTGAATTCCATCTGGATGCCGGTACCGACATCATCATTCCCTGCGGGACCACAGGTGAATCGCCGACCCTCACCGAAACCGAGCAGGCCACCATCATCCGAACCGTCCGTGATGCATCGAAGGGAAGGATCATCGTCGGAGCAGGAGCCGGAACCAATGCAACCGTCGAGGCCGTCCGTCTAGCCAAAAACGCCGAGACCGCCGGAGCGGAAGCCATACTTTCCGTAGCACCCTACTACAACAAACCATCGCAGGAAGGCATCTACCAACACTACCGCCACGTCGCAGAAGCCGTATCGGTGCCCATCATCATCTACAACGTCCCAGGCAGGACCGGATGCAATGTCGATGCGGCCACCGTTCTCCGCCTTGCCGGCGACTTCGAAAACATCACGGCAGTCAAAGAGGCCACCGACAACATGCAGCAGATCGCCGAACTCCTCGACGGCCGGCCGGACCACTTCTCGGTTCTCACCGGCGAAGACCCGCTCATCCTCCCGTTCATGGCCATGGGTGGCGACGGAGTCATTTCCGTAGCAGCCAACCAGATTCCGGGAGCAATCAAGCGGCTTGTCGACAGCGTCAGTGAAGGCAATCTGGAAGAGGCCAGAGCGCTCAATCGGAAATACCGCCGCCTCCTTCGGCTCAACTTCATCGAAAGCAATCCCGTTCCGGTGAAATACGCCCTTATGCGAATGGGCATGCTGGAGGAAACATACCGTCTCCCCCTCGTTCCCCTCTCAGCGGCGTCAAAAGCCGCAATGGACCGCGAACTCGAAATCCTCGGACTGGTCTGAAAACGCAAAAAATGACTAATAAAGAAAGGCCAGCAGAACCGGCCTTTCTTTATTGGGTACGTCCATATCGCCTGTAACCCCGGCCTCAGCCAAGTTCGCCAAGCGCATCGGCAAACATGTCGAGCTGTGCTTTCGTGCGTTTTTCAGTCACCGCGACAAGCAGACCCTCATCTCCAAACTCCCTGAGGTCGCAACCGGCAAATACTTTTTTCTCCAGCATCTGTCGAACCACCTCGGAGGGCGCAATGGGCGTATTGACGACAAACTCATTGAAGAACGGCGCATTATAGCGGATCGAGAATCCTGGAATGGCGGCGATCCTGCCGGCAAGGTAGTGCGCCCGTGAGAGCGACTGACCGGCAACTTCACTCAGGCCCTGTTTTCCGAGAAGAGACAGGTAGACCGCTGCCTGCAGGGCGTTGAGTGCCTGGTTTGAACAGATGTTCGAAGTGGCTTTCTCCCTGCGGATATGCTGTTCCCGGGTCTGGAGCGTCAGAATGAATCCGTCCTGCCCGTTCGAGTCCTTCGTCATGCCGACGAGCCTGCCGGGAAGCTTGCGCACGAGTTCCTGACGGACGGAAAAGATTCCGAGGTACGGGCCGCCGAAACTCTGTGAACTGCCGAGGGGCTGGCCCTCGCCGACCGCGATGTCGGCTCCGTATGCGCCGGGAGCCTCAAGCACGCCGAGCGAGACAGGATTGGCAGAGACGATGAAAAGCGCCCCGTGCTCATGGGCAATTCTTCCGATGGATGCAACGTCCTCCAGGCATCCGTAGAAATTCGGCTGCTGTACAACAACGGCAGCAACCGTTTCATCCATGAGAGCCCGGAGGGCATCGACGCTGCCGACGCCGTCTTCCACGGCATTCTGCACAACGGCACTGTGACCCGAGGCCTCAAGATAGGTTTTGAGCACCGAACTGTTCCAGGGATGCAGCCTGCCGGCCACAACCACTTTCTGACGGCCATTGACGTTCATGGCCATCAGCACCGCTTCAGCAAGAGCCGTAGCCCCGTCGTACATCGATGCATTGGTCACATCCATCCCATAGAGGCGGCAGATGAGGCTCTGGTATTCATAGATGGCCTGCAGCGTCCCCTGGGACACCTCAGCCTGATAAGGCGTATAAGCCGTATAAAACTCACTACGGGAGACAATCGCCTTTATTGCGGAGGGAAGGAAATGGTCGTAGGCGCCGCCTCCGAGGAAGCTGACATAGTCAGCCGTGCTGCGGTTGGCGGCTGCCATGCTTTCGAGCATGGCGCGGACATCCATCTCATCGGCAGCGGGTGCGAGTTCAAGAGCTTTATTGAGGCGGACTTCACGGGGGATGTCGACGATCAGCTCATCGAACGAGAAAACCCCTGTGGCATGGAGCATCGACTCCCTGTCCGCATCGGTATTAACGATGAATGGCATGTCGCTTACCCTCCGATCAGTTCGCGGTAGGCGGCAGCGTCGAGAAGGGTCCCGACCGAGGCGGGATCGGCGAGTTTCATCTTCACCATCCAGCCGCTGCCGTATGGGTCCTGATTCACCGTTTCGGCGCTGTCAAGTCCGGCGTTCACCTCCAGGATCTCACCGGCCACGGGAGCGAAAAGATCGGCAACTGTCTTGACTGCCTCAACCGTTCCGAAAATCTCATGTTCCTTCAGGGCCGTACCTGCAGGCTTCAGTTCCACAAACACGATATCGCCAAGCTCCGACTGGGCGAAATCCGTGATGCCGACAAGCGCGGTTGCGCCATCGTCGAGCAGCTGTATCCATTCATGGTCTTTGGTATAGCGGAGATCGGCTGGAACGTTCATGACAGAAAAGGTTAAGTGATTGAAAACAGCTGATGCGTAAGGATTAAGTTAATACTTTTTTTCAAACAAATGCGACGAGGGCCGCCCCCCAACATCTCCTCAGGACAGGCGCTGGCGCATGGCCTCATACAACATCACGCCCGCCGAAACGGAGACGTTCAGCGACTCAACGCAGCCAGCCATCGGAATGCGCACCACCCGGTCGCAGAACTCCATGGCTTCGGGAGCAAGTCCGGAGCCTTCCGCGCCAAGAACTATGGCGGTTGGTTTCCTGAAATCGGCATCGGTATAGTTTGTTTCAGCCTCCATGTCGGTGGCAAGCACCTGAACCCCCTCGCGGTGGAGAAGCTCAAGGCATCGCACCAGGCTTTTCACCTTGGCAACCCGCATGTGCGACAGTGCACCGGCCGAAGCCTTATGTACAACGGCGTTGACCGGGGCGCCCTTGCCTTCAACGAGGATGACCCCGTCAGCCGCAACTGCCTCGGCGGTCCGGATGATAGCTCCGATATTGTGGGGATCGTCGAGCCCCTGCAGGACGACAAGGAGGGGCGCACTGTTACGTGGTGTCGAGAGCAGTTCCTCGGCGCTATAGTAGGTGAGGGTGCTGACAAGGGCGGCAACCCCCTGATGCTTCGTAGTCCCGGCGATGAGCGAAAGCTTCTCCAGACGGGCCTTTCCCGTCACGATCTTCTGGCGCCGGGCAGTGATGAGAATCTCCTTCAGCTTCGGATGAGAAGTATTGAACTGGAAATAGATCTTCTCGATGCTCCCGGGCTTTTCGCGGAGAAGCTCAAGAACAGCGTTGCGTCCGTAGACGATATTTTCGGGATATTCCCCTTCAATCATGAGTCTGAAAAATGGCAGAATTATGCAAAAGAATCGGCCCGCAAAAAACGGCCCGAAATGAGCCCCCGCAAGCGGGAGAGGGACACCTGAATGTAATTAAATTCAGCAATATCAGATTTTTTTTCTATCTTGTCATTCGCCTCGAAACGATTTTCTCCCCGGCGGAAGCAACTAATTCCACTCCATCCGCAGTTGTTTCTGTCGTACAGTACTTGTACATGCCTTTCATTAATTACAAATCCAGTGACTGCCAGTATGAGCCGGACATATAAAACCATGGAAGGAAATGAAGCACTCGCTTACGTCTCCTACCGCACCAGCGAAGTAATCTGTATCTATCCAATCACACCGGCATCACCGATGGGCGAGTATTCGGATGCCTGGTCAGCCGAAGGGAAAAAGAACATCTGGGGTACCGTTCCGAAAATCGACGAACTGCAGAGCGAGGCAGGTGCAGCTGCCGCAGTGCACGGCGCACTCCAGACCGGCTCACTGACCACCACCTTTACTGCATCGCAGGGGCTTCTTCTGATGATCCCCAACATGTACAAGATCGCAGGCGAGCTCACACCCTGCGTCATCCATGTCTCGGCCCGTTCACTGGCAGCCCAGGGCCTCTCCATCTTCGGTGATCACAGCGACGTCATGTCCGTCCGCGGCACGGGCTTCTCGCTTCTGGCTTCAAGCTCGGTTCAGGAGGCCATGGACATTGGCCTCATCTCCGCAGCCGCGACGCTTGAATCGCGCGTCCCTGTCATGCACTTCTTCGACGGGTTCCGCACCTCTCATGAGATCGCAAAAATCGAGGTCGTTTCCGACGACGTCATCAAGGCGATGGTCCCCGAGGATCTCGTCATCGCACACCGCAGCCGCCGCATGACCCCCGATGCCCCGTTCATCCGCGGCACCTCGCAGAACCCCGACACCTATTTCCAGGGCAGGGAGACGGTGAACAGCTACTACACGGCAGCATCAGACATCACCCAGCGGATGATGGACAGGTTCGGTGAGCTGACCGGCCGCAACTATAAAATCTACCAGTACTACGGTGCGCCTGACGCAGAGCGCGTTGTCGTGCTTATGGGCTCCGGCGTCGAAACCGTCCGCGAGACCGTTGAATACCTGAACAAAAACGGCGAAAAGGTCGGCGTCATCAATGTCCGCCTGTTCCGTCCGTTCGATATCGAACGCTTTGTCGCGGCATTCCCCAAGACAGTCAAGTCCGTTTCGATCCTTGACCGCGTCAAGGAACCGGGCAGTGCAGGCGAGCCGCTCTACCTCGACGGCGTCAACGCCCTCATGGAAGGTGTCTCCAAAGGTCTTCTTCAGGCCATGCCGAACGTCACCGGAGGCCGTTACGGTCTCTCCTCGAAAGAGTTCACCCCCGCCATGGTCAAGGGCGTGTTCGACAATATGGCCGCAGCCTCGCCGAAGAACCACTTCACCGTCGGCATCATTGATGACGTCACCAACCTGAGCCTCGACTACGACCACGGGTTCTCGATCGAGCCGGACGAAATGTTCCGCGCACTTTTCTACGGCCTCGGATCCGATGGTACGGTCGGCGCCAACAAGAACAGCATCAAGATCATCGGCGAAAACACCCCGAACTACGCTCAGGGCTACTTCGTCTACGACTCCAAGAAGGCGGGATCAATTACGACCTCGCACCTTCGCTTCGGACCCAAAGAGATCCATTCGACCTACCTCATCACCGAAGCCCAGTTCATCGGTTGCCACCACTGGATCTTCCTGGAGATGATCGATCTGGTAAAAAACCTCAAAAAAGGCGGCACGCTTCTCCTTAATTCGCACTTCGCCCCCGAAGAGATCTGGGACAACCTGCCGCGCACCGTGCAGGAGCACCTGATTGCAAAAGAGGCGAAGATGTACACGATCGATGCTTACAAAGTCGCCGGTGAGAGCGGCATGGGCCAGCGCATCAACACCATCATGCAGGCCTGCTTCTTCGCCATCTCCGGTGTTCTTCCCCGTGAGGAGGCCATCCTGCAGATCAAGCACGCCATCAAGGTCACCTACGGCAAGAAAGGCGACGAGATCGTCAACCAGAACATCAAGGCAGTCGACAATACGCTGGCTAACCTGCATGAAGTCGCAATCGGCGCAGTCGCCGACAGCAAGAAAACACTCCGTGCACCAATCGTCGGAGAAGCCCCCGACTTTGTCTGCAACGTTCTGGCCAAGATCATTGCGGGCGAAGGCGATGAAATCCCCGTCAGCGCACTTCCGGCAGACGGAACCTATCCGAGCGGAACTGCGAAGTTCGAAAAACGCAATCTGGCATCGCATATCCCGGTCTGGGAACCCGACCTCTGCATCGAGTGCGGAAAGTGCGCCATGGTCTGCCCCCACGCCGCAATCCGCGCAAAGGTCTACGACCCGAAATACCTCGAGAACGCCCCCCGCACCTTCAAATCGATGGAAGCCAAGGGCGTGAACTGGGAAGGAATGAAGTATACCATCCAGGTGGCTCCGGAGGACTGCACAGGATGTAAGGTCTGTGCACACATCTGTCCGGCCCGCGACAAGGCGAACCCCGAGCGCAAGGCGCTCAACATGGCGCCCCAGGAGCCGCTCCGCGAAACGGAAGTCGACAACTGGAACTACTATATCAACATCCCGGAATTCGACCGTACGAAAATCAACCCGAAGCTGATCAAGGAACAGCAGCTGCAGGAACCTCTCTTCGAATTCTCCGGCGCCTGCTCGGGATGCGGCGAGACCCCGTACGTAAAGCTGATGACCCAGCTCTTCGGAGACCGGCTTGTCATCGGCAACGCCACCGGCTGTTCATCGATCTACGGCGGCAACCTGCCGACCACCCCATACACATGCAACGCTGAGGGTCTCGGACCGACATGGTCCAACTCCCTGTTTGAGGATACCGCCGAGTTTGCTCTCGGATTCAGGATCTCCATCGACAAGCAGCAGGAATATGCGTCTGAACTCCTCCGGAGAATGTCCGGCACTGTCGGCGATACCCTCGTCGGCGAAATCCTCGATGCCCGTCAGGTGAGTGAACCTGAAATCTTCGAACAGAGGAAACGCGTGGCGGTACTGAAATCGAAAATTGCCGGTATCGGTTCATCCGATGCTAAAAACCTGCTCTCGGTTGCAGACATGCTTGTCAAAAAGAGCGTCTGGGGCGTGGGTGGAGACGGTTGGGCCTATGACATCGGATACGGTGGCGTTGACCATGTCACCGCAGGCAACAAGAACGTCAACCTTCTGGTACTCGATACGGAAGTCTACTCCAATACCGGCGGACAGGCCTCAAAATCCACCCCGAAGGCGGCGATTGCAAAATTTGCTGCTGCCGGCCGGCCGGTCACCAAGAAAGATCTCGGCCTCATCTCGATGAGCTACAGCAGCGCCTATGTCGCATCCGTCGCCCTTGGTGCCCGTGACGAACAGACCCTCAGGGCGTTCCTTGAAGCTGAGGCATACGATGGCCCCTCGATCATCATCGCCTACTCGCACTGCATTGCGCACGGCATTAACATGGAACACGGCCTTGACAATCAGAAAGCTGCCGTCGATTCGGGTCACTGGCTCCTCTTCCGCTACAACCCTGACCGCCTCAAAGAGGGACTGAACCCCCTGCAGCTTGACTCGAAGAAGCCGAAAATCCCCGTGGCGCAGTTCCTCAACATGGAGAACCGCTTCAGGATGCTCAAGAAAAGCCACCCGGATATTGCCGATGCCTACTTCGAAGCAATCCAGAAAGAGGTGGACGCCCGCTATGCTCATTACGAGTACCTGGCAGCACGCACCTTCGAGGCAAAGTAAAGTCGCTCTCTTCAGAGTGATAAAAAGAAAACGGCGGGAACCCCCGCCGTTTTCTTTTATCTGTTCCAATATCCCATACTCATCTGCCCGCTGCCGGAAGAGCGCGTTTGAGTTGGAGCTCTTCGACCTTCTTCAGCATGGATTCCGACTTTTCCGTTTCTACTGCTGCCTTATAGAGTTCAGCAAGATGTCGGACAATCTCTGGCTCAAGAGGCTCCAGCTCCATAGCCCGCTCAAGGCGACGACGAGCTTCCGCAAGTTCTCCCTGACGATAAAGGATCCATCCGAGCGTGTCCAGATAAACCCCATTGTCAGGCTCTTTCAACACCGCCGATTCTGCCAGCTGACGCGCCCGCTTTATGTCGACGCCTTCCATGACGAGGCTGTATGCCAGATTGTTAAGAACCAGGGGGTTACCCGGTTCAAGAACAAGCAACTGCTCATACAACGGCATGCTTTTAGCTGATAACCCCAGGGTATCGTATGCAAATGCCAAGGTACTGAGCGCTCTGGCTTGCAATGCTCGCTGTTCTGAAATCCCCCGGGAGCGAAGCGCCTGCTCAAGCAAGGGCACAGCCTGCCGAGCCTTACCCGACTCATAAAGCGCATAGCCCTCCAGTATCTGGAAACGCAGCCGTTCGGAAGGGAAATCCTGTCTGGCGCGAAGCACGACCTTACGGGCAGAAGAGAACTGGCGGGATACAAGAAGGGCGGACACCAGGCTCTCACGCAAATCGCTGTTTTTCAGGTCCAGCGGCACCGCCGCCCTAAAATCGCTCACAGCACCACCGGGATCATCTTCGCGCATGCGCACCCATCCTCTCAGCATCAGCGGCTCGGCGCTCTTCGGATGGAGGCGGCAGGTTTCATTGAGCATGATTTTTGCCGGGATGCGGTAGAGGCTGTCAGATACCGACTCCGAGAGATAAAATCGGGTCAGTTCAAGTTTTTTTGGAAGGACAGGATGCAGCGTATCATAGAAGCGCAAAAGATCGGAACGGAACGAAATCATGTCCTTCGAGCGGACAGAGACCTCAAAGAGCGCCAACCAGGCAGGAATGAAACCGGGCGAGGCGTCAATGGCCTCCCGGAAGGTGGCTGCCGCATCGGCGTAATCACCAGTGCGAAGGTACAGCCCGCCGAGCGTGAACCTGAGCCGTTCGTCCCCGCCGCCACCCTTCGTCATTTCCCGAAGCGAAGCGATGGCCTCAGCATAGCGGTGCATCCTGATCTGGAGCAGAAGTACGTGCGAACGGGCCGCCTCATTACCGGGATCAAGGCTTAGCACCCGCTGAAACACCGAAAGAGCCTCTTCGGGCTGTTCAGCCGAAAGGTGTTCCATGGCAAGCCACGTCAGTAGCTCCGTATTGCCGGGATCCATCCCGGCCAGCTTCCCGTAAAGCTGCACCGATCGCTCCATGTCACCCATCGCATGGGAAACATCGGCAAGCAGGCCTAGTGCATGGCGATTGGAAGGGTTCAATTGAACGCAGCGCTCTCCATACACCCTCGCCGAATCGAGCTCTCCGAGAGAAAGAAAGGCCTTTGCAGTTGAAAAGTAAAGCGCAGCATTCTGCGGTTGGCGGCGGAGCAACTCCCGGTACCCTTTTATGGCAGCGGAATAATCACCCCTGGCGTCAAGGAACGATGCCTTCAAGAACTCCCGCTCCATCACGGCATCAAGGGAATCACGGCGGGCTTCCAGCTCGGCCCTTCGCACGGGAGCGGAGCTGCAGGACACCATAAAAAGCAGAATGAAGAGGAGCAGCCCCACCGCCCCCCGAGCGCTACGCGGAACCTCGGGCTCATAGCGCCGGAACACTTCAGGCATGATCCGGCCCATCGAACAGGGTCCCCCGTAATCTGGAGCTTCCATCCGAAAACCGGAGCAGCGCCCGCTGTGTCGCCACCCGTCCGCGGGGGGTGCGGGAAAGATAGCCAGCCTGAATGAGATAGGGTTCGTAGACCTCTTCAATGGTGTCCGGCTCCTCACCGACCGAGACAGCGAGCGAACTGACGCCGACAGGACCGCCACTGAAGCGGTTGACGACAGCATCCATGATCTTCTTGTCCATCTCATCGAGCCCCTCCTCGTCGATTTCAAGAGAATCGAGAGTCTTCATGGCTGTCGGGCGGCTGATAATCTCCATGCCGTCGACCTGTGCGAAATCCCTGGCACGACGGAGCAGGCGGTTGGCAATCCGGGGGGTACCGCGTGACCGGCCTGCGATTTCTGAAGCCGCATTCTGCTCAATACCGATACCGAGAATGGAGGATGACCGCATGAGGATTGTTTCGAGCAACTCCGGTGAATAATAGTCAAACCGGCTGCTGATACCGAAGCGAGCCCTGAGCGGAGCAGTCAAAAGACCTGAACGGGTCGTCGCACCGACGAGGGTGAAGGGCTCAACCTTGAGCTGCACGGCTCTGGCCGAAGGGCCGCTGTCGAGCATGATGTCGATGCGAAAATCCTCCATGGCCGAATACAGGTACTCCTCGACGGCCGGAGGCATGCGGTGGATTTCGTCTATGAAGAGCACGTCGCCCCCCTGCAGGCTGGTCAGAATCCCGGCCAGATTCCCTGCTTTGTCAAGCATCGGTCCCGAGGTCGCTTTCAGTGAGCCGCCCATCTCTTCGGCAATGATGTGAGCCAGGGTCGTTTTGCCGAGTCCGGGAGGACCGGAAAGCAAGACATGGTCGAGGGCGTCTCCGCGCATTCTGGCCGCGGAAATGAACACCTTCAGGTTGTCTGTCAGCCGTTGCTGGCCGGTGAAGTCTTCCATCCGCCGCGGGCGGATCTGGTCTTCAATCCGCAGTTCAACAGCATCAGCGGGGGTATTGAGCAGTTCTGTTCTCAAGTGGCTCCCTGGTTTCACAGCTTGATCCTGGGATCAACAACAGCGTAGAGCACATCGGCAATAAGGTTGCCGAAGACGATGAGGATCCCTGAAATGAAAGTATTGGCGATGATAAGCGGATAATCCCGCGCAAAAATGGCTTCAACCGTCACCCTGCCCATCCCTGGAAAGGCGAAAATCACCTCAATGAAGAGAGCTCCGCTGAAGATGAACGGCAGCGAACTGCCCATGAGTGTGATGACGGGAAGCAGGGCATTGCGGAGCGCGTGACGGAAGATGACCAGGCGTTCAGGAAGCCCCTTTGCCCGCGCGGTGCGGATATAGTCCTGGCGGATCACCTCGAGCATGCTCCCCCGTACGTAACGGGCAATACCGGCCGCTCCGTTTATGCTGAGCACCGTAACAGGCAGAACCAGATGCCAAAGCCGGTCCATGGCAAATCCAAACGGGCCGAACCCTTCAGCTCCCACCTCATTAAGGCCTGAGGCGGGAAAAAGCGGAAACTTGAGGGCAAAGAGGATGATCATCATGAGAGCGAACCAGAACTCCGGCATGGAATAGAAAAAGAGCGCCGTCACCGTCAGGAACCGGTCGATGAAGCTGTTCTGGCGAACGGCGGATATCACGCCGATCAGGATGCCGAAGGTGAAGTTGGCTATGAGGGTAAGCAGAGCGATGGTAACGGTGATCGGCAGCGCACTGGCGATGACCTCCAGCACCGGTTGCTGGGCACGGCTGAAGCTTCGACCGAAATCTCCCTGCAGGACATGGCCAAGCCACTTCACATACTGGATCGGGAGCGGGTCGTTCAGACCGTACTGCTCCCGTATCTGCATGGCGACGTTCGGGCTGATGCCGGGCTGGATGAAAAAAGCCGCAGGATCACCCGGCGCAAGACGGATGATGAAGAAGGTCAGGGTCAGAACCCCGAAGATGAGCGGAATGGCGATCAGGAGCCGTTTGAAAATATAGGTCAGCATGCGGTTCTATGGCGCAAGGGTTCGGGAGGGACTGAGCGTCCAGTCATCGATGTTGTAAAATACTCCGGAAATGTTCAGTTCCTCACCCTCTATCCTGCGGCTGAACCCCTGAGTCTCCCGAATCCAGTAAAGAAAGGTGACAGGCTGATCGCGGTGCAGGATTTCCTGATACTCCAGCCAGTAGGGACGAGCGTCCAGCGGGTTCATTTTCTCCTTGGCAAGGGCGGAAAGCCTGTCAACCTGAGGATTGCGATACCCCATGAAGTTGAACCGGCTTTTCTCGAGATCCGAACCCCAGACATCCATCGGATCGATCTCCAGGCCGATCGACCAACCCGCCATCCAGGCTCCGAGGCGGCGGTTCTGCAGGTTGTCGAAAAAGACATTCGACTCCTGAACCTCGAGCTTGCACTCGATGCCTATCCTGCGCAGATTCTGCTGGATGATGACGCTTGCATAGTTGCGCCGGGCATTACCCGCATTGGTGTAAAGGGAGAAGCTGAAACGGCGTCCGTCTTTCTGGAGGATTCCGTCAGGTCCCGGCACCCACCCCTCAGCCTTAAGCATGGAAAGGGCTCTCTGCGGGTCGAAAGGATAGGGCTGAATCTTCTCGTTGAAGGCCCATTTCAGGGACGGGGAAATATCAGTTACTGCGGGAACCCCGTACCGGCCGAGGTAGCCGTCGATGATCGACTGACGGTCCATGGCGAAGGTCAGCGCACGGCGCACGGCCGCGGAACCGAAAAGCGGATGCGGCACAGCGCGGCCGCTTTTGAGGTACTCGTCCTGATCGATGTTCGACCAGCCGACATAATCATAAACCCTCAGCCCAACATTCTTGATATCAACAGGGTTCTTCGATGACATAAGGCCCTGAAAGTCCTCAGGCTTGATGTTCTCAACCACGTCCACAGCCCCTGTCTGCAACTGGGCGAGGCGGACGGTATAGTCGGGCACTACCCGAAATGAGAGCTGCGGTATATTGCCGGGCTTAGGCAGGTTGGAACGGTGATTGCTTTCGAGCACCAGTTCCTGCTGAGGCTTCCAGGACTTCAGCCGGTAGGGTCCGGCACCGAGGGGTTTGCGGTTGAGCGGGGAGTTCCGGAACTCCTCAGGCTTGACGTTGTGCCAGAAGTGCTCCGGCATCGGTGTCAGCGAGGTATGAAAGAGAGCCAGATATTCAGGCACAGGTTTGTGAAACCGGAACACAAGGGTGGTGTCGTCTGGCGCCATAACCGCCCGCGAAAAGTCTATCTCCCCTTTCTCGGCTCCCTCGAGTTCGGCAAGGTACTGCTGGCGAGGGCTGGCTATCACAGGGTTGCCGTAGAGGCGGTAAGCAAAGAGTACATCGCCTGCGACGATCGGCTTGCCATCGTCCCAGTATGCATCGCTGCGCAGGGTGTAGGTGATGGAGCGATGGTCCGGAGCCATCCGCCAAGTTCTGGCGAGGGCCGCTTTCGGGGTTTTGGCCGTATGGCCGGAGGGTGACGAACGAAGCTGCTTCTCCAGTGCCATATAGTTGAGCAGTCCTGTCGTGGTGTCAAACTCGCTCTGGAGCAGCGAAGGGTAGATGAGACCGAAAATGTTGGACGATGTGACTGAAGCACCGATGACCGGGTTGAGGTAGTCGGCATCACCGAGCGAGGTTATGACAAGGGTCGAATCCATGGCCGTTCCGCCAGCATGCCCATCTCCGCCTTTGCTGCAGGCGGTTGAAAAAAGCAGGAGCAGCATGAAAGGGAGCTGCAGTATCCGGCAAAGGCCGCTATGGGCCCTGCATCGTTCAGACAAGGATATCACCTTCGGTTCTGTCGTCATTGTTGATCACCTTTTTTATCCTGTCAGTCAGTGCTTCAGCTGCCACATAGTTCGAATAGCGTTTCAGAAGGAAGTTCAGAGCGACCACCTCGATAATCACCGTGATGTTCTTTCCGGGGAAAATTGGAAGCTGTACCAGCGGCACATCGACGCCGAGGATCCTGATCGTCTTCGTATCCAGACCGAGCCGCTCGTATTCCATTTCCTTGTTCCACTCAAGGAGCTCTACGACCACCAGCACCTCCTTGACGTCACGGATGGCACGGATGCCGAAATTCGCCTTCACATCGACCACACCGAGGCCACGGATCTCCATAAAATGGTCAATGATGTTGTTGCGCGATGCACTCAGCTGCATGGTCTCCCCTTTCCTGCGGATCACCACCACGTCGTCAGCGACGAGACCGTGGCCCCGCTCGACGAGATCAAGGGCGATCTCCGACTTGCCGAGGCCGCTCTTGCCGGTTAAAAGGACACCGACACCGTACACATCAACCATGGAACCGTGATACTGCTGGTAGAGGGAGAACTGGTCGTCGAGGAAATCCGTAACAAGGTAGATTGCCTTGGTGGACGACTGGCGGGTCACGTAGACGGGTATCCCGGCCTCCGTAGCCATGTCGAGCAGTTCGGGCTGGAGCTTGTTGTTGCTCGTCAGGATGATGCAGGGCACCTTGAATCGCGTAAGGTTGGCGAATGCCGCCTTACGTTCCTCTTCGCCGAGATGGTTGAGGAAACGCGTCTCGGTGTTGCCGAGAATCTGTAGCCGCTTGTAGGTAAACAGGTTTGTAAACCCCGCCAGCGCCAGCCCCGGTCGGTGCAGGTCCCGCTCGAAAATCCGCCGTTTCTGCTCATCGACGGCATTCATCCGCCTGAGCCGGATGTCATGGTTCTTGCCGATGTTGTTAAAAAAATAGGCGACCGTCACTGATCGCTTTTTCAAGCCTTTTTGGTCGAGGGTCATGAATCGGGCATCGAGGGTGATGGAAACTCCTGCGGCAGACGGCGGCCCGTAGATCAGCGGAGGCTATGCCCCCGCCGATCCATCGGGACCGTGTTCAATGCATTTTATCCTTGTACTTCAGAAGCTGCCGACCAAGCGCATCCACGCAAGCATCGATGCACAGCTCATAGGCCGTTCCGGACTCCTTGGCAATAAAGTCATGCTGCGGCACATGCAACGTTATTTCAGCGTTCTTGTTCCTCTCAAAATCATTATTCTGGTGGTCGAGGATGACGTGGCACGTAAGGATTGCCGGATAAAGCTTCGTGAGCGACTGTACAGCACTGCGGGCATACTCCTCTATGGCATTGTGGTTATTGGAATGGCGCAGGGTGACTTTGATGGTGGGCATCTCGCTGCCTGTATCTTTCGTCATAACAACCTCCCTAGGATATATGGGTGAAAAGAATGAAGGAACAAGGTCCGGGCAGGAAAAAGCGCCGGACCGTCAAAGCCTCATGCCTTCGGGTGAGCTTTACTGTAAACCTCCCTGAGGCGTTCAAAAGTCACATGGGTATAGATTTCAGTCGTCGAAAGGTTGCTGTGGCCGAGCATTTCACTGACGCTCTGAAGATCGGCTCCGCCGTTCAAGAGGTGGGTGGCGAAAGTATGGCGCAGCGTATGCGGGTTTTTCTTCTTTTGCTCGGTAACCGCAGCAAGGTACCTGCGGGTCATCCTCTGGACAAGCATGGGATAGATCTGTTTGCCTTTGTTGGTCAGGAACACATAGCCTGACTCCCCAGCAGCCCCGTCTAAAGATATTCTAAAGAAGTTTCGCCGGACTTCAAAATATTTTTTGAGGGCAGAAACGGCCGGTGCACCAAGGGGAACGATCCTCTGTTTACTACCCTTTCCGGTTATTTTCACATACCCTCCGACCATTTCCAGGTCGCTCTGGCGGAGGCCTGTCAACTCAGAAATCCGGAGCCCGCATCCGTAAAGCATCTCAAGGATAGCCGCGTCGCGAAGAAGGGTAAAATTCCGTTGCAACTCCGTGCCGCTGGCGAACCCCTCCCGGTGCGTAGCCATTGGAACAACCTCCAGAAACAGCATTGATGCTTCTGGTTCGGTAAGAAAAGAGGGTATGGGGCGGCTGTAGCGAGGCATGGAGACGGCCGACAGTGCGCTCTCACTCAGGAGACCCGATTCATGGAGATAGCGGAAAAAGCTTTTGACGGAAGCCAGCTTTCTGGCAATTGATCGCTGCTGCAGACCCCGACGGAGAAGGTCGCCCATGAACATCCGGACAAGGGAGGGGGTAACTACTGAAGGATCGAACTCCCCGGAACCGGAATGACGGGCGAGAAAGCAAAAAAACTGGCGCAGATCTGCCCGGTAGGCTACGATGGTCGTTCTGGACAGGTTCCTCTGTCCACGGCCCGAGAGCAGAAAATCCTCAACGAGGCGTTCGGACGATGGTGCCGGCTTATCCTTCACAAATTGGGAGGCAAGGTTCGACTGCAATGCGGGACAGGAGTCAGGAGAGTGTAAAGGCGACCAGTTCCCGTTTCTTTTTAATGTAGTACAATTTATCCCCCCTGATCAGGAAATTGTTACGGGCAGGCATGCTCCCGCCCTCCTCCATCACGTCGCAGTATACCTCAATGCCATCTATCCAAAGGCGCAGGATTGAACGCCATCCGTCCACGGTCTTTTCATGGACGGAGAGCGCGACAACGCTGCCACAGACAATCGACTCCCCGCCCCCGCTCCCATCGGGCAGGCGCTCGGCAGCCTGGGGCAGTAGCACCTTCTGGCGCTCTTCCTCCCCCATGGCCGAAGCCCTGAGGCTCGATGCATCCTCGCACGCACTCTCCTTCCCCGTCAATGGATCCAGAAGGACATAGCTCCGTTCTGGAAATCCAGCAAAGGAAGTCTGTCGGCAAGCAAGCAGGCCGGCATCGGTGTGAGCGACATACTCCAAGCCCGGCTGCGACCAGATGATTGATCCTGTCCGGGCAAGAACGGCCCATATCCCCCTGTGCAGCGGACTACCCTCCTGCCAGGCATGGAGATAGACCAGGTCACGGTGGGTCGACTCTATCCCCGTAAACCACCCTCCGCCGAGCGGAGAATCCAGGGCGGGATCGAGCGGCTGAAAATCATCAATCAGCACCCGACCCTCATCGGGATCAACTGCAAAAAAGAAGGCCCGGCGGTTGGAAGGAAAGCGCTTCTGGCCGAACAGCGTGCCGGAACCGGTAAAGGATAGCTGCCAGAGGACAGCCCCATCTCCGCCGTCATACCGCCAGGCCTCGCCAAATGGCTTTAGGGCATCCATATCAGCGCGTCAGCCTGTAGATATTGACCGCGACGGGTTTACCATCCCCCCGATGCTCACGCGCATGTGCCTTTACTGAAAACCCGTTCTCCGCGGCAAGCTCAAGGAACTGCTCGGCAAGTCGGCGGCGGGGGTCGGCGATATAGGCGCATCCGCCCGGCTTCAGCAACCGTTCGATAGAAAGAAGGATCGGAAGCAGGTTTACCCGTTCGTAAAGCACATCGGCGGCAAGAAGCATGTCGAAGCGCTCTTCCTGACGAACATTGCGCCAGTCAAGCTGTTCGATGTCGATCCGGGTAGCGTTCTTCAGGGCGTTGCAGCGGATGAAGCGAAGCGCCTCGGTCGAGTAGTCGGTGGCAAGCACACTCGCACCAAGAGAAGCCGCAACCACCGAAACGAGCCCGGTGCCTGCACCGATCTCAATGATACGGACACCATTAAGCGGCACGGATTCGGAGAGAAACTCCGAGAGGGCCAGGGCGGATGGCCAGATTTCAGCCCAGTAGGGCATCTGTTCATCGCGGATGAACTCTTCAGGCGAAATCCTGTCGAGCAGGGCATAACTGTCGCTGACGCTTGTAAAACTGAACGCGCGGCCACCGATCTCGCAGTGTGTATCGAGCAGGTCATACTCCCGGGCCAGTTCCGCGGCCAGGCGGCCGGCATCACCGCGGATCTCTTCAGCCGAATGCATCATGAGCGGCAGTCTTGAGGGTCATTTGAGGTATGAGGATCATAAAAAAATCAAACTGAATGTACTGAAAATCACTCTGGATTTCTATTTTTGAGCGTTCAGGATAACAGAGCGCCACGAGCCCGAAACAACCCGATAAAAAAACGGCCCCATGAAACAAGAGATTCTGGAAGTCTTCGACAACACCTACCCTGACCGCGACTACACAATCGAGATCGTCAACCCGGAGTTCACCTCGGTCTGCCCCAAAACGGGCCTTCCGGACTTCGGAACCATCACCGTCAGCTATGTTCCCGATAAAACCTGCATCGAACTCAAGTCGCTCAAATACTATTTCCTTGAGTTCCGCAACGCCGGCATCTTCTATGAAAATGTCACAAACCGCATCCTCGACGACCTCGTCGCCGTTTCAAACCCCCGAAGCATGACCGTCAGAACGGAGTGGAAAGCCCGCGGCGGCATCACCGAAACCGTCACCGTCAGCCACAACGCTTCGGCCTGAACGCCAGAAAGCCCCGGAGGAACACTTCGGGGCTTTCAATGCTAATCTATGGGTATGGAGCAGAAGCTCCGCCTGCCCTCAGTACTTCTCGGTCAGGTAAATCATGATATCGTCTGCATCAGCATCAGAAATGCCGGAACCGGGATAGGCCTGCATACGCTTGACAATGATGTCAATCTTTCCGGTCTTCTTGAACTTGGTACGCAGCGCATCTTCGACCGAACCGAGGGTATGGCACTTGTTGCAGCGACCGTCGGTCAGGTCCTTTGCAGCAGCAAAATCAAAACCTTCGGGTGCAGGAGGCACATTGGTGGTGGCTGCCGGCTGGTTGAGAAAGGCATTCAGGTCGTCAACAGTCCGGATATAGTCGCCCTGAAGCGTCGTGGTGCGACCGGTAGTGGAAAGCAGGATGCCCGAAGGCCTCAGCCATAGAATGGCGAACATCACGGCAACAATGGCGATAATGGTAAGAGGAAGGCTCAGGAACCACTTATCGCTGACCCTGCCGGAGATTTTACCGAACCCCCTGATGATGAGCGAGGCACACAGGATAAGCAGGAACCATCCGGTAAAGGAACGAAGGGGGGTAAGGACCGAAGATATGTTCTCCGCCGGAACCTTGAAACCGGTCAGAAACGACACTCCGAAAAACAAAGCCCCCATTAAGGCCGCTCCACCAAAAGCAAGGGCGATAAGCTTACCGTTTGATTTGTTGTCCATGACTGGTAATGAGTTAGGAGTTAGTGGCTTACCATAAAATTATTGAGTAAGATAAACATAAAACATAAAGGCGGCAAACATTAACCGAAAATAGCCCGATGAGCCGGAAATCCCCGTACGTTGTTATTTTACGTCCGATACCCCCCTCCCTGCAACCATTCCAAGCACCTGCCCCATGATCAGCACGACCAGCAGCATCATCGACTTTGAAAAAGCAGAACGGGATGCCGGGTTCCTCATCAGTTGTTTTCAGGAGATGCTTTGCAGTCTCGGTGAAGAGTCTCTGGCCGCCCGTCTCCCGCGCGGAGGCCGCGGGATCGAACTTGGGCACTACCCCGACACGGAGCGGGCGCTGCAGGCCTACTCCATATTCTTTCAGCTGCTCAATATGGCTGAGGAGAACTCGGCGGCACAGAACCGCCGGACGCTCGAATCCGAACATGGTGCCGCATCTCTTGAAGGGCTCTGGGGCCGGACCCTCCTGCTTATCCAGCAGCAGGGGCTTTCGGAGAAAGAAGCCCGGGGCGTGCTCTCAAGAGTGCAGGTCCATCCCGTCCTGACAGCGCATCCGACAGAAGCGAAACGAAAAACCGTACTGGAACTCCACCGCCACATCTACCTTCTTCTGGTCAAGCGGGAGAACCAGATGTGGACCCCTGCCGAGCAGCATGATATCCGCAGGGAGATCATGGCCGCGATGGAAACGCTGTGGAGGACCGGCGAAATCCTTTTCCAGAAACCATCTGTTGCCGATGAGCGGGCGAATGTTGCCCATTATCTGGAGAACATTTTCCCCGACGCCATCACCATGATGGATCGCCGCCTCATGAAAGCGTGGGAGGCTGCAGGATTTTCAGCCCGTTCACTCCAGGTCCCTGATGATCTCCCCTCGATCAGCTTCAGCAGCTGGGTGGGAGGGGACCGTGACGGGCACCCCCTCGTCACCGCAGAGGTTACCGCTGAGACGCTCGGTGACATGCGTCTGAAAGCCGTCGGGCTCATCGATTCCGCCCTCCGGGACCTCGGCTCCAAGCTCAGCCTGTCAGATCGCCTTCAGGATCCCGGAGAGGCACTCCTGCGGCGTATGGACGCCCTCAGGAAAAAACACGGCAAACGTGGTATGGAAGCCGTTCGCCGCAATGAAAGAGAGCCCTGGCGGCAGTTCATCAACCTTATGAGAATATCGCTCCCTCCGGCCATCCGGGGATCAGGATCAGGATCGGCATTCCGCTACCGCTCGGCAAGAGAACTCCTCGGAGATCTTGCCATCCTCACCCGTTCACTCGAAGGAATCGGAGCGGAAAACATTGCCCGGGAGTTCGTATTTCCCCTCTCACGAACCGTGCAATCCTTCGGTTTCCACCTCGCATCGCTCGACATCCGCCAGAACAGCCGGGTCCACGATCTGGCGCTCACCGCACTCGTCAGGGCGGCAGGAAACGGGGAACAGGATGAAATCCCATACATCGACATGTGCGAAGAGGAAAAGCGGACGCTGCTTGAGCGCGAACTCCGCTCCCCCCGCCCGTTCACACGCCCCGACATGCATGCCGGACCTGAAGCCGAATCGGTGCTCGACTGCTTCAGGGTGCTTTCGGGTCATATCCGATCATTCGGCACAGAGGGTATTGGATCGATCATTGTCAGCATGACCCGCAGCGTCTCCGATCTTCTCTCCGTCTATCTCTTTGCGCGTGAAACCGGGCTCATGACTTCCATACAAGGAAAAAGCGCCTGCGTCCTGCCGGTCGTACCCCTCTTTGAAACCATTGGCGATCTTGAAAAAAGCCCCGACATTCTCGAGGCCTTCCTCAGCCACCCTGTCACAGAGAGCAGCCTCGAGTACCAGCGAAAACGCGATGGCGCAAAACGCAGGGTGGTGGAAGTGATGATCGGCTACAGTGACAGCAACAAGGACGGAGGGCTTCTGACCAGCGCCTGGGCGCTCTACAGGGCAGAAGAAGCAATGCTGGAAGTGGGCCGCCGTCACGACACCTGCATCCGCTTCTTCCACGGCAGGGGCGGCAGCATCAGCCGCGGTGCCGGGCCGACACACCGGTTCATCAGAGCCCAACCCTACGGGGCCTGCAACGGCGGCATGCGATTTACCGAACAGGGTGAAACCATCGCACAGAAATACGCAAACCGCATCAGCGCAGTCTACAACCTGGAACTCTTCATGGCAGGCGTTGCCGGCTCGCTCATCAGGGAGAGCAGGCATGAAAATAAGGCACACCACCTCGAACCGGTCATGGACCGCCTCTCCGGCGCATCCTACAGCACCTACCGCAAACTCATTGAAACAGAGGGGTTTGTGACCTTCTTCCGTCAGGCGGCTCCCGTCGACATCATCGAAGCAAACAGGATCGGCTCACGCCCATCGAGGCGCACCGGCGGAGACAGCCTGGACGACCTGCGGGCCATTCCCTGGGTGTTCAGCTGGAATCAGGCCCGGTTTTCGCTTTCAGGGTGGTACGGAGTTGGCTCTGCGCTCGAAGCCCTCAGTGAAAGCGACCCTGAAGCATTCGAGGACATCCGCCTCCGATCCCACGAATGGCCTCCCCTGCGCTACATCATCAGCAATGCCGACACCGGGCTGGCCGCCGCTGACCTTTCAATCATGGAACTTTATGCCGGGCTGGTTTCCGATGCGGGACTGCGGGTCAAGATCATGACAATGATCGAAGAAGAGTATCGGAAAACAAAGCGCTTCATCGATATCCTCTACAGCAAGCCATTGGCTACCCAGCGCCTCAATGTCAACCGTTTCATCGAACTCCGGCGCGAAGGACTCGGCTTGCTGCACCGTTGGCAGGTAAAGCGCATCGCCGAGTGGAGGCTGCTGATGGATGAGGGTCGGAAGGAACAGGCCGATGCCATGCTGCCGGAACTCTTCCTGACCGTAAACGCCATCTCGGGCGGCCTTCGCACGACCGGCTGAAGAACCCATGCCGCATCCTGGTGGGAGGCGGGAGATTTCACAATTGCAGGGGGATGGCTATATTACGGACTTTATCCCGACTAGTCCATGCAACAGCAACACCCGACCCCATGACACTGAAGCATACCCTCACACCGCTGCTCCTTGGCGCAATACTCTTCATGTCGGCAGCTCCGGCGCCCGCAATGGCTGAGGGAAGCCTCGAGGAGCGCATCGTCCGCCTTGAGGGTGAGATTGCCGAACTCAAAGCCCTCCTGCAGGCACGACCGGCCGCCACGACCGAAGCCCCCGCATCTTCTGCACCCGAACCCCAGGCAGAAAAACCACCCGTTACTGCCGCACCGGGCGTCAAGCTGCGCCTTTACGGATTTGCCCGGTTCGATGGTGCCTACGACACCGGCCGGCTTTACCCCGGAAACATCGCACTCTATGCAACACAAGGCAGCGATGGCGACGCCGAATGGAACCTCACGGGCAATGCAACACGTATCGGCATGGACCTCTCCGGACCCGACACGGAAGCAATGAAGCTTTCTGCAAAAATCGAGTTCGACTTCTTTGGCGGAGGAACTGAAAACGCCGCGAACCCCCGCCTTCGTCACGGCTACATCAAAACATACTGGCCCGGGTCCGACCTCAGCATCATAGCCGGACAGACCTGGGACCTGAACTCCTCGCTCATTCCGTTCGTCGACGATGCAGGACTCATGTGGGATGCCGGAAACATAGGCGGGCGTCATCCTCAGGTACGGCTCACCAAAGGCTTCAAGGCCGGCGACAAAGAGCGCGTGGAAATAGCGGTAGCCGCGGCACGGAACATCGGTGAAACGGACAGCATAACCGGCGCCGCATCCGATACGGGCAAGGATGCCAACCTGCCGACCATCCAGGGTCGACTGGCCCTCTCCACCCCGCTACTGGTTGCCGACAGGCCGGCCACGATCGCTGTTTCCGGTCATTACGGCCAGGAGCAGTGGGATCTGGACGCATCGAACACCCACATAACCGCTGACACCTGGTCAGCCTGCCTTGAGCTCTCCATGCCGCTTAGCCAGAAACTGCTGTTTGCAGGCGAGTGCTTCACCGGATCAAACCTTGAGAACTATTGGGGAGGCATTGGGCAGAGCCTCGGCTCAACAGGCAATGAAACGCGGGCGCAGGGTGGCTGGGCAGCATTGCGCTACAGCCTCTCGCCCTCCACAGCGGTCGCGCTCGGAGCCGGTGTCGACGATCCCGAAAACAGCGATCTTACCGCAGGCAGCCGCTCCTTCAACCGCACCATCTTCGCCAACGTGATAGAAAGCATCACACCGAACTTCATCCTCGGGCTCCAGCTCTCGCAGTGGAAAACCGGGTACATCGGCGCCAGCGACAGCGACGTCTGGAGAACCCAGACATCCCTCACCTACACATTCTGACGAGAGACGAACATGTCTACGAGCCCCGGTTTCACCGCCGGGGTCCGCAGTATTTCAGCGCAATGCCTGCCTGCTTTCAGCGGATGATGATGTCGCAAGGCATCACCGTCAGCACCTCACCACCGTGATCTCCCGACAGCAGTGGATACAGGGCCGCCGGAACCGGCCCCATGCCTGGCATGAGCCTGCCGATGACACGCCCTGCAAGGGAGCTTTCCACCCTTGAGCCAATTGCGGAGAAGTCGCCGCTATAAAGCAGCTCCAGCCAACTCTTTTCTCTGGGGTAAAAGACTATTTCCGGTTGGCGGGCGCTGTCTATGCCCCCGAGACGCTGAGCTTCGACCAGTGCATCGAAAAGCCCTCCAAAGTGATCAACGAGGCCAACTTCAAGCGCCCGACGTCCGCTCCATACACGGCCGCCGGCAAGCGAATCGACACGACCGGAACTCATCTTCCGGGCCCGGGCAACCTTCGCAACGAAATCGCGATATACCTCCCCTGAAGCCTCGACGAACTTCGAATACGCCTCCCCGTCAAGCGGTTTATAAATGGAGTTCGCATCTGCATTGCGACCCCTGGTGACAACGCTGCGACCGAGGCCGATCTTCTGGACGAGACCGCTGATTTCTGGCTTCAGGGCATAGACACCTATGGAACCGGTTATGGATAGCGGTTCGGCGAAAATGGAATGCCCCGAGAGAGCCGCCATATACCCTCCTGATGCAGCCACCCCGGACATGGATACCACGAGGGGTTTGCGGACGGCGGCTGAATCGAGCATTTCAAGCATGTCGGAAGAGGCCAGAGCATCACCGCCGGGGCTGTCGATCCTCAACACCATGGCCTTGACCCGATGGTCTTTGAGGGCTCCCTCAAGCGAGCGCCGCACTGCCTCAACGTCCACTCCCGAACCAAGCCCGAGCGCCTCCTCGCCCGTCGTGCGGACAATGGGACCAGACATGGTTATAAGGGCGATACGGTCCTTCGTGTCGGCCTTCATGGGCCACTCCATCGAGTCCCGGTACCGGTCGGCGCCAACAAAGAAACCGCTTTCAGGATCAGGCTCTTTCCCCGTAAGGCGCCGCTCCAGCTCCCGGCGGAAGCGCCAGGAAGAAGCAGCGCCGTCGGCAAGGCCCAGCCGCACGGCCTCACGAGAGGTCATGAGCGTCACGTTGTCAATGATGGAGCGGAGGGAATCGGGTGTGATGTGGCGCCGACGGGACACATACCCGATATAATCCCGGTAGACCTCGTCAAGCAGTGCCGACACCTCTTCTTCTGCCTCTGGGCTCGGGCCGGTGCGCACGAAAGGCTCGATGCCGCTCTTGTACCGCTTCCACTGCGCGGCCTGAAACGACATACCGATCTTTCTGAGCGGGGTCGCAAAGTAAAGAGTTTCGGCACGCAGACCATCAAGCAGCATGAATCCTCCCTCCTCGACAATGACAGAATCGCATGCTGCGCCAAGCATGCAGTCGCTGTCCTCCGGACTATGAAGGAAGGCGAAAACCTTTTTGCCGCCGGTGCGCACCCGCTCGATGGCCCGGCGAAGTTCCGAGATCTTTGCCGGAGTGGTGCGCACGGCATCGATGTCGAGCAGCACGGCAGCCACCCTCGGGTCAGACGATGCATGGTGGAGAGTGAAAAGCAGGTCCTGCAGGGATAAAGGGCCCTCAGCAGAGGCAAATGGAAGCCCGGAAGCAGACGGTGCCCGCTCATCAAGGGATCCACTGAGGGGAACTGAAAGCACGAAGCGATCAGGCAGGGAACGGCTGGCATGGTGAAGCCACAGAATGAGGGCAAGGCAGACGAGCGGGAGGAGTACCGTAAAGAGGCAGCCCCGCTTGAGGCAGCCGGTTTTCGAACGGATCTGTTTCATTGGGCAGGAATCGTTGATTCGCTAACTGTTGAGCAGACAGCTCACCCGGTGCCCGGGGTTTCCCCCGAGCGGCAGGAGAACCGGTGCAGTAACGGAGCACTCCGGCATAACCGAAGGGCAGCGGGGATGGAATCCGCAGCCCGGGGGGATGTTCATGGGGCCAGGCTGGTCGCCCCCGAGAATGATGCGCTCACGCTTCCGGCCGGGCTCAGGGTTGGGAATTGCCGAAAGCAGCGCTTTGGTATAGGGGTGGGTGGGATTCGTATAGAGCTCCCGGGAGCTGGCGACCTCAACGATCCTGCCGAGGTACATCACGGCAACACGGTCGGAAATATGCTCGACCACGGAAAGGTCGTGCGCAATGAAGAGATAGGTCAGCCGAAGGTCACGCTGCAGGTCTTTTAACAGGTTGATGATCTGCGACTGGATGGAGACGTCGAGCGCCGAGACCGGCTCGTCGCAGATTATGAAGCGGGGATTGAGAGCCAGGGCGCGGGCAATGCCGACCCGCTGACGCTGACCGCCCGAAAACTCATGCGGGTAGCGGTGATGGTACTCGCGCGGCAGTCCTACCACGTCCAGAAGCTCCGCGATGCGCCGCCGGGCGTCGGGTCCTTTGGCGAGGCCGTGCACAAGAAGGACTTCAGACAGCATCTCTCCGACGGTGAGGCGGGGGTTGAGTGAGCCGAACGGATCCTGAAAGATCATCTGCATCCGGCTGCGCAGCTGTCGGAAATCCCGCGCACCGAGTGTGGTGATTTCACGTCCCTCAAACTCGATCGAGCCGTGGATTGAACCATGGCCGAGACGGATCAGCGCACGGCCCAGCGTGGTCTTGCCGCAACCGGACTCACCGACGAGACCGAGCGTCTCACCCTCAGCAATGCTGAACGATACACCGTCGACCACCCTGAGGGGAAAAGGGCGTCCGAAGCCGCTGCCCCGTTTCACATTGAATTCCACCCGCAGGTCCTGGACCCGGAGCAGTGGTCGCGCTTCAGCCATCGCCATCCTGCATGTTTTTTTGGGGGTGCCCTTTCTGTTATTTTGACTATATACTAAAAGCATTCTGAATCTACCACAACAAAGCCCATCCCTGGGGAGACCCTCCGGCCCTTGAGCACCGAAACGCACCATACCGGCACCCTTTACGTCGTAGCCACCCCGCTCGGAAACCTCGGAGACATTACATTGAGGGCAGTCGACGTGCTGCGTCAGGCCGATGCCGTTGCCTGCGAAGACACCCGCCGCGCATCGATCCTGCTCCGTCACCTCGGCATAGAAGGCAAAAAGCTGATCAGCTACCACAATTTCAACGAAGAGCAGGCCATCAACCGCGTAGCCTCACTGCTCGAAGAGGGCCGCAATGTCGCCCTCATCACCGATGCCGGCACCCCGGTCATCAGCGATCCGGGCTACGGCATGATCCGCGCGCTCCACCAGCGGGGCATCGGAGCCATCCCGGTGCCGGGGCCATCGGCACTCACCGCAGCCCTTTCCGTCTGCCCCCTTCCGGCAAACAGCTTTTATTTCGGAGGGTTCCTGCCGCACAAGAAGGGAAGGAAGAGCCGGCTCGAGGAACTTGCGGCAATGGAGTCGACCTTTGTCCTCTATGAATCACCCTTCCGCATCCACAAACTCCTCGACGAACTCGAAGCCCTCATTCCCGATGCGGAGGTGTTCATCGGCAGGGAGATGACCAAACTCCACGAAGAGTACCTTACAGGAAGCTTTGGCGAGCTGCGAGCTGCACTCCCTGAAGGAAAGACAAGGGGAGAGTTCGTAATTGCCGTCCACCCTCCCGCACGCAAAAAGAACACCAAAACCGGAGACCGATATGCAGATCGTCACTGACCCCGCTGAAATGCAGGTCATCGCGGACAAACTCCGCTCAGGGCGTCAGCTCATCGGAGTCGTCATGACCATGGGTGCCCTTCACGAAGGACACCTCAGTCTGGTCAATCTGGCACGGGAGCATGCCGGCACCATCATCATGACCCTCTTCGTCAACCCCTCGCAATTCGGACCAGGAGAGGATTTCCAACGATACCCCCGCCCCTTTGAAAAAGACGCAGCCATGGCCCGATCCGCCGGCGTAGACTATCTCTTCGCCCCAACAGCCGAGGCCATGTACCCTGAAGGATTCCAGACAACGGTTTCCTGCTCTGGCATCACAGGGCGATTCGAAGGTGAGCGGCGCCCCGGTCATTTCGATGGAGTGGCAACCATCGTCTCGAAGCTCATGAACATTACCCGTCCGCATATCGCCGTGTTCGGTGAAAAGGACGCCCAGCAGCTCGCACTGATCCGGCGCATGAACCGGGACCTCGACATGGGCGTCCGGATCATTGCAGCCCCGACCGTCCGGGAAAACGACGGCCTGGCCGTCAGTTCCCGCAACATTTACCTCTCAGGCGATGAACGAAAGGAGGCTCCGGCCATCCACCGCGCCATCATGCATGCAGGAGGGATGCTGGCCGCCGGAAAGAAGGACCTCAAGGCAGTCGCGGCCGAAGCCGGCCGGATGATAACAGAAGAGACGCGCTTCAAGCTCGAATACGCGGCATTCGTCGATGAAGAGAGTTTTGAGCCCGCCGAAACAGCTATGAAAGGGCGCGAGTACCGCCTGCTCATCGCCGCTGCAGCAGAGCGGATCCGCTTGATCGACAACCAAAAATTCCTTGCATGAAGGGGGCCCCCGGGCGATACCGTAAACAACTTTTTTTGTACTATATTCAAAGACAGGCTGCAATACCATCCCTCATCCAGGAAAATCAGCCACCGACAGGGAATCCCCCGACCGGACCCCGTTTTTTCATCACCAATCACAAGCGATTTTTATGATTATCACGAAAGAAATCAATCTCGGACAGGGCAAAACAATCTCGATTGAAACCGGCAGGATGGCCAAGCAGGCAGACGGAGCCACTGTGGTCCGCATGGGAGATACCATGGTTATCGCCACCGTCGTATCCAGCCGCAAAACTCCTTCTGTCAATCAGGACTTCTTTCCGCTCCAGGTCGAATACCGCGAAAAATATTATGCCGCAGGCAAGTTCCCCGGCGGATTCTTCAAGCGTGAAGCCCGACCCTCGGAAAAAGAGATCCTTTCTGCACGCCTCATCGACCGCGCACTCCGCCCGCTGTTCCCGAACGGCTACTACCATGAGACTCAGGTCATCATCAACGTCATCTCCAGCGACCAGCAGAACGACGCAGACGTGCTCGGCGGACTGGCCGCCTCGGCCGCAATCATGGTCTCCGACATCCCCTTCGAGAACGCCATGTCAGAAGTCCGCGTCGGCAGGGTGAACGGCCTGTTCATCATCAACCCGACCATCGACGAGCTTGAGGGCAGCGACATCGACATCAGCATCGGTGGCACCACCGACACCATCTGCATGCTCGAGGGCGAGATGCAGGAGATTTCCGAAGCAGAAATGCTTGAGGCCATCAAATTCGGCCATGAAGCCATCAAGAAACTCTGCCAGCTCCAGAATGAACTCGCTGAAGAGGTTGCAAAAGCCAAACGCCCCTTCACCCCGCTTCAGGTACCTGCAGAACTCTCGGAGTATGTGAAGAGCGCCTGCGAAAGCAGCCTTAAAGAGCTGGCCTACAAGCCGCTTGCAAAGGAAGTGCGCGCCGATGAGACCAAGGCGATTTACAGCGAAACCGTCAAAAAGGCCATTGAGCATTTCAGTGCCGCCTTCGGTCCTGAAGCACTCGCTGCCGACCCGTCCAAAGCGCTCTGCCTTAACGAGCACATCATTGAAGAAGAGATCCACTCCGTTGAAAAGAAAGTCATGCGCCGCATGATCCTCGACGACGGCAAACGCCTCGACGGCAGAAACCTCGAGCAGGTCCGGCCCATCACGATTGAACTCGGCGTCATCCCGAGAGCCCACGGCTCGGCTCTTTTCACCAGGGGCGAAACCCAGGCGCTTGTCGCCGTCACCCTCGGCACAAAAAAAGACGCGCAGTCTGTCGATACCCTCACCAACAGCGCCGACAAGCGCTTCATGCTCCACTACAACTTCCCGCCTTTCTCGGTCGGTGAAGTCGGCAGGCTTGGCTCCACCGGGCGCCGCGAAATCGGCCATGGCAACCTTGCCGAGCGATCCATCAAGATGGTCGCCCCCGGCGAGCAGGAGTTCCCCTACACCGTCCGCATCGTCTCCGAAATCCTCGAATCGAACGGCTCGTCCAGCATGGCTTCTGTCTGCGGCGGCACCCTCGCACTGATGGATGGCGGCGTGCCGCTGAAGAAACCTGTCTCCGGTATCGCCATGGGCCTCATCAAGGACGGCGAAGAATACGCAGTGCTCTCCGACATCCTCGGCAACGAGGACCATCTCGGTGACATGGACTTCAAGGTAGCCGGCACCCGGGACGGCATCACCGCATGCCAGATGGACATCAAGATTGACGGCCTCGACTACCACATCCTCGAAAATGCGCTGGCACAGGCTCGCCGCGGCCGCTTCCACATCCTCGACAAGATGGAAGAAGCCATTCCCGCATCGCGTGAGGAACTCGCACAGTACGCTCCCCGTCTCACCGCAATCCAGGTTCCTGTCGAGTCCATCGGGCTCATCATCGGCAAGGGCGGCGAAACCATACGCAGCATCACCGAAGAAACCGGTGCAGAGATCAACATCGAGGATGACGGCACCGTCACCATCGCATGCTCCAGCAATGAGGGCACCAAAGCTGCCGTCGAAATCATCAAGGCGCTCATCGCCAAACCTGAAGTCGGCACCATCTATGTTGGCAAGGTTCGCGATGTACGCGACGAGCTCGGCGCATTCGTCGAGTTCATCCCGAAGACCGACGGCCTCGTCCACATCTCCGAGATTTCCAAGGAGCGGGTCGCCAAAGTCAGCGACCACCTCAAGGTCGGCGACCGCATCAAGGTCAAGCTCGTCGACATCCGCAAGGACCCGAGGACCGGCAAAACCCGCTTCGCCCTCTCGATGAAGGCGGTGGATGAAGAGCCGGCCAACGGCACCGAGGCTGGCGCCGCCCCTGAAAACAACTGAGCTCGCTGAACAAGTAAAAGCAGTGCAGAAACCCTGCACTGCTTTTTTTATTCCCGTTATTACTCGTTATTCCAAAAAAACCCGACAATACCCAGCAACCAGACCGAACCCGACAGCCCCACGATGAAGTACGATTTTTCGCATACCGAGAAGAAATGGCAGGCCTACTGGCAGAAACATGGCACATTCCAGGCCGAAGAGGGACAGGAAAAGCCCAAATACTACGTCCTCGACATGTTCCCCTACCCCAGCGGATCGGGGTTGCACGTCGGCCACCTCGAAGGCTACACCGCCTCTGACATTGTCGCCCGCTACCGCCGCAGCCGCGGCCATAATGTCCTCCACCCTATGGGCTGGGATGCCTTCGGCCTTCCAGCCGAACAGTACGCAATCAAGACCGGAACCCACCCGAGCCTTACGACCGAAAGCAACATCCGGAGCTTTCGCGAAACCCTGCAGGCGATGGGGTTTTCCTACGACTGGTCTAGGGAGATCAACACCACCGACCCCGGTTACTTCCGCTGGACACAGTGGATCTTCCTGAAGCTATACGCAATGGGGCTTGCCTATCAGTCGGAGGTAGACGTCAACTGGTGCGTCGAGCTCCGCGCCGTCCTTGCCAATGAAGAAGTGGAGGAGAAGATTGCCGAAGGGCTCACGGTCGTGCGTCGTCCGCTGCGCCAGTGGGTGCTGAAAATCACTGCCTACGCCGAGCGCCTCCTTTTGGACCTCGACGGGCTTGACTGGCCTGAAAACGTCAAGCAGATGCAGCGAAACTGGATCGGCCGCTCGGAGGGCGTCGAAGTGGACTTCGAGCTCCGCTGCCACCGAAAGATGCTCCGGGTCTACACCACCCGCCCCGACACGCTGTTCGGGGCAACCTACCTCGTCATATCTCCCGAGCACCCAATGGCCGAGAAACTGGCCACCGCCCCGCAGCTGGTGGAGGTAAAGAACTACATCGCGAAAGCAAAGCTGAAAACCGAACTCGAGCGGACAGGCCTGCAGAAAGATAAAACCGGGGTATTCACCGGCTCCTACGCCATCAACCCTGCAAACGGCGAAGCGCTTCCAGTATGGATTTCCGACTTCGTCCTCACAAGCTACGGCACAGGTGCAATCATGTCAGTCCCTGCACACGACAGCCGCGACTGGGAGTTTGCAAAGAAGTTCGGGCTCCCGATCGTTGAAGTCGTCAAAAGCCCCCACGACGTACAGGATGCGGTTTATGAGGGCAAGGATAGCACGGCTGTCAACTCCAGCAACAGCGAAATCAGCCTCGACGGGCTCGCCTTCCCCGAAGCGTTCGAACGGATGGCCACCTGGCTCGAGTTGAAAAAGTGCGGAGAGAGGAAGGTGAACTACCGCCTCCGCGACTGGATCTTCAGCCGCCAGCGCTACTGGGGCGAACCCATTCCCGTCAAGCACTATGAAGACGGCTCGCTCGGCACCGAAACAGACCTGCCGCTCCGTCTTCCCGAAGTCGAGGCCTACCAGCCGACCGAAACCGGCGAGTCGCCCCTGGCCAACATCCCCGAGTGGCTCTACGGAACAGACGGAAAGGGTGCGTTCCGCCGCGAAACCAACACCATGCCGCAGTGGGCCGGAAGTTGCTGGTACTACCTCCGCTTCATCGACCCCCGTAATGAAGAGCATCTCGTCAATGCTGAAAAAGAGCACTACTGGATGAATGTCGACCTCTACATCGGAGGCGCCGAACATGCCGTGCTGCACCTGCTCTATGCACGCTTCTGGCACAAGGTGCTCTACGACCTCAAGGTCGTCACTACGAAGGAGCCGTTCCAGAAGCTGTTCAACCAGGGGATGATCCTCGGCGAAGACGGCGAGAAGATGTCGAAGTCCCGCGGCAACGTCATCCCGGCAGATCATGTGCTGACAAAATACGGAGCCGACGCTGTTCGCCTGTACGAAATGTTCCTCGGCCCGCTTGAGCAGGTCAAACCGTGGAACACCAACGGGATTGAAGGCGTCAGCCGCTTCCTCAACCGCGTATGGAGGCTGGTCCACCCCGATGCTGAAGGCCCGGCGGCCATCCTTGATGAATCAGCCATGCCCGAGGAGATCCTCCGCCGTATGCATAAGACGGTCAAGAAGGTACGGGAAGACACTGAGAGTTTGAAGTTCAACACCGCAATCGCCGAGATGATGGTCTTTGTCAATGACCTGCACCGCACCGGCAACCGGAATAGAGAGGCAATCGAAACCCTCATCCTCCTGCTCGCCCCCTACGCGCCGCATATCGCCGAAGAACTCTGGGAATCGCTCGGCCACCCCGAATCGATCGCCCGTGCACCCTTTCCCACCTTCGAGCCGGCTCTGGCTGCGGACGACATCCTCACCATCGCCGTCCAGGTCAACGGAAAACTGAGAGGGACGTTCGAGGCCGGAAAAGGCACCTCGAAAGAAGAGATGCTCGAAGCGGCAAGGGCGGTAGAATCCGTCAGAAAGTTCCTTGAGGGATCGACTGTCGTGAAAGAAATCGTCGTACCCGGCAAACTCGTCAACTTTGCGGTAAAATAGCGCGATCAATCCGGCAACGCTCCATGCTTAGTGATACGGGCAATTGCCAAGAATATTTTTTTTATGTAAAATTCATATTCGACCTTTTAGGCGATGACGAAGCGGCGCAGGGTGCCGCAAAAGGGACTTTTTTTCAACACCTTAAATCCGGGATCAATGGCTACAGACGACAAAAAAACAGCAACGGGGCAGGATGCCTCATCGTCTCCCGCAAACGACTCAATCAGCTCCGTCCTGTCTGAAAAGCGCAAGTTCCCGCCTCCGGCCGCTTTTTCCTCGAATGCCCGGATCAAGTCGATGGAAGAGTACGAAAAGCTCTACAGTGACGCAGAAAAAGACCCCGACGCCTACTGGGGCGGCCTGGCCGAAGAGTTCCACTGGTTCAAGAAATGGGATACGGTCCTCGAATGGAACACCCCGTATGCCAAGTGGTTCCAGGGCGGCACGACAAACATCTGCTACAATGCAGTCGACGTGCACGCAAACAGCTGGCGCAAGAACAAGGCAGCCATCATCTGGGAGGGCGAAGAGGGAGAGCAGCGCGTTCTGACGTACGGTGAACTCCACCGTCAGGTTTCGAAATTCGCCAACGTCCTGAAAATCGCCGGCATCAAACCCGGTGACCGTGTCGGCATCTACATGGGCATGGTACCCGAACTGGTCATCGCAGTCCTTGCATGCGCAAGGGTAGGCGCTGTCCACAACGTCATTTTCGCAGGGTTCTCGGCCCATGCCATCACCGAGCGTGTCAACGATTCCCGTGCAAAACTGCTCATCTGCTGCGACGGCACACGGCGCCGCGGAGGCTCAATCAACCTCAAGAACATCGTCGACGAAGCCATCGTCAACACCCCCTCTATCCGCAGCGTCATCGTCCTGAAGGTCACAGGGGAGAACATCAGCATGCACGACGGCATGGACCATTGGTGGCATGACCTCATGGGCCTGGCCTCCGACGAGTCGGAGCCCGTCGCGGTTGAATCCGAACACCCGCTTTTCGTGCTTTACACCAGCGGCTCAACCGGCAAGCCCAAAGGCATCCTGCACACCACGGCCGGCTACATGGTCCATGCCGCAAGCTCATTCCGATACGTTTTCGACATCCGTGACGACGACATCTACTGGTGCACGGCAGACGTCGGCTGGATCACCGGTCACAGCTACATGGTCTACGGCCCGCTCCTCAACGGCGCGACCCTTCTCATGTATGAAGGCGCACCGAACTATCCCCAATGGGACCGCTTCTGGGACATCATCAACCGCCACAAGGTCACAATCCTCTACACGGCCCCGACCGCAATCCGCGCCTTCATCCGCGCCGGCGACGAATGGGTCACCAAGCACAACCTCAGCTCGCTGCGCCTGCTCGGCACGGTCGGCGAACCAATCAACCCCGAAGCATGGATGTGGTACCACAAGGTAGTCGGGCAGGAAAGATGCCCGATCGTTGACACCTGGTGGCAGACCGAGACCGGCGGCATCATGGTCTCTCCCCTTCCCGGTGCGACCCCGACCAAGCCCGGTACAGCAACCCGCCCGCTTCCCGGCATCATGGCCGACGTCGTGCAGAAAGACGGCACACCCTGCGGTCCGAACGAGGGCGGCTACCTGGTCATAAAGAAGCCCTGGCCATCCATGCTCCGCACCATCTACGGCGACAACAAGCGTTACGAGGAGACCTACTGGTCGGAGTTCCACGACATGTACTTCACCGGTGACGGCGCCCGCAAGGATGAGGACGGCTATATCTGGATCATGGGCCGCGTCGATGACGTGGTGAACGTCAGCGGCCACCGCCTAGGGACAAGCGAAGTCGAAAGCGCGCTCGTCTCCTATGAGGCAGTAGCTGAAGCCGCCGTGGTCAGCCGCCCCGACGACATCAAGGGCAACGCTCTTGTGGCATTCGTTACCCTGAAAGACGAATACGAAGGCGACATGAAGCTCCGTGAAGCGCTCCGCAACCATGTGGCCAAGGAAATCGGCCCCATCGCCAAACCCGATGAAATCAGGTGGGCAAAGGGACTGCCGAAGACCCGCAGCGGCAAAATCATGCGCCGCCTGCTCCGCGAGCTTGCAACGAGCAACGAGATCAAGGGCGACGTCACGACGCTCGAAGACTTCGGTGTGCTCGAAAACCTCCGCGAGAAGGAAGAGGACTGAGTCCTATCCGCACTCCTTTAAGACCAACAGCAAAAGCCGGCAACCCGGGCTTTTGCTGTTTTCGATATCGGCCATCATGCCTTGATTCAGTTCAAGGCGTAGCGCGCTCAGTTCAGCTGCCAGATGATGAAGTTCAGGTAGGCGGCAAAGCTCACCCAGAGGAGGTAAGGCACGAGCAGCCAGGACGCCAGCGGAACAATCTTCCGGAACTGTACCATCGTCGCAACAATCATCAGCCAGAGCAGCGTGATGACACCAAGAGCAAGCTGGGGCGAGTGCAGGCCGAAGAAGGATGCAGACCAGGCGAGGTTCAGGATAAGCTGGGCCACAAAAACAGAGATTGCGCTCCACGGGAGCCTGCCGCTGGAGTTTCGGGCACTGAGCACCAGCGCAAAGGCGACGGCCATCATGAGGAACAGCAGGCTCCATACCGGAGGGAAAAGCCAGTCGGGCGGGTTCCATGTCGGACGCTGAAGGGTCTGGTAGTACCACTCCGAACCCGGAACAGGCGTAAAAAGACTGCCGGCGTAGGCAAACAGAAAACAGAGGGCGAGTGAGAACGCCGTCTTCAATGCATTGAGCTGCTTCATTGGAAAGGGATTTCTTGTTACGGGTAACTGGGCATTCAGGAAATCTTAACGACAACTGTAACATACACACACCACCCATAATTCCATCCGTAATTAGATCCGTAATTAGATCAGTAATTCCATCCGTATTTCCATTTATAATTCTGCCCGTAACGCTACTCGTAACGATACTCATAATTCCTTCCTCAAAAAGAGGTTGACGCACAAATGGAACGAAGTCGGCCTTGAAATGCTATATTGGACTCACCCGTAACCCGCAACTTCCCCCCTACACACATGGAAAAAACCTCGACAGTGCTGCAGGTTGCCGAAGAGGCCGCCCGAGCCGCAGGAGCCATCACACTCAGAAAATTCGGAGAACTTTCCCACAGAGAGATCCACCCGAAAGAGTTCAGGGACTTCGTCACCGAAACAGACAAGGCGTGCGAAGCCGAAATCGGCAGGATAATAACGGCGGCATTCCCCCGTGACGGCATGCTCTGCGAAGAGGGCACCACCGCTCCGCCCCTGTCAGGACGGACATGGATCGTCGACCCGCTCGACGGCACCCTCAACTTTATCCACTCCTTCCCTGTCTTCTCCATCAGCATCGCCCTGAAAGATGAAGCAGAGGGACTCACCCACGGCGTTGTGTACCAGCCGGTGCTGGACGAGCTCTTCACCGCCGAAAAAGGCAAGGGTGCATATCTCAACGGCCAGAGGATCAGTGTGGCCGACCGGCGTGAAGATGACGGGTGGCTCATCGCCACGGGACTCCCCTTCAAAGAGTACCATTACATGGATGCCTACATGGCCATGCTGAAGGATGTCGTCAAGGTGTCGGCAGGCATCCGGCGTGCAGGGTCTGCCGCTATCGATCTTGCCTACACGGCATGCGGTCGGTTCGACGCATTCTGGGAATATGTCCTCTTTCCATGGGACTTCTCTGCAGGCGTTCTCCTCGTGCGGGAAGCAGGCGGCACCGTCACCGACTTCACGGGAGATGATGACGTCTTCCGCCGCAGAAGCATCATCGCAGGCAACCCCGAAACCCACCCGCTCCTGCTCTCCATGGCGCATAAGCATTTCCCCAAACCCGAATAATGCCCGGGCGATGATTTGAAGAGGACCGGCTACTTTATTATCTTGAGGGTCTTAAAATTCTCTTCCCCCGATGTCGGGGGAATCATTTCCCACACCCTCAGGGGGCGGGAGCAACACCCACACTATGCTCATTCATCAGCGCACACTGCAGAAAGAGGTTTCACTCTGGGGCACAGGCCTCCACACCGGCAAGGAATGCATGATTACCTTCAAGCCCGCCCCGGTGAACTACGGCTACCGGTTCATCCGGACAGACATTGCCGAAAGCCCCGAGATCCCGGCGCTGATCGACAACGTGGTGGACGTCCTTCGAGGTACGACCATTGCCGTCGGTGATGTGAAGGTCCACACAACAGAACACGTGCTGGCCGCCCTTTACGGCCTCCAGATCGACAACTGCCGAATCGAGATGAGCGGCCCCGAGCCCCCCGTCATGGACGGCAGCTCACAGCCCTTTGGCGAAGCGCTGCAGGGAGCCGGCTTCCAGGAACAGGATGAGCCGAAGAACTACCTCGTCATCGACGAAACCATCGAATACCACGATACCCTGAACAGCGTCGACATCGTCGCCCTCCCGCTCGACGACTTCCGCGCCACCGTCATGGTCGACTACAAGAACCCTGCGCTCGGTTCTCAGCACTCCGGACTCTTCAACCTTGAAAAGGAGTTTATGCCGGAATTCTCCTCCGCCCGCACTTTCTGCTTCCTCAGCGAGGTCGAAACGCTGGCCAATCAGGGAATCATCAAGGGAGGAGACGTTGACAACGCCGTCGTCATTATCGACAAGCAGATGGAGAAGGAGGAACTGCTGACGCTCGGAGAGAAACTCGGACTTGCAAGCGACCACCTCATTCTCGGCAAAAACGGCATCCTCAACAACCGTGATCTGCGCTTCCAGAACGAGCCTGCGCGTCACAAACTCCTCGACCTCCTCGGCGACATCGCCCTCCTCGGCATGCCGGTGAAGGCACAGGTCCTGGCTGCACGGCCCGGGCACGCATCGAACGTGGAGTTCGTCCGGCAGCTGAAGAAATACGCTGACCGCAACAAACTTGCCCGCCAGTACCAGCACGAAAAGAAAGCCGGAGTCATCTTCGACATCAATGCGATCCAGAACATCCTGCCACACCGCTACCCGTTCCTGCTCATCGACAAGATCGTCGAGTTCAAGCTCGATGAAAAGATCGTCTCAATCAAGAACGTCACGATGAACGAGCCTTTCTTCCAGGGCCACTTCCCCGGCAATCCGGTCATGCCGGGCGTACTCATCATCGAAGCGATGGCCCAGACCGGCGGCATCATGATGCTCAACGGCAAAAACAACACCAAGGAGAGCGTGGTCTACTTCATGGCGATCGACAAGGCCCGGTTCCGCAAACCGGTGCTGCCCGGCGATACACTTGTCATTGAAGCAGTTATGACCAACATGCGCAGAAGCGTCTGCCAGTTCGATGCCAAGGCGTTCGTCCGCGGCGAACTCGTCTGCGAAGCCTCGCTGATGGCCACCGTGATGGACAAGCCCGAAGAAAAGAAATAGGGGCTGCAACCCCTGGCGAAATGAAAAGAGGCCTCCGTTCACGGGGGCCTTTTTTGTTGCATACAGAAAAACTCCGCCTCAGGCGCCTTCTCAGGCCTTATAGTCGAGACCGTGGTGGATACGGTAAAAGCGAATGCAGTAGAGGATGAAAGAGTAGAGAAGCATGATGGTCGAGAGGTACAGGAAGAACTCCTTGACGGGCCATGCGGTAAAGAGCGGATGCGGCCACACCATTGAAATGAAAAGCATCGAAACAAATCCCACGGCCCACTTCCCCGGCCAGAGCGATGTCGTCACTACCTGATGGTGATGGCGTACCCAGGCAGCACCAGCGAAGATAAAGAGATCGCGGAGCACGGCAAAAAGAACAAACCAGAGGGGCAGTGCACCGATCCAGAGGAAATAGAGCGCCACGCTAGCCAGACAGAGCTTGTCGGCCAGAGGGTCAAGGATCTTTCCCATCTCCGACACCTCATTCGTCCAACGGGCAGCCTGACCGTCGAACCAGTCGGACAGCACGGCGACGATCATGATGACAATGGCGATGTCCGTCTTTCCGGTATGAAAGAACCAGAGGAACCAGGGGATCAGGAGGATCCTCAGGAAGCTCAGAGCGTTGGGTAAGTTGAAGATGTGCCCCTGCACGGCTATCGCTTTAATGGTTCAACAACCAGATCGGGACTGGCTCTCACGAATTCCGCCCATCCGTTCCCCCTTCGGGATGATCCTTTTGCCTGCGCCTTCTGGACGCTTCCCTCCTGACGCTGCAGTTCGCAGAGCGCGACAGCGATGGCATCGGTCACATCAAGCGGCTTCGGCGCGGTTCCAAGCCCGAGCAGGGCGGTGACCATGCCTGCGACCTGTTCCTTCGAGGCTCCACCCCGGCCGGTGACGGCCAGCTTCACCTCACGGGGCGAATACTCCTGGAGCATGAGCCCGCGGCTCACTCCGAGGGCGATTACCGCTCCCCTGACCAGACCGAGCTTGAGGGCCGACTGCACGTTCCTTCCGATGAACGCCGTCTCAATGGACAGCCGCAGAGGCTGAGCCCGGCCTATGAGGCCGTCAAGCGCATCGCAAATTCCTCCGATCCGTTCCGGAAGACTCTGACGGGAACTGAAGCGCAGAACGCCGCATTCAAGAAGGCGGTATTGGCCGTTCTCTCCGGACACCACCCCATAGCCAGTGCAGAGGCTCCCCGGATCAATCCCCAGCACGATCATCCCTCAGTCTTCCAGACTGTTCATTGCACTCTCGCTGATCTCCATATTGCTGTAGACGGACTGAACGTCATCGTTCTCCTCCAAGGCGTCGATCAGCTTGATGACCTTTCGGGCGTCTTCCGCCTCGAGTTCTATATAGTTCTCCGGGATAAGATCCATTTTCGCGTTTTCGAAAGGTATACCCTGATCCTCGAGCGCCTTTTTAGCAGCCTCCAGATCACGCACATCGGTAATGACCGTATAGGTATCTCCGCCGTCATTACTGAGATCCTCAAGACCAGCCTCAAGCAGCGCCTCCATCAGAGCCTCTTCGCTGGCCGCCGACACGGGGACCTCAAGGCTGCCCTTGCGCTGAAACATCCAGCTCACGCTTCCGCTTTCGCCGAGAGAACCGTTGTTACGACTCATGATGTGGCGTAGGTCGGCCACCGTCCTGTTACGGTTGTCCGTTGCGGTCTCTATGATGAGGGCGATACCCGCAGGACCGTAGCCCTCATAGGTGATTTCGTCATAGGTCACACCCTCAAGCTCTCCTGTTCCCTTCTTGACGGCCCGCTGGATGTTGTCCATCGGCATCGAGTTCGAGCGTGCCGTATCAATGGCAAGGCGTAGCCGGGGGTTACCCGAAGGATCCCCTCCGCCCATCTTGGCCGCTATGGTGATTTCCTTGACCAGCTTGGTGAACAGGCTGCCCCGCTTCTGGTCGGTGGCCGCCTTTTTTCTCTTGATGGTAGCCCATTTACTGTGTCCTGACATAATGCAAACTGCTGTAGTGGTTGTTCCTGAAGACGGGTGCGCCGAAGGAGAGCATGAACCATCCTCTCGGATGGGCAACCGGGTCAGCTTCTGGCGCCCTTCCTATGATAATAGATTTATTTTCTTTAAATAAAACCAAATCTGCCGGCTTACGTGCAAGTTAATCACAAGAAAAATCAATGACAAACCTGATAATTGCCTATCAGGGAGAGCCCGGGGCCTACAGTGAAATCGCCGCTCTCCGCCTCGGCCGACCCTATCCCTGCTGCTCCTTTGAGGAGGTATTCTCTGCCGTCGAGGACCGCCGTGCGGATTTCGCAGTCATTCCTATGGAAAACTCGCTCGGGGGAAGCATCCATCGCAATTACGACCTCCTGCTCGAACATCCGGTCGTGATTACCGCCGAAACCTTCGTAAAGGTGGAGCACTGCCTGCTCGGCCTTCCGGGCTCGTCAACCGACACAGCCCGCCGGGTCCTCTCCCATCCGCAGGCGTTGGCGCAGTGCAGAAACTTCTTCAAGACACACCCGAACATCCAGGAAGAGGTCGCATACGATACCGCCGGCAGCGCCCAGTTTATTGCCGGACAACAAGACCCCTCGAAACTGGCCATCGCCTCGAAACGGGCGGGTGAGCTCTACGGACTGGAGATCCTGCAGGAAAATCTGGCCGATGAGGAATGGAACATCACCCGGTTCTTCTGCATCACCCATGCAGAGCACCCCAAATCGCTCGAACACCTTACAGGCTACAGCACAGGCCAGTACAAGACATCCATCGCTTTCACGCTGCCGAATGAGCAGGGTTCGCTTTTCAAGGCGCTTGCCACCATGGCGCTGCGCGACATCGACCTCACGAAAATCGAGTCCCGACCATTCCGCCAGAAGGCCTTCGAGTACCTCTTCCATGTTGACGTCATCGGACACCGCGACGACCCCGCCATAGAGCATGCCCTATCGCACCTCCGGGAGTTCGCCACCATGGTAAGGGTGTTCGGCAGCTACGGGGTGGTGGCGCCATGAACGACCGCCAGCTGGGCATGTTCGACGACGGGGCAGGAATGAACCTGACGGACCCGCCCGTGGCGGCTGCCGGAGCGAAACCTGACCTCTTCCTCATTGACGGCATGGCCCTGCTCTACCGGGCCTACTTCGCACTGCTACGTGCCGGCATGAAAACCCGGGACGGCAGACCGACCGGAGCACTGTTCGGCTTCATGTCTACCCTGCTCCGGATTTTCGAAACGTACCACCCGCGGTATCTGGCCGCCGCGTTCGACAGCCGGGAAAAGACCTTCCGCCACGACATCTTTCCCGAATATAAAGCCAACCGGACCGCACCTCCCGAAGAAATGACCGGCCAGATTGAACCGCTCTTCGAACTTCTCCGGGCGCTCGGCATCCCCATTCTCCGCACGCCGGGCTTTGAGGCTGACGATCTGATCGGCACGGCAGCAAGAGAGTTCGAAGATGCATGCAGCATATACATCGTCACCCCGGACAAGGATCTCGCCCAGCTGGTCCACGACGGGGTCAAGCTCCTCAGGCCTTCAAAGAACCAGAACGAGCTGCAGCTGATGGGGAGGTATGAAGTAGAGGAACAGTTCGGCGTTCCGCCGGAACAGTTCACCGCCTTCCTCACCCTCACCGGCGACACCTCCGACAACATACCCGGAGCCGAGGGCATCGGCCCCAAAACCGCAACATCGCTGCTCAAACGGTTCGGATCTCTGGAGGAAGTCTACCTCCATATCGAAGAGCTCACGCCGAAGGTCAGGAAAAGCCTCGAAACGTTCCGGCCCCGCCTCCAGCTCATCACCGACCTTGTCACCATCCGCACTGACCTGACGCTCCATGTCAACCTGGAGGAACTTCGATGCACCACACCTCTTCGTCAGGAACTGCTCGAACTCCTCGGAAAACTGGAGCTGAAGACCATCGCATCACGCCTCCCGGCAGCGTTCCCCGGTCTGACCGGTGCAGCAGCGTCCGGAGATCCGGCCATACAGGAAGCATCGGAAGTGCATGCAGCTGAAACGGAGGAGCTCGGTGACCCGCGCGACGGAGCAGACTACGGGATGATTGCCACAGAGGACCACCTTCAGGAATTCGTACGGGAGATGCTCCAGACAGAGAAGATCGCCGTTGACACAGAAACCACCTCTCTGGACACCTTCGAGGCCGAACTTGCAGGCATTTCCATCTCGGCGGAGCCATCGAAAGCCCGCTTCATCTCGTTTGCAGGCACCGGGCTCGACCGGGGGCGCTCTATCGAAATTCTACGGCCACTGCTCGAGAATCCGGCCATAACCAAAACCGGACAGAACCTCAAATACGACATCCTCGTCCTCAAGAACTACGGTCTGGAGCTTGGTCCAGTCGGTTTTGACACGATGCTGGCCAGCTACGTGCTCGACCCCGACGGCAAACACAACCTCGACGACATGGCCGCCCTGCACCTCAGGCTCAAAACCACAAAATATGACGAGCTTACCGGTACAGGAAAGAACAGGCTGCACATTTACGATGTCGAACCCGCAAAACTGACCGACTATGCCTGTCAGGATGCCGATCTCGCCCTGCAGCTTGAAGGAGCGTTCGCCAGAAGTCTCGAAACGGAACCCCGTCTCATGGAGCTCTGCCGGGATATCGAATTCCCTCTTGTCAGTGTGCTCGCAAGCATGGAGCATCAGGGCATAAGCATCGACAGCAGACACCTTCAGGAAACCTCCATTGCGGTCGGCCACCAGCTTGAAGCGCTGAGGGAAACCATACACACCACTGCAGGCACCGACTTCAACATCGACTCCCCGAAGCAGCTCTCCCACATCCTCTTCAACGTGCTTGGCCTTCCGACCAAAAAAACGACCAAAACGGGGTTCTCGACCAATGTGGAGGTACTCGAGGAACTCGCGCCCCTTCACCCCGTGGTCAGCGACCTGCTTCAGTACCGTAGCCTGCAGAAGCTCAAGACGACCTACATCGATGCACTCCCGAGGATGGTGAACCCCCGCACCGGCAGGGTGCACACATCCTTCAACCAGCACGTCACGGCCACCGGACGGCTCTCCTCATCCAACCCGAACCTGCAGAACATCCCCATCCGCACTCCGCTCGGACGGGAGATCCGCAAGGCGTTCATCCCCACAGATCCCTCGAACCTGCTCCTCTCGGCCGACTACTCGCAGATCGAACTCCGCATCGCCGCGGAGATCTCCGGGGACCCCAAGCTCATTGAGGCATTCCGTAACAGCGAGGACATCCACGCCGCAACGGCAAGGGTCATTTTCAACACCGAAGAAATCACCCCTGACATGCGCCGCAAAGCCAAGGAGGTCAACTTCGGCGTCCTCTATGGCATTCAGGCGTTCGGGCTCTCAAGGCGCCTCAACATTCCGAGAAACGAGGCCAGGGAAATCATCGACACCTACCGCGAAAAGTACCCCGGGCTCTTCACTGCGCTTGAGGAAATCATCGTAGAGGGAAGGAAAAACGGATTCGTCACCACCCTGCTCGGTCGCCGGCGCTACCTCAGAGACCTCACGAGCCGGAACACGAACGTGCAGAAAGCCGCCGAACGCGCAGCGATGAACACCCCGATCCAGGGTACCGCGGCCGACATCATCAAATGCGCCATGAACCTCTGCAGCAGGCGGATCAAGGCGGCATCCATGCAGTCCGTCATGCTCCTGCAGGTACATGACGAACTGGTTTTTGAAACCACCGGGACGGAACAAAACGAACTCAGGGCGCTGGTCGAGGGAGCCATGATCGAGGCTGCTGCACTCTGTGGCCTGAAAAACGTCCCCGTCGTTGTCGACATCGGAACAGGGAAGAACTGGCTCGAAGCGCACTGAATAGAGAGGCTCAATTACCTGAAGAGGGGGCTCTGTTATACAGAAATAATTTTTTATATTCCAGAAATAGTGCTGAACCTCCCGCTTGAAACACTGTATCAAGACACCGCATGTTCGTGAACAAACGGCCTAATGTCCTCCGAGGACATATGAGAACCCTGCAGGCATTGTTGCCGCAGGTCCCGTCGTTCACCCATGCCGCCCTGGCACTCTTCATCACATGCTCTGTTCTCTTCCCCCCCGCCTCCCTGCTTCACGCTGAAACCCCTGCTCCCGGTGGACTCCTGACGGGAACTGAGCTGATGATCGAACAGATGATCCGTCAGATGGACGGCACTGAACCGCTGGCATCGTCATCGGCATCAACCGAACTGGAAGGCGAGGGATCGCCTTTCCTCGCATGCATCCCGAACATCCGTCCCGTCAACGGGTCGGTGACCAGCGAGTTCGGGTACCGGAAACACCCGATCTACAAATCAAGGATGTTCCACACCGGGGTTGATTTCGCAGCATCAGAAGGCTCCCGTGTCGAGGCAACCGGCAATGGCACCGTCATATTTTCCGGATACGAGAAAGGGTACGGCCAGAAAGTGGTCATCAACCACGGGTTCGGTTTCATGACCGCCTATGCGCACCTGTCAAAGTCTCTGGTGCGCCAGGGCCAGAAGATCCGCCGCGGCGAAGTCATCGCCCTTTCGGGAAACACCGGCATCTCCACTGGTCCGCATCTCCACTATGAGGTCTATAAAGACCGGGTCAGAGTCGACCCTGCGGCATACTTCTTCGATGCATCGAACCCTGACAGGTTCATCACCATACAGCAGCCTTCGGAGGACGGCCCCGACTCAAACTCCTAACATGAACAACACAACAGACTGAGTATGTACTGGAATCTGGATCTTGCCCGTTACATCGCTGACGCCCCATGGCCGGTGACAAAAGACGAACTGATCAATTATGCCAACAGGACTGGCGCCCCGCAGCAGGTCATAGACAACCTGCATGACCTGCCCGAAAGTGACGAAATGTACGAAAGCATCGATGAAATCTGGCCCGACTACCCGACCGATGAAGACTTCTGCTACGGAGATGAAGAACTCCTCACATAGAATGAAACACCGGCAATTATTTTTTTTTAGCCCGCCCCCAAGTTCTGACGGCGGCCGTATGCCTCATGATGCTCATCATGCTGGCATCGGCCGGGAGTCCGATTCACGCTGAAACATCCAGCCCGCCACCAGCCCCGGCCGAAAAAGCGCCCTGTGTAGGAGAAGTCCACTTCACCGGCAACCGCGCTGTAAGCGATCAGGAACTGCAGCAGGTCATCATGACCACTCCGGAAAAATCGCTATTCGGCATCGGCATTTTCGCCCGGAGACGCCAACCCTTCAACATGGAGGATTTTGAAAAGGATCTGATCCTCCTCAGAAAACTCTACACCTACAAAGGTTATTTCTTTGCAGAGCTTGATCCGCGTTTCAACTACAAAAGCAGCGGAAGGAAAGTCGACATCGACATTCATGTCAAAGAAAACGAACCAACGAGGATCGACTCCCTCGCCTATCAAGGAATCAGTACTGCCCCCGATTCGCTCCGGAAGGAGTTCCTGCAGCGGAAAGTCCTCCACACGGGAGACATTTTTTCCGTCGAGCGCCTCATTGACGAACGGGACCGAAGCATTTCTTTCTTCCGCGAGCACGGCTATGCGTTCTTCAATGAGGACAGCCTCAGAATCCGCATCGACACCGTCGGAACCCGTGCAGGGGTTCTGATGCAGCTCCGCCTGCCGATACGCCTCCACTACGGCGGAGTGACGGCTGTCGTCCACAACCCCCTCTCGCGAAAATCCTCAAAAGAGGCCAGACTCATTGAAAGGGACTCTCTCAAGATCAGGATCGCCGGGGGGCAGAGCATATCGCCGATCCTCATCACCTCAGCCATCGACTTCCGCCCCGGCCTGCTCACACGCCAGAGCCGGGAACAGAAAACCCTGCAGAACTTTGGTGCAACCAACATCTTTTCATCGATATATATCCAGCAGGACTCCGTGAAGAACAGGAAGTTATACAACACTATCCATCTTGAACCGGCCCCCAAGCACCAGCTGGAACCGAAAATTCTTGCCGACAACCGCTACGGATCGCTTTTTCTCGGCGGGGCTCTGGCCTATGAGAACAAAAACCTCTTCGGCGGTGCCGAGCAGCTCCGAACCACTACTGAATACGGTACGCAGATCGGCTCGAGCAGCACGCTTCTCAGCAACCTTGATGCCGGCGATTACGATCCTGTGGTCCCCTATGAGCTGCGCATGAAAAACACCCTGCTTCTGCCGGTCCTTAAAAAGCCCGGCAACTTCTACAGTGCTTCGGCAGAATATTCCCAAAGCCGGCTGCCGGTCCTGCTCACCAATACCAATGCCCTCGTAAGGGGCAGCTACAGCGCCGCAAGCGGCGAAAAGGGACGCATGGATTTCGACTTCTTCGATATCGAGTGGGTACAGAAAGATTCCCTCAGAGGGTTCAGCAAGCTCTTCCGGACAGATTTGGCCAACAACATCGGCATTGACACCAGCAATCCTGACGATGTAAGCGCAGGACTGGACAGCCTGCTCGACGCCCATGTCAACCAGACGTTCCGCCTCCGCTACAGCCATTCAAACCGCGACCCCCTCCGGCCGGAGAAAACAATCTGGAAAACCAATGTACTCCTCGAGCATGCCGGTGCCATTCCCTGGCTGATAGACGAATATATCGATACCAGTCCCCACACCGGCTTTACCGACAGTGATCCGCAGATCTTCGGCACCACCTATTCTCAGTACGTCAAGGCCGACACCCGGGTCACGTTCGATAAACGGCTCACCGACAAAAGCAGGTTGGCAGGAAAGGTCGACGTAGGATGGATGGCACCATACGGCAAGGCAGAAGACACGCCGGAAGAGCGGAGGTTCTACGCGGGCGGATCAAACAGCATGCGGGGATGGCTCTTCAACACCCTTGGTCCAGGCAGCAGCTCGAGCGAAGCAGTGGCCAATTTCGGTGCGGATGTCAAGGTGGAGCTCGCTCTGGAATACCGGATTAAATTCTTCCGGCTCTTCGGCCAGGAATCCGGCATCACCGCTTTCAGCGATCTCGGCAACATATGGAACCGCACCGGACCCTACGCATTCAGCCTCAACTCGCTGACCCGCGACTTCGCATGGGACTGGGGCCTAGGCCTCAGGGTCGGCTCACCGATCGGCCCCTTCCGATTCGACTTCGCATGGAGGCTGCACGACCCCTCATTAGCCGATCCCTGGGTCTTTGGCGACGGAGGCCTGACCTTCAACTTTGGAATTGGCGAAGCGTTTTAAACAGTTGACAACTCTTTTCCGTTACCCTAAACAGCAGAGACATGCCCTCACAATCCACCCTCATTGCTCCATCCATCCTTTCGGCCGACCTCATGCACCTCGGTGAGGCCCTCAAGACTGCAGAAGCGGCCGGTGCAGACTGGATCCACTGCGACATCATGGACGGGAACTTCGTCCCAAACATCACGTTTGGACCGATTGTCGTTCAGGCCATAGCCAGCAATACAGCAATGGTCGTCGATACCCACCTGATGATTGCCGACCCAGACCGCTACATCGAAGAGTTCGTCAAAGCCGGATCGAATCAGGTAACCGTTCATCAGGAAACCTGCCCGCACCTGCACCGCACCGTTCAGTTCATCAAAAGCCTCGGGGCAAAAGCCGGCGTTTCCCTCAATCCCGCCACCCCGGTCTCGACACTTGAAGAGATTCTCGGGGATCTCGACCTCGTCCTCATCATGTCGGTCAACCCCGGCTTCGGCGGACAGAAGTTCATCCCCGCATCCATCGAGAAAATAAAGAAGCTCGACGCAATGCGCCGTGAGCTCAACCCTCGGCTGGTCATTGCCGTTGACGGGGGAATCACCGAAGAGAATGCCGAAGCAGTGGTTCATGCAGGAGCCGATGCGCTCATTGCAGGAACGGCGTTTTTCAGGGCGGCTGACCCTGCGGCCGCAGCCCTGAAAATCAAGAGTGCATCACGATAAGGAGGGGGTAACGGGCCACGTCAGGCCCGTCAGCTCTTTGCTTGTCTGGAGACCTTCTCCAATGAGCACGGCATGGAAACCGGCATCGCGCAACAGAGCGATGTCGGAAGCCGTTTTCAGACCGCTCTCCGACACCGAGATAGTATCAGGAGGAAAAAAGGGGCGAAGGGCAGAGGAAGTGACGGGGTCGACACTGAAGTCCTTCAGGTTGCGGTTGTTGACTCCAATCAGGGTGGCTCCCGCTTCGGTCGCCATGTCGAGTTCCCTTCGATCATGCACCTCAACGAGCACATCGAGACCCGTTTCACCAGCTGTCTGGAGGTAGTCGCGAAGCTGGCGGGGATCGAGAGCCGCAACAATCAGGAGAATTGCGTCTGCACCCATGAGACGCGACTCGAAAATCTGTGATTCATCAACGATGAAATCCTTGCGGAGCACGGGAAGCTGAACCGCAGCCGAAACCGCCTGGAGATACTCCGGAGAACCCTGGAAGAACTGCCGGTCGGTCAAAACCGAAAGCGCTGAAGCGCCGATCGCCTCGTAGCGGAGGGCGATCCGGACCGGATCGAAATCATGGACAATCACGCCCCTTGACGGGGAGGCTTTCTTGACTTCAGCGATGAGCCGGAGCCTGCTGTCCTCTGCCCGCAGCGCCGCCATAAACCCTCTGGCCGGAGCAAGCGAGTCGCGAAGCTCAAGGTAACGGGCAAGCGGACGCATAGCCCTTACCCCCTCAACCTCCCGAAGCTTCTCTTCGAGGATCTTTGCAAGGTAGGTCATCCCTCTTTCCCCGCTCAGCCGGCTGAGGCCAGTGCCCTCAGTTCGTCCTCAAACTCAACAATCTGGCGGATGTTGTCGAGGAACCATGGGTCTATGGCCGTTGACTGGTAGATTTCATCGACAGTCGCACCAGCCTGGAAGGCGTAGCGCAGATAAAACATCCTGTCAGCTCTTGGAATCCTGATTTTCTCGAGAATATCGTCCTTGGCAAACATCTTCTGCTGCGGGGTCATGTCGATGACGTTCATCAGGTCCTTGCCATCGGAACCGAGCCCGGCACGGCCGATCTCAAGCCCACGCAGCGACTTCTGGAGTGCCTCACGGAAATTGCGACCGAACGCCATCACCTCACCGACCGACTTCATCTGCACGCCGAGGCGGGAGTCCACGTTCTTGAACTTCTCGAAATCCCAGCGAGGAACCTTCACAACACAGTAGTCGATGGCCGGCTCGAAGCTGGCAGGAGTCGACTTGGTTATGTCGTTCAGGATCTCGTCGAGTGTGTAGCCGACAGCCAGCTTGGCAGCAACCTTGGCAATCGGGAATCCCGTCGCCTTCGAGGCCAGGGCCGAGCTGCGCGATACGCGGGGATTCATTTCAATGACGACGATACGGCCGGTACGGGGATGGATAGCGAACTGGATGTTGCTGCCGCCGGTTTCCACGCCGATTTCGCGGATGATGCGAACCGAAGCATCACGAAGCTCCTGATACTGCCTGTCGGTCAGGGTCTGGGCGGGAGCCACCGTGATGCTGTCACCGGTGTGCACGCCCATCGGATCCACGTTCTCGATGCTGCAGACAATGATCACGTTGTCGGCAAGGTCGCGGATGACCTCAAGTTCGAACTCCTTCCAGCCGAACAGGCACTCCTCCACCAGTACTTCGCCGATCGGACTTTCGGCAAGGCCGCGCCGCACTGCCTCGTAATAATCAGCCTTGGTTTCGGCAAACCCTCCTCCCGTACCGCCGAGCGTAAACGAAGGGCGGATGATGATCGGCAGGCCGATTTCCTCGAGGGCATCGCGGGCCTCTTTTTCATTCCGGACGAAAAATCCCTTGGCCATTTCCAGACCGAGCTTCTTCATCGCATCGCTGAACAGTTCGCGATTCTCCGCCTTGCGGATGGCCCGCAGCTTCGCACCGATGAGTTCGACGCCGTTGCGTTCGAGGATTCCCGACTCGGCAAGGCTCACCGCCGTATTGAGCGCCGTCTGACCACCCATGGTCGGAAGCAGCGCATCGGGCTTCTCCTTCTCGATGATTTTCTGCACATATTCCGGGGTAATCGGCTCGATATAGGTGGCGTCGGCCAGCTCGATATCGGTCATGATGGTCGCAGGGTTGCTGTTGACCAGAATGACCCTGTAGCCATCCTCCTTCAGGGCACGGCATGCCTGTGTGCCCGAATAATCAAACTCACAGGCCTGACCGATGACGATCGGACCGGCTCCGATCACTAAAATGGACTTGATGTCTTCCCGCTTTGGCACTGGTATCAGAGGTTAGGATCTTCGAAAGCTTCAATGGTCGGTAATGTACTAAATTTCCCCCACTCATCCACGAAGACAACGCACTTCCGCGCCGCCTCCAATCAACCCCAACTATTCATCGGACTTCGGCTGTTCGTCCATTTCATCGGACTTCGGCTGTTCGTCCATTCCATCGGACTTCGGCTGTTCGTCCATTCCATCGGACTCCGGCTGTTCAATACATCCCTCCGGACTTCGGCTGCGTTACCAATCAATCACTCCACAACACGGATCTGCTCCTGATGGAAGCCGCCGGACTCGCGACGGAGCCATGCGGTGACCTCTTTCGGGCGACCGTCCGAGAAGGAAATAATGAGCATGGTATGGCCAGGCTTAGCAAAATCGACATCGTGCAGTGAAGGTACTGCCGGAGAGTTGATGTGCGAGTGATAGGAGCCGACGATGGCAAAGCCGAGACCCTTGGCCTCCCGCTCCACGTCGGAATATTCCTGATGGGATATCTCGAAACCGTTCTCACGACCGTGATAGAGGCAGTTACGGCAGGGAGCCACCTCATGGATGATGTTCTCGACATTGCCCCGATGGTCAACGTTTTTTATGCCGGCAAACAGCCCGCAACACTCCTGGGGAAGTTCACGGAATGCCTGTTCCTGAATGATTTCAAAAGCTCGACGGGGTATTTTCATACGGCGACAGAAGCAGCAGCGGTTGAATGGATCGGGTAACGATATTCGGAAGTTAAAGGGCCCGGGCTCCGATGTCCCTGCGAAAACAGGCGCCCTCGAAACTGATTGTGCCAAGAGCCCGGTAAGCAGAGTTCAGGCTTTCGCGGAGCGTGGGTCCGAGCGCGGTAACGGAAAAGACCCTGCCGCCGGCCGTGGTAAGACGACTGTCGATATATGCCGTACCGGCGTGGAACAGCATACACTTCTCCATCCCGTAAATGGCGCTGTCGATCTGTACATCAATCCCTGTTGGATAGCTGTCTGGGTAGCCCCCGGAAGCCATGACGACGGTGGATGCAGACCCGGGGTGCATCTCGAACGGAATATCTTCCAGCCCTCCCGAAACGCTGGCCATGAGGGCATCGATGAAATCGCTTTTTAGCAGCGGAAGCACCACCTGGGTCTCCGGGTCTCCAAGCCTGGCATTGTATTCAACAACCGAGGGCTCGCCGCCATCGATCATCAGGCCGACATAGAGGAACCCCGTGAACGGGCAACCCTCAGCCCTCATACCCTCGAGCGTTGGACGGATGACCCGTTCCTCGACTTTCTGCATCACGGCAGGTGTGACCAGCGGGGCCGGCGCATATGCGCCCATGCCTCCGGTATTCTTTCCGGTATCACCCTCTCCGATCCGTTTATGGTCCTGGGCTGGAAGGAACAGGCGGTAGGATGTGCCGTCCGTCAGGGCGAACACGCTCGCTTCCTCTCCTTTGAGAAAATCTTCTATGACAACCTCATCGGCAGCATTGCCGAACACGCGGTCGTCGAACATCTCCTGAACGGCACGCCGCGCACTCAATAGATCGGGAGCTATGATCACCCCTTTGCCGCCGCAAAGGCCACTGGCCTTGAGTACCTGAGGCCATGCCTCAAGAGAGAGCCGATCAAGATAGGAGAGCGCCTCGTCCTTCAGGCGGAACACATGGTAGCCTGCGGTTGGGATGCTGTGGCGGCGCATGAAATCTTTTGCAAATACCTTGCTGCTTTCAAGACGTGCAGCATCGCGGGTCGGGCCAACCACCCTCAGACCCGCGTCCCGGAAAAGATCCACGACTCCGGCTTCGAGCGGCTGCTCGGGACCGACGACTGTCAGATCGACGGAGTTTTCAAGGGCGAAACGGAGCAGCCCCTCAAGGTCGGTCGCCTTCAGGGCAACATTATGCACCTTGCCCTGCATCATGGCGGTCCCGCCGTTGCCGGGAGCGGCATACACCGTCTCCACCCCGGGGTTCCGTGACGCCGCCCATGCCATCGCATGCTCGCGCGCGCCGCTTCCAATGATGAGTACCTTCATGCTGTTCGTGTCTAAGAGGGCGGTTTATCGGCCGGCGAGTGTTACATTACTTCCAGCCGCAAAGCGGATAGCTTGTATATAAAGCAGAGCGGGTAAAAAAAACAATTAAAAAATTTCAAGAGGGCGCACCCCGGACTTCAGGGGATGGCCCGGCCGACCCACATGGCCCTCCCATCGATTATTTCCAGCCGCGTCCTGCCCGCCGCTCTCCGCGTCCTTTACCGTAGCCTCCGGCTGTCGGTCCAGCCGCGTAGCTTCAACCTGCCTGCACCGGGTCAATCCTGCATTTTCGCATTCTGGCATGGGGATATGGCCGTGGGGTGGCTGTTCGTGCGAAGACTATTGCCTGACAGAGATGCATCGGCAGTTGTGAGCCTGTCGGAAGACGGAAGCATACTCTCCCTCGCCCTCAAGCGATTCGGGTTCCGGCTCATCCGCGGATCAAGCTCGAAAGGAGGAGGCGAAGTCCGCGCCGCCATGCAAGACGCATTGCAAAGCGGGGGCCTCGTCGCCCTCACGCCCGACGGCCCGAGGGGCCCCTTGCACCGGTTCAAATACGGGACCGTGCGCATTGCTTCAGAGTCGGGCGTGCCCATCATTTTCGCACGCATCAGCTTTACGGGAGGATGGCAGCTGAGGAGCTGGGACCGGTTCATCATTCCACACCCGTTCTCAAAAGTCACACTTGAACTGCACCGCCTGGACGTGCCGCAATTCAACTCCGAAGAAGAGCTCAAAACTTACTCCGAACTGCTTTCCGACCGCCTTGGCCATGCATGAGCGCCGACTGAACATCATCCTCCGGCCAGCCGCACTCCTCTACGGACTGGTGGCGAGGGTGCGCAACGCCCTCTTCGACAGGAAGATACTGAAGGTGTGGAAATCACCCATTCCCGTGGTCTCCATCGGCAACCTGACTGCCGGCGGTACGGGCAAAACGCCGCTCGTGGACTGGGTCCTGAAATACTACCTCTCCATCGGCTGCCGGCCAGCCGTCGTATCCCGGGGCTACGGGCGAATGTCGAAAGGGGTTCAGCTCGTTTCCGATGGACGGAATATTCTCCTCGGGAGCGCCCAGTCGGGAGATGAAACCGCCATGCTCGCCGCCAATAACCCTGAAGTCATAGTCGTAGTAGCAGAACAGCGAAGCGAAGGCGTGCAGTTCATCATGGAGCAGTTCCGGGGCGAACGGCCCGACGTCATCATCCTCGACGACGCATTCCAGCACCGGCAGCTGGCGCGGGACCTCGATATCGTCGTCATCAACGCCCGGGAACCGTTCGCCGGGGCAAAAATGCTCCCCGAAGGACGGTTGCGCGAACCTAAAAAAGGCATCGGGAGAGCCGACGTCGCAGTGCTCTCAAAAATCACCGATGTATCAAAGGCGGATGCCATCGAAGCAGAGCTGAAAGGAACGGTCGCCCTTGTTGCAAGAACCCGAGTGATCATCGGAGGGCTCACGGCATTCGGCCCTGAAGGCATGGCGACGGAGCCCCCCCCCGAGCCCACAGAGCTCAAGGCGCTGGCCTTTGCCGGCATCGCCTCGCCCGCATCGTTCGTCGAAAGCCTGATGAAAAAGGGGGTACACGTTGTGGAACGACGCTTTTTCCGGGATCATGAGCCCTATACGGAAAATAACTTCCTGCCTCTTATAGAGGAGGCCCGCCGGAAGGGGCTCACGCTCGTCACGACGGAAAAAGACCGCTACCGCCTGGAGGGGGAACCCGGACTGCTCGAAAAAACGAAAGGGGTCCCCTGCTGCTGCCTGAACATTGCGACCGGCTTCACCAGAGGAGAGGATAAACTGCAGGAAATGCTCAAGGCCGTAGTCCGGGATTGAGCGATTTCCCTGAAAGAGGCTGCCTACGCCTCTTTCAGGATGGCCGACACCGCCTTGAACCGATCGGTACCTGCTTGGCGAAGCAGCTCGAACATGGCCATTTCAGTGCTCGAGAGCGCACCCCCGGCTTTTTCGATGCAGCGGATGCCGAGCATCCGGTTCTCTTCAGTCCGCGAAGAGACCGCATCGGTAAGAAGATGGACGTTGTAACCGAAGTCCAGCAGTTCCACTGCGGTCTGATAGACGCACACATGAGTCTCCATGCCGGCAAGCAGGATATCGTTTCGACCTAACGCCCTGAGACGATGCATGAAGCCTTCATCACCGCAGCAGCTGAACGAGAGTTTTTCCACCGGTTGGGCTCCGGGAAGCAGTTCCATAAGAGCGTCCACCGTTCGGCCCAGACCCTTGGGGTACTGCTCCGTGACAAGTACGGGCACTTCAAGAATCTGGGATGCCCGAATCATGCGCCCGAGGGCGCCGATAACAGAATCAGAAGCGTATACGCTCTGGGCAAGGCGACCCTGCACATCAATGACAAGCAGAAGAGTTTCTTCAGGAGTAATCATGACTGATGAGACATTGAAACTGGGAAAAATACCTTTTCGTAACTTTTAAGATACAGTTAATGTCGCACGAAATCGGAACAAAAAAACACCACCGACAGGGAAACGCGGAGAGCATCTCGTTGCCATCCAGTTCATCCTGATTTTCACGTTCATCATCCTTCCCGATTGGCCGCTGGAGGCCATGGAAGGGACCTCACCGATTATCAGATGGGCGGCCCTCATCGTATTATGGAGCACTGCAGCCATATTCGGAGGGCTCGGCTCCAGCCACCTGAAGGAGGTCCTCACCCCGCTCCCCTATCCTGTTGAGCACAGCCGGCTGATCACCACCGGCATCTATGGCCTCGTGCGCCACCCGCTATACTCGAGCCAGCTATTTCTCGCTGCAGGCTGGACCATCTTCATCATGAGCGTGTCGCACCTCCTCTTCACCGGCCTCGGATTCCTCTTTTTCAGCTACAAGGCCTCACGTGAAGAGTGTTGGCTGACGGAGCGGCACCCGGACTACACAGCCTATGCCAAACGGGTCAAGAAATTCATCCCCTTCATCTACTGAGTCGAGCGGTCCCGAACGCAGCGTACCGACAAACCGAGGCCCCGGGCGACGCTGACCCTGACAAGCCGCTCCGGCTCCCGCGAGGCAATCTCCATGTCCCAGGCCTCGAACGCACCTGAAGAGTCCGCAGTCCAGAAACAGGCTGATACCCCGTACCCGTAGAACGAGCTCAGGCAGTTTCTTGTTCCGCAGGGAAGAACGCCGATCGAGCGAAGGCCTCCCGGTACCAGGGAGAGCCGTTCCCACTCATCCTCCATCGCGACATGCCACCCCTTCGGCGCAAGCCCGCGGGGGTCATGTACCGCATGCCAGCTGTAGAGCCTCCCGCACCCGCCAGACGGCCCTGCGGCCCCCTCATAGCGGCACCATGCACCCTCGCCCTTTCCGGCAGCCTCGTGCCACTCCTCTTCCGTACGGGCTTCCCGGACCGGGTCCCCGTTCCGATAACTGGCTACGTCCAGATTGGAAGCACTCCACTCCATGCCGCCAACCCGCACAACCTGAAACTGGGCTTCATTCTTTTCCGCGCAACCAGTGATGAAGAAGAGAGCCAAGAGGACAGCCCTCATCCACCTCCGCCTGCTTTGCCGTGCTGTCCGCATAGACTGCGCCTTGAAACGATGCAACTTAATGATGAAACCCGTACCTTTTCTCTAACATCTCTTTTTCCGCCCTTCAGGGCAAACAATACAACGCTGCCGCCATGAAAAAACGAATCGGCGTCATCCTTTCAGGATGCGGATACCTCGATGGATCGGAAATCCAGGAAGCCGTCCTCACTCTTCTGGCAATCGACCGGGCCGGAGCCGAAGCGGTCTGTCTTGCCCCCGATATTGCCCAGCACCATGTCGTCAACCACCGGACCGGCAAGGAAGAAGCAGGAGCAGCGCGCAATGTACTCGACGAATCCGCCCGCATCTCCCGTGGAGAGATCACTGACATCAAGCTGCTCGACACCCTCCATCTTGACGCCCTCGTGATCCCCGGAGGGTACGGTGCCGCAAAAAACCTCTCGACCTACGCCTTCAAGGGCGCGGAGTGCACCGTCGATTCCGGTGTCGAGCAAGCCATCCGAAGCTTCCACGATGCCCTTAAACCCCTCGGCTTCATCTGCATAGCTCCGGCCATAGCCGCATGCGTGCTCGGCAGCCGGAAACCGGAACTCACCATAGGCAACGATCCGGCGACCGCGACCGACCTTGAAACGATGGGGGCCCGGCACGTCGAATGCGCGGTCAATAACGCCCATATCTGGCAAAAGGGAAAGGTCGTGAGCACCCCCGCCTACATGCTCGGGCCCTCGATCTCGGAAGTATCAAAGGGGATTGACCGGCTGGTTCAGGCAGTGCTCGAGCTAGCTTGAAACCCCGCCTTTCCTGAACGGCACGCCCACTTCACGCGGAGGGCGGGAACGTTTTCCGAATCCGGCAAGCACCAGCAGGGTAACAACATAGGGCATGGACTGGACCACCTGTGAGGGAAGCCAGCCGCCCTGGGTCCAGATTTCGAGTGACTCAGCCGAAGCAAAAAAGAGACTTGCAAAGGCTGCTCCGAGAGGGTTCCACCGCCCGATGATCATGGCGGCAAGCGCCATGTACCCGCGGCCAGCCGACATGGAATCGGTGAAGGTATGCTGCTGAAAGACAAGAAACGCTCCACCGAGAGCCGCAAGCACACCCGATATCAGGACCCCTGAATACCGCATAACCGATACGCTTATCCCCGCGCTGTCCGTTGCAGCGGCGTCCTCCCCTGCTGCGCGCAGCCGAAGGCCGTAGGGGGTATGGAACAGTAGATACTGAGCTGCGGGCACGATGGCAACTGCCGTAAGGAAAAGAGGGTCAAGAAGAACTGAAGCAGCACCAAACCCTGCGATGCGTTCGGAGTTCATGGCGCTGCCATACAGCAGCACGAGTCCGAAGCGGGTCCCGCCCATCATGAGTATA